>JBPYFB010000083.1:0-50947 GCA_051986465.1 Rugosimonospora sp.
TGGTGACCACGGCCGCGTAGCGCGCGCGAGGAGGGGTCGGTGCGCGGCGGCGCCCGCGATAGCGGCCGTTATCTTCCCGAGAAGAAGACACGCACATCCTCCGAGTCGGCAACACTGTGGCGTCGAATCGTCACCGTTCGGCGCCTTGTCGTCGAGCAGGTGTCAACCGCATGACAACAGGGGACACCGTAGCTAACTGGTAAGCCAGACCACAAGCCAGCCTGGGAATTTCCTGGTGCCATGTGCGAATGTACCGTTCGACACGCGGAAATTCGTAACCTTTGACCGCGCCATTCGTTGTATTAAAACGCTATCCGTTATTACGTGGGTACACTCCGTATTGACAAGTACAGCGTTTACGGAACCGTGAACCCGGCGGGTTACCGTTCGTTCAGGAGGGAAGTGTGGGTACCGTGACTGAACGAATACGGGTTGTCGTCGCGAAGCCGGGGTTGGACGGGCACGACCGGGGCGCGAAGGTCGTCGCCAGGGCGCTGCGGGACGCCGGCATGGAAGTGATCTACACCGGTCTCCACCAGACGCCCGAGCAGATCGTGGAGACCGCGATCCAGGAGGACGCCGACGCCGTTGGCCTGTCGGTACTCTCCGGCGCGCACATGACGTTGTTCTCGCGGGTACTGGAACTGCTGCGCGAGCGGGACGCCGAGGACATCGTCGTCTTTGGTGGCGGAATCATCCCAGACGAGGACATTCCAGAGCTGGAGCGGCTGGGCGTCGCCAAGATCTTCACGCCGGGCGCGTCCATGCAGGCCATCGTGGACTGGGTGCGTACCCACGTCGCGACACCGGTCGCCTGACCGCTCGTACGTCAATTCACATTCGTACCCAAATCAAAGGGGAGTGGCCGGGCGCACCCCTCACACGCCCGGCCACTCATGCACGACGCCCCGCCGCCACCCCTCGACCGACAGGGCATCGGCCGTCTTTGGTTTTCCGGCTTCGGCTTGCGCCTTGGCCGACATCCTTCCTAACGACGCCTGTATCCGACGGTTACGGCCGGTCGCGGCGAGAAGTTGGGTGTGTGCTGGGTGTCTGCTCGGTGTGTACTAGCGCACACCCCGTACCCGGGCGGGTGCTCTTTCAGCTGGGGTAGCTAGGCTGCGCCGCAGGTATGGCGTTCAGAAATCGGCCTGAGAGGAATCCGGTGGACCTGTACGAGTACCAGGGGCGGGAGCTGTTCGCGCGGCATGGGCTGCCCGTGCTCGACGGCGGTGTCGCCACCACCCCTGAAGAAGCACGCGGTATCGCAGAGCGGCTCGGCGGGCGGGTGGTCGTCAAGGCCCAAGTCAAGGTCGGTGGCCGGGGCAAGGCCGGCGGCGTGAAGCTCGCCGACGGGGTCGACGAAGCGCAGGCCCGCGCCACGGACATTCTCGGCATGGACATCAAGGGCCATACGGTTCACAAGGTCATGATCACCACGACCGCCGACATCCTCGAGGAGTACTACTTCTCCTATCTGCTCGACCGCGCCAATCGCACGTTCCTCTGCATCGCGAGCGTGGCCGGCGGCATGGAGATCGAACAGGTCGCCGAGGAGGCGCCGGAGAAGGTCGTGAAGCGGCCGATCGACGCGAACACCGGCGTGGATGAGGCGACCGCCCGGGAGATCGTCGCCCAGGCGGGCTTCCCGGCCGACGTCGCTGACCAGATCGAGAAGATCGCGGTAAAGCTCTGGCAGGCCTTCGTCGCCGAGGACGCGACACTGGTCGAGGTGAACCCGCTGGCCCGGGTCGAGGGCGACCGGGTACTGCTGCTGGACGCCAAGGTGACCTTCGACGACAACGCCACGTTCCGCCACCCGGACCACGAGGCGATGGCGGACAAGTCCGCGGTCGACCCGTTGGAGCAGCGGGCCAAGGAGCGTGACCTCAACTACGTCAAGCTCGACGGCGAGGTCGGCATCATCGGCAACGGCGCGGGACTCGTGATGTCCACATTGGACGTTGTCGCCTACGCGGGCGAGCGGTACGGCGGGGTGCGCCCGGCGAACTTCCTCGACATCGGCGGCGGTGCCAGCGCCGAGGTGATGGCGAACGGCCTGGAGATCGTGCTCTCCGACCCGAGCGTGAAGAGCGTCTTCGTCAACGTGTTCGGTGGCATCACCGCGTGCGACGCGGTCGCCAACGGCATCCTCCAGGCGCTGAAGCTGCTCGGCGAGCGGGGCGAGGCGGTCACGAAGCCGCTCGTCGTGCGGCTGGACGGCAACAACGCGGAACTCGGCCGGCACATCCTGGACACCAGCGGCAACCCGCTGGTCGAGCGGGTGGACACAATGGACGGTGCGGCCCAGCGGGCCGCCGAACTCGCTGCCGTAGGAGCATGAGATGGCGATCTGGCTGACCAAGGATTCGAAGGTACTGGTACAGGGGATCACCGGGTCCGAGGGCTCCAAGCACACCCGGCGCATGCTGCGTGCGGGTACCGCCGTCGTCGGCGGTACCAACCCGCGCAAGGCTGGCATCCACGTGGACTTCGACGGCACGAAGGTACCGGTGTTCGCGACCGTCGCCGAGGCGATGGCGGAGACCGGCGCCGACACGATCGTCACGTTCGTACCGCCGGCCGCCGCGAAGGCCGGGATCATCGAGGCGATCGACTCCGGTATCGGGCTGTGCGTCGTGATCACCGAGGGCATCCCGGTGCACGACTCGACGGCCGCGTGGGCGTACAACGTGGCGCAGGGCAACCGTACCCGCATCATCGGCCCCAACTGCCCCGGCATCGCGTCGCCCGGCGCCTCCAACGCGGGCATCATCCCCGCGGACATCACCGGCCCGGGCCGTGTCGGCCTGGTCTCCAAGTCGGGCACCCTGACGTACCAGATGATGTACGAGCTGCGCGATATCGGCTTCTCCACCTGTGTCGGTATCGGTGGCGACCCGGTCATCGGGACCACTCACATCGACGCGCTCGCCGCGTTCCAGGAGGACCCGGAGACCGACGCCGTCGTGATGATCGGCGAGATCGGCGGCGACGCGGAGGAGCGGGCCGCCGAGTTCATCAAGGCCAACGTCACCAAGCCGGTTGTCGGGTACATCGCCGGCTTCACCGCGCCGCCCGGCAAGACGATGGGGCACGCGGGCGCGATCATCTCCGGCTCGTCCGGCACGGCCGACGCCAAGAAGGTGGCCCTGGAAGCCGCCGGCGTCCGGGTCGGCAAGACGCCGAGCGAGACCGCGCGCCTGATGCGGGAAGTCGTCAGCGCCCTCTGAGTTTGTCCTGAACGCGGGACGGCCGGTCGAGGTGACCGGCCGTCCCGCGTTTGAGAGAGTCGGAGGCGATGGCCAGCACCCCTGACGTGATGCAGCGCCCCTCCGACAGTGGGGACGCGCCGCCGCCGCGGCGGCGGGCGCCGCTGCTGGTCGCCGCGCTGGTGACCACGGGCTGGGCGTCGATCGTGTCGTACGCGGTCGTGGTCGCGGCGGTCGCACTCGTCACCCTGCTCGCCGGCGGGGTGCCGGTACGGGTGGTGTTCCGCTTCGGCACCGCAGGCTGGCTGCTCACGCACGGGGTACCGATCGGCACCCGGGCCGGTTCGCTGCGCCTCGCACCGCTCGCGTTGACCGCCCTCGCCGCCTGGCGGTGCGTACGGGCGGGCGTGCACACCGCCCGTGCCGTCGGAGCCCGGCGAACCGGCTCAGCCCGGCAGGTCGTGCTCGTCGCGGGAGCCGTCGGCGTCGTGTACGGGCTGCTCGGCGCGGGCGCGGCGATCGCGATCGCCGGTACCGACCTGCTGGTGACCCCGCTGCGTGCCGGCCTCACGCTGGCCGGGTTCGGTCTGCTCACCGGCGGTACCGGCGCGGCGTTCGAGAGCGGGCTCGCGGGGCGGGTACTCGACGCGCTGCCGGTACCGGTACGGGATGGGCTGCGTACCGGTCTCGTGGGTGCCCTGCTGGTACTCGGGGCGGGGGCGGCCACCGCCGGTACCGCGGTCGCGGTGGCGGGGCGGGACGCGGCCGACATGCTGGCCGCGTACCACACCGGCGTCGCGGGGCAGGCCGGACTGACCGCGCTCTGCCTGGCGTACGCGCCCAACCTCGCCACCTGGGCGGCCGGGTACCTGATCGGCCCGGGGTTCGCGGTGGGTACCGGCACGATCGTCAGCGCCGCGCGGGTGAAGCTGGGCGCGCTGCCCGCGGTACCGGTCCTGGTTGGCCTGCCCTCCACGGTCGTGGGCGGGCCGGCCGCGCTGCTGCTGGGGGTACCGCTGGCCGGCGGGATGACCGCGGGGTGGTTGCTGGTCCGGCGCCGTACCCGTCAGGCGGCGGCCCGGCAGGCGTCGCCGCCGACGTGGGGTGGCCTGCTCGGTGCCGCCGCGCTGACCGGACCGGTCGCGGGCGTGGTGCTCGGGCTGCTCGCGTGGGCGTCGGGCGGTTCGCTGAGCGGCGGTCGGCTGTCGGTGACCGGCCCGGTCGGCTGGGAGGTCGGCTTGATCGGGGCCGGGGTGGTGACGCTCGGCGCGCTGATCGCGACGAGCGCCACCTACATCCTCATCGGGGTCCGCCGCTGACCCTTCCGCTCTCCAGCCCGCTCGCCCGCCCGCCCCGCTGGTCCCCAAGATCACCGCAACTTCATTGGAATTGCGGTGTTGGAAGGGCCCCAACACCGCAATTTCAATGAAGTTGCGGCGGGGGGGTGCGGCGGCGGGGGCACGACGGCGGGGAGGGATGTCAGGGTGTTGTGGTCCCGAAGTGAAGCAGGTTCGTGGACGCCGAGATGGCGAGCAGGATGATCCAGCCGACCACGCCGATCGCGCCGCAGATGATGCCGGCCAGCGCCATCCCGCGGTTGGTCGCCAGGCCCTGGTTGACCTTGCGCATTCCGAGGATGCCCAGCACGACGCCGGCGATGCCCAGGCCGACGCCGAGGATGCCGCAGCAGATGCCGAGCGGGATCGACAGGATGCCGAAGATCATCGAGAGCAGGCCGAGCGTGTTGTTCTGGCCACCACCAGCAGGTGGACCCATCATCGGCGGTACTGAATAGCCGCCGCCGGGCGCGTACTGCTGCTGGGCGTATGGGTCGCCGCCGTACTGCGGACTCTGTGGATACTGCGGGTTCTGTGGATACTGCGGACTCTGTGGATACTGCGGGTTCTGGGGGTACTGCGGGCTCTGTGGATAGTCGGGGTACTGCGGCTGCCCCTGCGGGTACTGCGGCTGCTGAGGCTGTTGCGGCTGCTGCGAGTACGGGTCCTGGTTGTACGGATCCTGGTTGTACTGGTTCTGGTTGTACTGGTTCTGGTTGTATGGATCTTGTGGGTCCTGGCCGGGTCCGGGATACCCAGGCTGCATGTCACGCCTCCGAAACGGATGAGATCGTGGCAGCGTACCGGGCGCACGCCACCGACACAGCCCCATTGCACCACCGGTAGGCTGCGGAGCGTGATGGTGCGTCAGGGACCGGTCGATGGGCGCCCCGCACGCCTCGTCGTCCTGATCTCCGGGTCGGGGAGCAACCTCCAGGCGTTGCTGGACGCCTGCGCGGACCCCGAATACGGTGCGCGGGTGGTGGCCGTCGGTGCCGACCGGGACGGCATCGAGGGGTTGACCCGCGCCGCGAATCACGGCGTGCCGGCGTTCGTACACCGGATCAAGGACTACGCCGAACGGTCCGACTGGGACGCCGCGCTCACCGCGAGCGTCGCCGCACACGAGCCCGACCTGATCATCTCGGCGGGCTTCCTCAAGCTGGTCGGTCCGGCGTTCCTCGGCGCGTTCGCCGACCGCTACGTCAACACGCACAACGCGCTGCTGCCGGCGTTCCCCGGCATCCACGGCCCGCGCGACGCGCTGGCGTACGGCGTACGGATCTCCGGCGCCACGCTCTTCTTCGTCGACGAGGGCATGGACACCGGGCCGATCATCGCGCAGGTCGCGGTGCCGGTACTCGACGGCGATACCGAGGAGAGCCTCACCGAACGCATCAAGGACGCCGAGCGACGACAGCTGGTTGAGTACGTCGGCCGGCTGGTCCGCGAGGGCTGGACGATCACTGGAAGAAGGGTCACGATCCCATGACCGATGTGCGGCCGATCCGCCGGGCACTGATCAGCGTGTACGACAAGAGCGGCCTGGACGAGCTGGTACCGGCTCTGGTCGCGGCCGAGGTGGAGATCGTATCGACGGGTACCACCGCGACACGCATCCGGGACCTCGGCGCCACGGTCACCCCGGTCGAGCAGCTCACCGGCTTCCCCGAGTGCCTCGACGGGCGGGTCAAGACGCTGCACCCGAAGGTACACGCCGGGCTGCTGGCCGACCTGCGCCTGCCCGAGCACGTGCGGCAGCTACAGGAGCTGGGCATCGAGCCGTTCGACCTGCTCGTCTCCAACCTGTACCCGTTCGCCGAGACGGTCGCGTCCGGCGCCGACTTCGAAGCGTGTATCGAGAAGATCGACATCGGCGGCCCGACGATGGTACGAGCGGCGGCGAAGAACCACGCCAGCGTCGCGGTGGTCACGTCTTCCGACGGATACCCCCTGATCGTGGGGGCGTTGGCCGCGGGCGGCACCACTTTGGCGCAGCGCCGGGCACTGGCCGCCCGGGCCTTCGCGGACATCGCCGAGTACGACGTGGCCATCGCGAACTGGTTCTCGGTCACCGAGGCGCTCGACCGCGACGACTGGTGGCCGGAGTTCGCGAGCCTCGCCGTGCGCCGCCAGGCGATGCTGCGCTACGGGGAGAATCCGCACCAGCGCGCCGCGCTCTATGTGGACCCGGCGGTGCCCGCCGGGCTGGCGCAGGCCGTCCAGCTGTCGGGCAAGGAGATGTCGTACAACAACTACGTTGACGGCGACGCGGCCTGGCGGGCCTGCCACGACTTCACCGACCCGTGCGTCGCCATCATCAAGCACGCCAACCCCTGCGGCATCGCGGTGGGCGCGGATGTGGCGGAGGCACACCGGAAGGCGCACGCCTGCGACCCGGTATCCGCCTACGGCGGCATCATCGCCGTCAACGGCGAGGTCACCGTCGAATTGGCGGAGCAGATCGCGCCGATCCACACCGAGGTGGTTGTGGCACCGTCCTATGCGGACGGTGCGGTGGATGTGCTGTCCAGGAAGAAGAATCTGCGGGTACTGGTAGCTCCACAGTGGACACCGGAGAGTGTCGAGCTGCGCCGGATCTCGGGTGGCCTGCTCGCCCAGACGGCCGACCGGATCGACGCGCACGGCGACAGCGTGAGCGCGTGGCGCCTCGCGACCGGTGAACCGTCGAGCCCGGAAGTGTTGCGGGATCTGGAGTTCGCGTGGCGGGCGGTACGGTCGGTCAAGTCCAACGCGATCCTCCTCGCGAGCGACCGGGCCACGGTCGGTGTCGGGATGGGTCAGGTGAACCGGGTGGACTCGGCGCGCCTCGCTGTCACCCGCGCGGGCGAACGGGCCGCGGGCAGCGTGGCCGCCTCGGACGCGTACTTCCCGTTCGCCGACGGGCTCCAGGTGCTCATCGACGCGGGCGTACGCGCGGTGGTGCAGCCGGGCGGGTCGATCCGCGACGAGGAGTCCATCGAGGCGGCGCGGGCGGCGGGCATCACGATGTACCTGACGGGGACCCGCCACTTCTACCACTAGCCCCGCCCCGCCGTGCCTCGCAAGATCAGGGTCTGGTGGAGAAACGCGTAGTTGACTCGGCGTTTCTCCACCAGATTCCGATCTGACGGGGGGACAGACCCCCGGCCGGTACGCGATTCGCG
This sequence comes from Rugosimonospora sp., assembly GCA_051986465.1. GTDB lineage: Bacteria > Actinomycetota > Actinomycetes > Mycobacteriales > Micromonosporaceae > DATEJJ01. The sequence continues at coordinate 7,717 of JBPYFB010000083.1, forward strand.
GCTGGGGCTATGTTCCGTTCCATGGGTAAGAAGGTCACTGTCGTCGGCGCCGGCTTCTACGGCTCCACGACCGCGCAGCGCTTGGCCGAGTACGACGTGTTCGAGACCGTCGTACTGACCGACATCATCGAGGGCCGCCCCGCCGGCCTCGCCCTGGACCTCAACCAGTCGCGTCCGGTCGAGGGCTTCGAGACCAAGGTCGTCGGCGTGACGACCGGGCCCAACGGCGAGGGATACGAGGCGCTTGAGGGCTCGGACGTGGTCATCATCACGGCCGGCCTGCCTCGCAAGCCGGGCATGAGCCGGATGGACCTGCTCGAGGTCAACGCGAAGATCGTGCGAGGTGTCGCCGAGAACGTCGCGAAGTACGCGCCGAACGCCGTCATCATCGTGGTCTCCAACCCGCTGGACGAGATGACCGCGTTGACGCAGATCGCCTCGGGCTTCCCCCGCAACCGGGTACTCGGTCAGGCTGGGGTGCTGGACACCGCCCGCTTCACCAACTTCGTCGCCGAGGAACTGGGCGTACCGGTGCGCAGCGTGAAGACGCTGACGCTGGGTTCGCACGGCGACACCATGGTGCCGGTACCGTCACAGTGCACTGTGGACGGTAAGCCCCTCGCCGACCTGCTGCCCGCGGAGAAGATCGAGGAGCTGGTCGTGCGTACCCGCAACGGCGGCGCCGAGGTGGTCGGGCTGCTGAAGACGGGCTCCGCGTACTTCGCCCCGTCGGCCGCGGCGGCTCGGATGGCGCGTGCGGTCGCCGAGGACTCCGGCGCCGTGTTCCCGGTCTGTGCCTGGGTCGATGGCGAGTACGGGATCTCCGGCGTGTACCTCGGCGTGCTTGCCGAGCTGGGCGCGACTGGGATCAAGCGGGTGGTTGAGACCCCGCTGACCGATTCCGAGCTCGCCGCGCTCACCGAGGCGGCCGAGGCGGTACGAAGCAAGCAGGCGGACGTCGCGGACCTCTGACTGCTGCAGTACGCTCGTACTGTTTGTCACGGAGAGGAGCGCACCCCGGCATGGCGAAGATCAAGGTTGCTAAGCCCGTCGTCGAAATCGACGGCGACGAAATGACCCGGATCATCTGGAAGCAGATCCGCGACCAGCTGATCGTCCCCTACCTGGACGTCGAGCTGGACTACTACGACCTGTCGATCCAGTACCGGGACGCGACCGACGACCAGGTGACGGTGGACGCGGCGAACGCCATCAAGCGGTACGGCGTCGGCGTGAAATGCGCGACGATCACGCCGGACGAGGCGCGCGTCGAGGAGTTCGGGCTCAAGAAGATGTGGCGCTCGCCCAACGGGACGATCCGCAACATCCTGGGCGGCGTCGTCTTCCGTGAGCCGATCATCATGGCGAACGTACCTCGCCTGGTGCCGGGCTGGACCAAGCCGATCATCATCGGCCGCCACGCCCATGGCGACCAGTACAAGGCGACCGACTTCGTGGTACCCGGCCCGGGTACGGTCACGATCTCGTACGCGCCGGCGGACGGCTCCGCGCCGATGGAGTTTGAGGTCGCGAACTTCCCCGGTGGCGGGATCGCGATGGGCATGTACAACTTCGACGACTCGATCCGGGACTTCGCCCGCGCCTCGTTCCGGTACGGGCTCGACCGCAACTACCCGGTGTACCTCTCCACGAAGAACACCATCCTCAAGGCGTACGACGGCCGGTTCAAGGACCTGTTCGCCGAGGTCTTCGACACCGAGTTCGCCGACCAGTTCAAGCAGGCCGGGATCACGTACGAGCACCGACTCATCGACGACATGGTGGCGCAGGCGCTCAAGTGGGACGGCGGCTTCGTCTGGGCCTGCAAGAACTACGACGGCGACGTGCAATCCGACGTGGTGGCGCAGGGCTTCGGCTCGCTCGGCCTGATGACCTCGGTGCTGATGACGCCCGACGGCAAGACGGTGGAGGCTGAGGCGGCTCACGGTACCGTCACCCGGCACTACCGGCAGTGGCAGAAGGGCCAGAAGACCTCCACGAACCCGATCGCCTCGATCTTCGCGTGGACACGTGGCCTCGCCCACCGCGGCAAGCTGGACGAGACGCCGGCGGTCACAGAGTTCGCCGAGAAGCTGGAGCAGACCTGCATCGAGACGGTCGAGGGTGGCCAGATGAGCAAGGACCTCGCCCTGCTGATCGGGCCTGACGCGCCGTGGCTGACCACCGACGAGTTCATGAACGCGCTGGACGCGAACCTCGCCAAGAAGCTCGGCTAGCTGGCGCTCGCTTCGCTCGCCTGATCCTCACGGGCGGCGCCCTACTCCTGTTCTGGGAGGTCCCAAAGGGCGCCGTCCGGCGTGTCCCGCACCTCGACGCCGGCCGCGGCGAGCTGGTCGCGGATCCGGTCGGAGGTGGCGAAGTCGCGCGCGGCACGGGCCTCGGCGCGTACCCGCAGCAGCGCCTCGACGAACGGGCGCAGTACGGAACGGGGATCCTTCGCACCGGTCGCGGCGAGCTCGCCCAGGCGCAGCACCATCCGGCGCAGCGTGGCCCGCGCGCGCTCGCCCTCGTCGGAGATGTTCGTATCGGCCGCCCAGTCGACGAGCAGTTGCTCCAGGTCGAGCAGCGCGGTCACGCAGCCGTCGACGTCGCGGGCCGTGTACGCAGTGTCGAACGCCGCCTCCAGCCGCTGCGCGCCAACCAACAGCGAGCCGCTCGCGGGCGGCGTCGCGTTAGCGGGTTCGGACAGTTCCACTGTGGACGGTGCCGCGAGGACGGCGCCACCCTCGGTGCTGGCGAGTTCCTCGAAGCTGATCGCCGAACCGGTCGGGTAGACCCGGCTGCGGCCCCGGCGCCGGATCGTCACGCCACCGTTGCCCAGTACGGTCGCGGTCCGCGCGTCCAGGTCGAGGACCATGCCGGTGTGCTCGTCGACGCCGAGGATGAACGACTCCTCGGGCAGGTCCCGCTCGATCGCGGACAGCCGGCGCTCGCCGAGGTAACAGAAGCGGGTGTCGTGGTGCCCGCCCTCGGCGTTGTCGTAGTGCGGGATCACCACCGCGGGCAGCCCGGTCGCCCGGCGTACCAGATCGAAGCCGGGCTCCCAGCCGGGATCCACGCCGGCCTTGTAGATCTCGTAGACGGGTATGGTGTGCGACCCGAGCGTGAGCGCGGCGGCACTGGCGAAGACAACCACGCCGCCGCTGGTGAGCTTCTCGGTGAGCAGGTCGGGTACTGGGGTATCCCGCCACTGCCGCAGCGCGTAGGTCGGGCTGCCCGGTCCGGCGAAGACCCAGCCCGCCTGGGCGAGGGCGGCCAGGGCGCGCTCCCGGGCGAGGGCGGGTAGCGGGCTCGCCCGCCAGCTCACCACGTCGACGCGCCGGCCCACGCTCGCCGCGAAGTACTGGGTGGCGCGGGTGGAGATGTCTTCGGCGTTCTCCTGGAATCCGTAGGGGGTGTCGAGCAGCACCGCGGGCGCCTCCCCGACCCGCTCGAAGATGGCGCGGTGCGGCTTGACCATCGTGGGTGCGGTCTCGCCACTGCCCATGATGACCAGCAGGCGTGCCATCAGTCGCCGATCCGGGCCGCGAGACCGAGCAGGTCGGTGGCGAGTTCGTCGGGGTGTTGGGCGTGCAGGTCGTGATCGGCACCGACGTATTCACGGATGGTCGCGTCGTGCAGGGCGTCGGCGGCGGCCTGTATGTGGGCTCGGCGCGCGCTCCCGGCGGCCAGGTCGGCCGGGATCGCCGGGATCAGCAGGACCGGCACGGTGATCGCGGGGTAGTAGGGCTGCGGCGGGTCGTCCCACATGCTGCGCACGATCTGCATGTGGCGGTCGATGGGCAGCCGGCGGGTCAGCGTGCCGTCGGGCCACACCCGCAGGTTGGCCAGGGTCGCGGCGACCGCGGCCTCGGACCAGTCGGGGTGCCCGCCGCGGATGTATCCCTCCAGTTGCGACGCGGCCAGGCCGTCGATCTCCGGTGGGCGCAGCGCGGCGGCGCACTCCTCCCAGGAGGGAAAGTCCTCGGCCGGTGCGATCCAGCCGCCGTCGACGAGGGCGAGTCCGGCCACGAGATCGGGGTGCTTGGCCGCGAAGACGACGGCCACGTTGCCGCCCCAGGACTGCCCGACCGCGATCGCACCCGGTATCGCGAGCGCCGCGAGGTCGTCGGCGGCGGTCGTGGTGTCGTATCCACCCGGCGGCGCGTCGCTCTCCCCGTGCGAGCGCAGGTCGACCGCGGTTACCGCGTGCCCGGCCGCGGCCAGCCGCTCGGCCACCACGTCCCACAGCCGCGCGTTGGACGACAATCCGTGGACGAGCAGGAACGGGCGCCGCTCGCCCGGCCATTGCCGCACGTGCAGCGCGACCTGGTCGGCGACCGCGATCCTGCGGTCGATCCAGGCATCGATCGTGCCCATGCGCCAACATTAGCCGGACCCACCGACAAAACCGGATGCCGAACGCCACTGTGGACAGCGGCCGGTAGGAGTACCGGTGGTACTGATCGTCATACTGGGGGTAGGATAAGGCGCATGACTGCGAAGGTGACTCTGTCCTTCTCCGACGAGACGATCGCGGACGCCCGGCAATGGGCGCAGCGCGACGGCGTCTCGCTCTCGGCATGGATCGACCAGGCTGCGCGCGAGCGCACCCTGCGGGAGCTGTTCACGGCGCACGCGGACGCGGTCCGGCGCGCGAGCCTCGACGACGAGGCGCTCGCGCTGGCCGACGAACGCGAGATCGAGATGGTTGACGCGGAGGTGTACGGGTCGGGCCGGCGTGCGTCGCGGTGAGATCTGGCAGATCAACGGTGCCCGGGAACGCCTCGGCCTGGTGATCAGCTCAGACGTCTACAACGGCACCGATGTACCCGTCGTCCTGGTGGCCGAGGTGGTGGAGCGGGAGCGGCTGCGCGACTCGCCGCTGTCCGTACCGTCGGGTGATTATGTGATCATGCCCGATCGCCTATCGTCGCCGATGAAGAAGTGGTTCGTCGATCAGGTCGATGTGGCGGATACCGCCACCATGCGCCAGGTGTCCCGGGCGCTGCGCATCCTCCAGGACCTTTGAACCCTGGACGGGGCCGCTAGCGCTCCGGTTCCGTGCGGCTGTGCGGTGTGAACGGCCGGCGCTGGGCGACGTAGAGCACGTTGGCGCCGAACCGGGACAGGAACCCGAACCGGCACAGCAGGTCGTCGAGGTGGCTGACGAGCGTCGCCAGCGGGCGCGACCGGTACGGCGTCGCCGGGAACATGCTGAAGGCACGCCGCTCCACGATCGTGAAGCTGTGCCGGCGCAGCAGCGCGACCACCTCGGACTGGCGCGCGCCATCCTGGTTCTCCAGGATCAACAGGCCGGACGTGGGCGAGGTCAGCACGTTGCCGGCGAACTCGATGGCCCGGTGACGCACCTCCCGCGGCGCGCGCAGCAACGGGCCCAGCACCGTGACGACCGCGGGCCCGTCCGCCACCGCGGGACGGGGCACCGGCCCGTCGGCGGGTACCTCGTGCCAGTACGCGCGCAGGCCGGCCGCGCGCGCCGCCGCGAGGTGTGCGGCGCCCGTGTCGTACCCGTGCGCCTCCCGTACCAGGCCGTGCAGCAGCCGTACCCCGTGGCCCGTACCGCAGGCGATGTCGTGCTGTACCGGCCGGCGGTCGGGGAATGTGGCGCGCAGCAGGCGCCGCAGGTACGCACGCTGACGTACGTCGATGGGCGACGGATCGTACCGGTCGACCCGGCGCAGGTTGGTCAGGGTCTGGTTCATGGGCGCGCCAACGCCGCTACTCGGGCCGCCAGGTCCCGGTCGTCCGGGTACCGGGTGGCCAGGTCGATCGCGTACAGCAGGCCGGTCGCCCGTACCGCCTCGGGTTCGCCCACACCGAACGGCGCCAGCAGGCCGGCCGCCCGCCCGAAGGTCGCGTCCAGCGCCTGGCCCGGGTCGAGCCCGGCGGCCAGCCGTACCGCGAGGTCGTAGTGGAGCGCGTCGAGGCCGACCGGTACGTCCTGGGCGAACTGCTCCCAGTCCCACAGCAGCAGCCGGTCCGCGACCGCCGCCATGTTCTCGGGTACCCAGTCGCCGTGCCAGGCGCCGAAGGTGAGCTCCAGGTCGCCCATGCTGAGTACCAGCTCGTCCGCGACCCTGCCGAGGGTGGCCAGCCCGCGGAGCCGCTCGTGCAGCGCCCGCCAGTACCGGCTGCCGGCCAGCGGCCCGCGGCTGACCCCGGTCGACCACGCCAGCTCCCGCATCGCCTCGGTCAGCAGGCGGGCCGGTGGCTCGGCGCGCCGGCCCCAGCTCGGCAGCGCCTGCTGCACCAGGACATCGGTGTTGCGCCACCGCCCCGCGTGCAGCACCCGGGGCGCCTGTACCCGCCGCAGCTTCAGGTGGTCGAGCGTGACGAGCGCGATCGTCTCCATCCGTACCAGTTGCCGGGTCGGCGGGTCGATGCCCAGCTTCGCGAAGCCGATCACCTTGCCTTCCGGCGTCAGCAACTGGAGTACCGGCTTGCGGGTGGCCCGCTCGCGTCCTATGTGGACAGACAGCAGCACGTCCTGCTTGAGTGCCCGGCGCAGGTACTGGTCGATGGTGTCCGGTACTGGGGTGCCGGGCGGCCGGGCGACCTGGATCCGGTCGCGCAGTACCAGTGCGGACGCGCCGGTGCGCAGCGCGAGTACCGCGAGGCCACGCTCGATGCGGCCCAGGCCCGAGTCGGACTGCGGGTACCGGCGCACCGCGGCCGCGGCGGCCCGGCGCGAGGCGGGTACCAGCATCCGGGGGCGGCGCGCGTGCGGTACCGCGCGGAACTCCGTGACGAGTGGCCCGTCCGGGTACACGTCGGCGGAGGCGAGCGCGCACGGTCCCGGGTACATCGCGGACATGACCTCGACGAGGTAGGCAGTGTTCGCCTGTGCGGCCCGGTTCGGGTCGGCCGGGACCACCGCGCGCTGGGCTCCGGGCGCGGCCGTCCCGTTCGCGGCGGCACTTTCGAGGGAGGCACTATCCGGGGCTATGGCGGGTTCGGCCTTCGCAAGCTCAGTCACGGCGCGCTCTCCTCGTCCTCGGTCAGCGTGTGGTAGTCGAGCCGGGCCATGACGACGGTGTCGTCGCTGCGCGTCCGGGTGCGGCGGGCGGGCCGGGCGCCGCTCTGCTGGGTCTCGGTGCTCTGCTGGGTCTCGGCACTCTGCCGGGGCTCGCCCACCCGCGGCGGCGCGACGGGAAGATGCTCGCCACCGCCCTGGTTCATCTCGGCCGACACGAGGTCTGCCGGCTCCAGGTCTGCCGACTCCAGGTCCACTGCGCTGTCCTCTGTGGACAGTACGGGGTCGGCCGCGAGCCGCTGCCGCCTGTCCTTGAACCGCCGGAGGCGGGGCAGGAGCACCACGCCGAGGAGCGGGGTACCGACGCGGCGCAGTTGGGCGGCGGCGTCGGCGAGCTCGGTACGGGTGGTGCGGCGCAGCTCCACTGCGAGGATCGCCGCGTCCGCGAGGCTGGCAAGGCTCTGCGCGTCGGCGCTCACGCTGGTCGCCGGCGCCTCGATCACCAGGTACTCGGCCTCCCCGCGCAGCCCGTCCAGGGTCTCCCGGACCTGCTGCGACTGGAGCAGCCCGGCCGCGCTGGCGGTACCGCCGGGGGTGACCACGCGCAGCCACGGGTTGCGGGGTGCCTGCTGGATGCCCTCGTCCGGGGATACCTTGCCGGCCAGGATCTCGGCGAGCCCGGGTACCGGCGCGACGCCGAGCAGCCGGCTGGTCGGCGTGGCGAGGGCGAGGCTGTCCGGCAGTTGGGCGCAGACCAGGATCACCTCGCTGCCGGTACGGGCCAGTGCCGACGCCAGGTTCGCCGCCACGACGCTCGCGGCGTTGCCTCGACTGGCGCCCGTCACCACGATCACCCGGTCGTCCGAGTCGAGGCTGGCCAGCAGCTCGTTGCGCAGCCGGTTGAAGATCCGCCCGGTCGACCCGTGCGCGGGAAAGACCTCGTCGAAGCGGGGCTTCGGGCGCTTGGGCAGTTGGGCGAGCAGCGGCGGCACCTCGGCGTGCCGGGGCAGGTCCGCCGGGCGCAGGCGCCTGCCGATACGCTCGCGCGCCCCGGCCAGCGCCAGGCCGAGCAGCAGGCCGGCCACGCCGCCGCCGATCAGGTACAGCGGGACCCTCGGCCGTACCGGAGCGGTCGGCAGCGTCGCGTCGCTGATGATCCGGCCGCTGGTCACCGGTGTACCGGACAGCTGGTTCGCCTGGCTGGTCAGGGCGGTGATCTGGTTCGTCAGGGTGGTGATCTGGCTGCCCAGCGCGGCCCGGTTCGGGTCGCTCGTACGGAGGTGGGCGAGCCGGCCGGAGAGCGCGTTGAGGGTGGTCCCGTACTGCTTGATCTTGGTGTTCAGCGCGTTGACCTGCGCGGCGACGCTGGCCTGTGCCGCGCCCTGCCGGCTGGCCAGGTACGCGGCGGCGAACGCGTGCGAGCCGGCCTGCGCCGCCCTGGGCGTGGCCGCCTCGTACCAGATGGAAAGGACCGTCGTGTTCGCCGGTACCGCCACCCGGAGGTGGCTGACCAGTACGGCCGGGGGCGTACCGACCTTGAGCAGCTTCCCGGCGGCGCTCGCGATGTCGGTCGACACGACGAGCTGCGCCTCGGTGTCGAGGTTGAGCGTGCCGGAGGTTGGCAGTACGAGCACGGAGGTGACCGACCGGTACACCTTCGACTGATTCCTGGCGTCGCCAGCGGCGGCGCCGATACCGATCAGGATGGCGAGCATGACGACCCACCAGTGTCGCCGGATCATGTCCGTGGCCCTTCCGACTACTCTCCGCGATCATCGGCCGATGCGTGGAGTTCACCGCCTCGCTTGGACAACGGCCGAGGCGGGCGGACGTAACTGGGAGGGCGGCTGGCGGTAGCTGGGCGGTAGGTGGGGTCAGCGGCGCTGGTCGATCCAGCCCGCCGCGGCCAGGTATTCGAGGACCTCGGCGGTGGCGACGTCCACACTGGTGCTGGAGGTATCGAGGATGAGGTCGGCGTCGGTGGGTACCTCGTACGGGTCGTTCACCCCGGTCATGTCCTTGATCTGCCCGGCGCGCGCCTTCGCGTACAGGCCCTTGCGGTCGCGGGCCTCGCACACCTCGATCGGCGTCGCGACGTAGACGAGCACGAACCCGGCGCCCGCCTCGTGCGCGAGCCGGCGCGCGGTGGCCCGGGCCGCCGCGTACGGGGCGATCGGGCAGCACAGTGCGAGCCCGCCGTGGCGCGCTACCTCGGCGGCGACCCAGCCGATGCGGCGTACGTTGATGTCCCGGTCGGCCTTGGAGAAGGTCAACCCGGTGGACAGCTCCCGGCGCACCACGTCGCCGTCGAGCAGCGTGACGGTACGCTCGCCGGTCTCCAGCAGGGCGTCGGAGACCGACCGCGCGATCGTCGACTTCCCAGAGCCGGAGAGTCCGGTGAAGAACAGCACCAGGCCCCGGTGCCGGCGTGGCGGGCGGTCCCGGGCCAGCTCCTTGGCCACGGCCGGCGGGGTGTGCCACTCGGGCAGCGGCGCGCCCCGCTCCAGCAGGTCCTCGATCTCGATCGGCGCCAGCGCGAGCCGCCGGAACCTGGGCGGGATGTCGTCGCGCCCGCGCCACTGGCCGTCCCGGCTGTCATAGGCGAGCTCGCGCGGGATCAGTACCCGCGGCCCGCCGCCGGACATCATGGTCTGGCCGGTCGACAGCAGGTGGGTGACTCCGTACGCACCGGAGACCCGGGCGCGTAGCAGCGCGTCGCGGATCTCGTCCCCGTGTGGCGCCAGCGGCACGGCAATGATCGTCGCGGCGGGCATCCGGTCGCGCGCGGCGAGCACGCTGCGTACCAGCGCCTCGGGTGGCAGCCCTTCCGGCGTCACCGCCGCGGTCGGGATGAGCACCAACAGGTGCCCGGCGAGGGTACGGGCGGCGAGCGCGATCTGGGCGAGCTGCGGCCGGTGCAGCGGCCGGTCCGCGATCACGCCGAGTACCCGGCCGGGCGGCAGCGCGGCGCGTACCTCTTCGGGGCCGCGACGCAGCCGGCGGAACGGGCCGTGGCCACCGTCGCCGATACGCCGTACCGGTCCGCCGGCGCCGACCCAGCCGGGGCGTACGGGCCACAGGTCCAGCACGTCGATCGCCGCGATCGGCGCGCCCTCCGGATCGGTGAGCACGAGTACCCGGCGCACCGGGTTCTCGGGGTCCAGGCCGCTGACCACGCCCTCGGGCAGCTCCAGAGTCACCGGTACCGGCCAGGCCGTACCGTCGGCCAGGCGACCGGTACGGGTCAGGCTGGCCAGGTCGGCGCTGCCGAGGAAACCGGTCAGCGGGGCGTACGCGCCGAGTAGCAGCAGTTCGAGGTCGGCCAGCTCGTGCGGGCGGGGCGCGTAGCTCGGCGCGTCGCGCAGCACCTCGTCGGGGAGGACCCAGCCACCGCTCATCCCTCCGAGCACACCCTTTCTCATGGTTCGCTCCGCGGGCCGCCTCGGTGCGGCCTCTTCCCTCGTCCGCTCCTCGCTTCGCTGCGGTGCTCCTCACTCCAGAGGCCGCCGCGGCCCGCTGCGCTCACGTCCGCGGCAGTCACGAAGGGCTCGGGACACAGTTTTACAGGAGGCGCGCGCCGGGTCGAGCCGGGCACCGTCCGCAGGCGCGGGGCTGATCAGGTACCAGCCATGTCATGGTCGCCCACCAGCCCAAATGTGAAATGTGAGCCGGTTTTGGGTTTGATCATGTGTAACGCCGGGTAATGTCGCGATCATGATCGAGGTGGTCCTGTTTACCGAGGAGGCGGATTCGCACAACGATGCGGATTCCGGTCATGAGGCCTCCACAGCAGAACCTCCCCCGTCCGTCGAGTCCGTCGGCATCTTCGTTGATGTCGAGGATGGGGCTCCGTTGGATCCCGCCGAGGAAGTGATGCTCGACGTCGCGGTGATCTGAGCCGTCACCCGGTGTTGCGCATGCCCGCCGCGATGCCGTTGATGGTCGTCAGGAGCGCCCGTTCCAGAGTGGGATCGGTCGCGGTCGGTCGAATCGAGCCCGGTGACGTGCGGCCCGCACGGTACTGAGCGAGCAGCGCCACCTGCAGGTGGTGCAGTGGTTCCAGGTAGGTGTCGCGCACCTCCAGCGTCCGCTTGAGCACCGGTTGGGACTCCAGCAGGCGCGAGCCGCCGGTAATGGTGACGATCTCCTTCACGGTGCGGTCGTACTCCGCCGTGATCCGCTCGAAGATGTGCCGCAGCTCCTCCGGTACCAGCGTCTCCACGTACCGCGCCGCGATGTCCAGGTCGGTCTTGGTGAGCATCATCTGGACGTTCGAGATGTAGGTCTGGAAGAACTGCCAGTGCTCGTACATGTCGGCCAGCGCGTCGCCGAGCCCGGCCTCGCGCGCCGCGACCAGGCCCGTACCGACTCCGAACCAGCCGGGGATGATCTGCCGGGACTGCGTCCAGCCGAACACCCACGGGATCGCGCGCAGGCCGGACAGGCCCGCGCCCGAGTCGGGGCGCTTGGCCGGCCGGGAGCCGATGTTCAGCGAGCCCAGCAGCTCCGTCGGTGTCGAGGCCCAGAAGTAGGCGGGCAGGTCGGGGTGCTCCACCAGGCCGCGGTACGCGGCGAACGCGGCCCGCGAGACCACGTCCATCACGCCGTCCCAGCGGGCGATGTCGGAGGCGGGCGAGCGGGGCGTGGTGTGCAGCAGGGTGGCCTGCAACACGGCCGCCACGGTCAGCTCCAGGTTGTCGCGGGCCAGACCGGGCAGCGTGTACTTGTCGGAGATGACCTCGCCCTGCTCGGTCACCTTGATCAGGCCGTCCAGCGTGCCGAACGGCTGGGCCAGGATCGCCTCGTGCGTCGGACCGCCGCCGCGCCCGACCGTACCGCCGCGGCCGTGGAACAGGCGCAGGCCGACGCCGTGCTTGGCGGCCACGTCACGCAGCGCGCGCTGGGCCTTGTGTATCGACCACTGTGACGTGGTGATGCCCGCTTCCTTGTTGGAGTCGGAGTACCCGAGCATCACCTCCTGCAGGTCGCCGCGGGCCCGGACGACCGCCCGGTACGCGGGCAGCGACAGGAGGTCGTCGAGCAATTCGCCGCCGGCCTCCAGTTCGGCGGGGGTCTCCAGCAGCGGTACGAACCCGATCCGCGCCAGTCCACTGTGGACGTCGACGAGCCCCGCCTCGCGGGCCAGGATCACCGCGGCCAGGACGTCGTCCACGCCGAGCGTCATGGAGATGATGTACGACTCGATGACCTCCGGCCCGAACCGCTCGTGCGCGTCCTTGATGGTGCGGAACACGTCGAACGTCTTGCGTGCCGAATCGGAGAGCGGAGTGTCCACACCGGACAGTGGGCGGCGCCCGGACAGCTCCCGCGCGAGCAGCTCGGTGCGCTCGGCGCGTGGCATCGCGCCGTAGTTGGGCACCTCGCCGACCCGCTTGAACAGCTGGGCGAGCACCTCGTGGTGCGCCTCGGCGTGCTCGCGTACGTCCATGGTCGCCAGGTGTAGGCCGAAGGCGGAGATGGTGCGGATCACCTCGGCGAGCCGGCCGGTCGCGGTCAGCTGCCCGGCGTTGCGGGCCAGCGAGGCGCGCAGCAACTCCAGGTCGGTGATCACATCGGCCGAGCCGCGGTAGTCGCGACCGGGTACGTGCGGCGCCTGCGAGGCGAGCCGGGCCCGGGTGTTGGCCAGCTTCACCTTGATGCACCGGACCTTCAGGCGGTACGGCTCCTCCGCGTTGACCCGCCGGAACCGCGACGCCAGCTCGGGCAGCTTCTCCAGATCGCCGGCGAGGCTCGCGGACAGGTCGAGCGAGACGCCGCGCAGCCGCCGGGAGACGGAGATCTCGTTGATGAGGTCGTCGAGTACGGTCTCCGCCGCCCGCAGCCCGTGCTCGTGCTGGATGAGCAGGACGTCCCGGGTGACCACCGGCGTCACGTACGGGTTGCCGTCCCGGTCGCCACCGATCCAGGTGCCGAAGGTGAGCGGCTTCGCGGTCGGCGGCGTCTCCACGCCCAGGCCACGCAGGGTGTCCGCGAGATCGGTCAGTACCCGGGGCGCCGCGTCGGCGTACAGGTCGGCCAGGTAGTACACCGCGTTGCGCGCCTCGTCGGTCGGGTCCGGCCGGTCCACCCGCAGCTCGTCGGTCTGCCACAGCAGGTCGATCAGCTCCGCCAGCCGCCGGTCCACGCCCCGTACGGCCGTCTGCGATGCCGGCTCCCGGTGGACGGTGGAGGTCTCCGGACCGTAGAACGCCGCCGCGGCCGCCTCCGCGTCCAGCTCGTCGGCGATACCGCGCAGCTTGGAGAGGATCGACCGGCGCGCCGCCTCGGTCGGGTGCGCGGTGAACACGGGCCGGATCTCCATCCGCCGTGCCGCCGCCGCGACCTCGTCCGCCGGTACCCCGCGCTCCGAGATCAACCGGGCCGCCTGGTCGAGCCACCCGCCGTGTACCGCCCGGCGGCGGCGCAGCTCCCGGGCGCGGTGTACCTGTTCGGTGACGTTCGCCAGGTGGAAGTAGGTCGAGAAGGCGCGGGCGAGCTTGGTACCCGTACCGACGTCCACCGCGCCCAGCCGGCTCGCCGCCTCGGCCGGGTCGCTGCGCACCAGCGCGCGTACCTCCTCGACGAGGTCGAGCAGGGCCTGACCCTCCTGCCTGACCAGCGTCTGGCCGAGCAGGGTGCCGAGCCGGCGAATGTCGGCCCGCAGCGCGGGATCCGCTTCGGAGGATTCCACTTCGAGCACCGCTCTCTCCTTTGCTGAACCGGGGAGGACGGCGTTGTCCAGCAATCAAAATCCTATCCCGCGGCCGTCCCGCGGCGACCGCTATCCGAGCTGATGACGGCTGCGGGGGCGAGTAGTCTTGGTGGCGTCGTAACCCCCCGTCCCTACCGGACGAGGGGTATCGGCGCGTGCCCGCATCTCGTTTCGGAAGTGGCAAAACATGAAGCTCGCCGGCCTGCTCGACGCCGCGTTGCTGGATCCGTCACTCGCCGCGGCGCGCGACCAGGCGCGCCGCACCGCTCCCGCGCCCGGTGGCACGGCCGCCGCGGCCGAGATCGACCAGCTGGACCTGACCGCACCACCCGCGCTGCGACCCTTCGTCGCCGCCGCGGTCGCCGCCGACCAGCCGGGCGCCGGCCGGCCGGTGCTCGCCATCACCGCGACCACGCGCGAGGCCGACGACCTGGCGGCCGCGCTGGGCTGCCTCATGCCACCCGAACAGGTGGCGGTCTTCCCGGCCTGGGAGACGCTGCCACACGAGCGGCTGTCGCCGCGCGCCGACACGGTGGGCCGGCGCCTGGCGGTGCTGCGCCGGCTGGCCCACCCCGACGCCACCGATCCGGCCCGCGGCCCGCTGCGTGTGGTGGTCGCGCCGGTGCGTTCCGTACTCCAACCGCAGCTGCGGGGCCTGGGCGACCTGGCGCCGATCGAGCTCCGCAAGGGGTCAGTCGCGGAACTTGGGCACGTCGTCACGCATCTCGCCGAGATCGCGTACACCCGGGTGGACCTGGTGGAGAAGCGGGGCGAGTTCGCGGTACGCGGCGGCATCCTGGACGTCTTCCCGCCCACCGAGGAGCACCCGGTACGGGTGGAGTTCTGGGGCGACGACGTCGAGGAGATCCGTACCTTCGCGGTGGCGGACCAGCGCACGATCGAGGCGGTGGACCGGCTCTGGGCACCGCCGTGCCGGGAACTGCTGCTCACGCCCGAGGTGCGGCAGCGGGCCGCCGCGCTCGCGCAGGAGCATCCCGCGCTCGCCGAGATGCTGGACAAGCTCGCCGAGGGCATCCCGGTGGAAGGCATGGAGTCGCTCGCCCCGGCGCTGGTACCGGGCGAACTGGAGCTGCTCGTCGACGCGATGCCCGCCGGTACGGTCGTGCTGCTGTGCGACCCGGAGCGCATCCGTACCCGCTCCCACGATCTCGTCCGTACCAGTGAGGAGTTTCTGGAGGCGAGCTGGGCGGCCGCCGCGGTCGGTGGCAAGGCGCCGATCGACCTGGGCGCCTCTGCCTTCCGTACCCTCGCCGGCGTGAGGTCGACCGCCGCCGGCCTCGGCATGCCCTGGTGGTCCGTGAGCCCCTTCGCCGCGGCTCCCACGGCGCAGGCGGCCCGGCCCTGGCTCGACGAGCTGCTGGAGCCGGAGATCGACGCGGAGGTGCGGCCGGACGAGGGGCGGTTCCTGAGCCTCGCCGCGCAGCCCGTGCCGCTCTACCACGGCGAGACCGCGCGCGTGATCGACGACCTGAAGCGCTGGTCAGGGGATGGCTGGCGGGTCGCGCTGGTCTTCGGCGGGCCTGGGCCGGCCCAGCGCTCGGTCGAGGTGCTGCGCGACGCCGGGCTCGGCGTGTCGCTGGTGGACCGGCTGGACGCGGCGCCCGCCCCTGGCCTGCCCGTCGTGACGACCGGCGCGCTGGAGTTCGGCTTCGTGGACGAGGCGAGCCGGCTGGCGGTCGTCACCGGCACCGACATCTCCGGCGGGCGCGGCGCGTCAACCCGCGACATGCGCAAGATGCCCAGCCGGCGGCGCAACACGATCGACCCGCTGGAGCTCAAGCCGGGCGACTACGTGGTGCACGAGCAGCACGGCATCGGGCGGTACCTGGAACTCGTGCACCGGGTCGTGAACGGCGCGTCACGCGAGTACCTGGTGATCGAGTACGCGCCGAGCAAGCGCGGCCAGCCCGGCGACCGGCTGTTCGTGCCGACCGACCAGCTCGACCAGCTCTCCCGGTACGTGGGCGGGGAGTCGCCGACCGTACACAAGCTGGGCGGTTCGGACTGGGCGAAGTCCAAGGCGCGGGCCCGCAAGGCGGTACGGGAGATCGCCGCGCAGCTCATCCAGCTGTACGCGGCGCGGCAGAACTCGAAGGGGCACGCGTTCGGCGCGGATACCCCGTGGCAGCGGGAGCTGGAGGACGCCTTCCCGTACACCGAGACGCCCGACCAGCTCTCCGCGATCGAGGAGGTCAAGGCCGACATGGAGCGGCCGGTACCGATGGACCGGCTGATCTGCGGCGACGTCGGGTACGGCAAGACCGAGATCGCGGTACGGGCGGCGTGCAAGGCGGTACAGGACGGCAAGCAGGTGGCCGTGCTGGTACCCACGACCCTGCTCGCCCAGCAGCACTACAACACGTTCACCGAGCGGATGAACCAGTTCCCGGTGGAGATCCGCCAGCTCTCCCGGTTCCAGACCGGGAAGGAGGCGGAGCAGGCCCTGGCGATGGCGGCCGAGGGTACCGCCGACATCGTCATCGGTACGCACCGGCTGCTGCAGAACTCGACCCGCTTCAAGAGCCTCGGCATGGTGATCGTCGACGAGGAGCAGCGGTTCGGGGTCGAGCACAAGGAGTTCCTCAAGCAACTGCGTACCGCCGTCGACGTGCTGACGATGTCGGCGACGCCGATACCGCGCACACTGGAGATGGCGATCACCGGGATCCGTGAGATGTCCACGATCGCCACCCCGCCCGAGGAGCGGCACCCGGTGCTGACCTTCGTCGGCCCGCAGGACGAGAAGCAGGTGGCCGCGGCGATCCACCGCGAACTGCTGCGCGACGGGCAGGTCTTCTACCTGCACAACCGGGTGGAGTCCATCGAGAAGGCGGCGCGCCGGCTGCGCGAGCTGGTACCCGAGGCGCGGATCGCGGTGGCGCACGGGCAGATGGGCGAGGACACCCTGGAAAAGATCATGGTGGGGTTCTGGGAGAAGGAGTACGACGTCCTGGTCTGCACCACGATCGTGGAGTCCGGCATCGACATCCCCAACGCGAACACGCTCATCGTCGAGCGGGCCGACCTGCTCGGCCTCGCCCAGCTGCACCAGATCCGGGGCCGGGTGGGGCGCGGCCGGGAGCGCGCGTACGCGTACTTCCTGTACCCGCCGGAGCGGCCGCTCACCGAGCACGCCCACGAGCGCCTGGCGACCATCGCGCAACACGCCGAGCTGGGCGCGGGCATGTACGTCGCGATGAAGGACCTGGAGATCCGCGGCGCCGGCAACCTGCTCGGCGGGGAGCAGTCCGGGCACATCGAGGGTGTCGGCTTCGACCTGTACGTGCGGATGGTCGGTGAGGCGGTCGCCCAGTTCAAGGGCGAGAAGCCGGACGAGGAGGAGGTCGACGTCAAGGTCGACCTGCCGGTGGACGCGAACATCCCGCAGGAGTACATCGGCGTGGAGCGGCTGCGCCTGGAGATGTACCGGAAGCTGGCGGCGGCGCGCACCCCGCAGGCGCTGGACGAGGCGGTCGTGGAGATGCGCGACCGGTACGGCGAGCCGCCCGAGGTGGTCGCGAACCTGGTTGCCGTGGCGCGGTTCCGGCTGCTGGCCCGGGCGCATGGCGTCGCGGACGTCTCGCTGCAGGGCCGGCATATCCGGTTCGGCCCGCTGGCGCTGCCCGACTCGAAGCAGATGCGGCTCAAGCGGCTGTACCCGGACGCGGTGTACAAGCAGGCCACCGAGCAGGTATCCGTGCCTCGGCCGCTACTGAAGCGGGAGCCGATGCGCGATACGGCCCTCCTGGACTGGTGCGCGGAGCTGCTGACGAGCCTGCTTTCCACCCCCGTGGCGGCCGCCGGTCGCGGTGCGTGAGACAGTTGCACGGTCTCGACTACCGGAGGTACGGATGGCCCGTCGTTTGCTAGCCGTCGTCGCCAGCGCGGGGCTGGCGCTGGCCGCCCTCACCGGCTGCCGGCTGGAGGCGGGCAACGCCGCGTTCGTGGGCGACGCCAACGTGACCCAGGTGCGCGTCGACTCCGTCGTGAACCGTCTCGCGCAGGACGGCTACAAGATCACCGACGCCAACCGGGGCGACTTCCGGAAGGCGGTCGTCGGGGACCTGCTGTTCACCGCGCTCGCCAAGCGCTACGCCGCGGACAAGGGCTACCCGGCGCCGGCAGTCGACTACCAGTCGGCCGCCCAGCAGAGCGGGCTGCCCGCCAACGACCCGTACCTGCGCATGCGGGTCGAGTCGCAGGCGTACCAGCAACTGCTGCAGCAGCACAGCACGCCGGTCGCCCCGACGGAGGCGGACTTCCAGGAGATGTACCACCGCCTCACCGCGGAAGGCGTGACCGGCTCGTACGAGCAGATCAAGCCCGAGCTGCAGCGGATCAACTCGATCGCCCCCGGCCTGGGCCTGCGCCGTGACCTGGCGAGCGCGGTACACAAATACAACGTGCAGGTCAACCCGGTCTTCGGTGCCGTCGAGTACCCGCTGGTGCAGGTGCAGGACAGCTCGGGCCAGAGCTTCATCCTGGTGACCCTGCCGCTGGGCGACAACGCGAGCCCCGCGGTGGTCGACGCGAAGTAGGCACCCGCGTGGCCGCCCGCATCGTGCTGCTCGTCACGTCGCCGAGACTGCCGGCGGGGCTGCTGAGCGCGGCTGCCTGGGATCTCGTCCGTACCCACGAAGTCTTCACCGGCGCGCAGAGCGCGCAGACCGCGGCCCTGCGCGCCGCGGGCGCCACGGTCACCGTCACCGACGCGCCGCTGGACGCGCTGCTGTCCGCGACCGCGCCGACCGTCGTGTGGCTCGCCGGGCCAACCGGCGACCAGGAAATGGCGCGGGAACTGGGTCTGCGGCTGGCCCGCCAGCCCGGCACCGCCGACCTGGAGCTGATGTACGGCTCGTGGGACCCGCCCGGCGCCCGGCTGCTGGACGCGGTGACCGTGATGGACCGGCTCGCCTCGCCCGGCGGCGACCCCTGGAAGCGACAGCAGACGCACGAGAGCCTGGCGCAGTTCCTGCTGGAGGAGGCGTACGAGGCGTACGACGCGATCGAGTCGGGCGACCGGGACGCGCTGCGCGAGGAGCTGGGCGACGTGCTGCTGCAGGTGGTGCTGCATGCGCGGCTGGCGGAGAACCTGCCCGAGGACGCGGCGTGGAACATCGACGATGTGGCCGGCGGCCTGGTCGACAAGCTGATCCGGCGCAACCCGCACGTGTTCGGGGACGCGCCGACGCAGGACGTCGACGAGATCATCGAGCAGTGGGAACGGATCAAGAAGGCGGAGAAGGCGCGCGAGTCGGTACTCGACGGCATCGCCTGGTCGCAACCGGCGCTGGCGCTGACCGCGAAGATCCTCTCCCGGGCCGGCCGGGCGGGCGTGCCGGTACCGCTGCCCACCGGCGACGACCTGGGTGAGCGGCTGGTACGGCTGGTAGCGGATGGTGGTGCGGACGCGGAGGGGGCGCTGCGCCGGGCGGTGCTGGCGCTGGCCGCCGAGATCCGTGCCGCCGAACGCCGCCCGCTCTCCTGACCCTGCTCTTGGCCGCTACGCCGCCCTGATCCTCGCCGCTACGCCGCCCTGATCTTCGCCGCAACGCCGCAATTTCATTGAAGTTGCGGTGTTGGACGGGCCGGGACCCCGCAACTTCAATGAAATTGCGGGGATCTTGGGGAGCCGGGGCGGGGCGGGGCAGGTAAGTTCGTGACCATGTCCCAGGAATTCGTGCCGATCGCCGAGCGCGTCATCGAGGCCCTGCTGGAGACGAACCCGGGGCTGGCCGCCAACGCGGGCGACCACCGGTTCGACGACCGGCTGCCCGACTTGTCGACCGAGGCGGTCGCGCGCGAGGTGGCGATGCTGCGCGACGCCTCCGCCGCACTGTCGCAAGTGGACTATGAGCTGCTCGACCAGGCGGAGCGGGTGGATCACGCGGTACTGAGTGCGCTCGTCGAGCGGGTGCTCTTCGAGCGCACCGAGGTACGCGCGCACGAGTGGAACCCGCTCGTACACAACCCGGGCGTGCTGCTCGACACGCTCATCTCCCGGCCGTTCGCGCCGGCGGAGCAGCGCCTGGCCAGCCTCGCCGGGCGGCTCGCGGCCATTCCCGACATGCTCGCCGGTGCGCGGCGCACGCTGGTCGACTGCCCGCGCATCCACATCGAGACGGCATCCGGCCAGTTCGCCGGGGTGGCCGCGCTCATCCAGAACGAACTGCCCGGCCTGGTGGCCGAGGCGCCCGCGCTCGCCGGAACGGTCGAACCGGCCGCGGCCGGCGCCGTCGCGGCGCTGCACGAGTTCGTCGGCTGGCTGCGCGACCGGCTCGCCACCGGCGCCGCGGGGCGCGACCCCCGGCTGGGACGCCCGCTGTGGGAGGCGCGGCTGTGGCACACCCTCGACACCGAGCTGCCCGCGACCGAGGTGCTCGCGCGCGCCCGGGCGCGCTTCGACCAGGTCGGGCAGGAGCTGCGCGAGGCGGCCGCCGAGTTGGTGGGCGGTCCGGCAAACGATGAGGCGGTACGGGTCGCGCTTGACCGGCTCGCCGACGAGCACCCGGACAACGAGTCCATTGTGGACTTCGCGAAGGTCACGCTCGCCGAGACGATCGACTTCGTCCGCGAACACGAGCTCGTGTCCCTTGTGGACGATCCGTGCGTCATCAAGGAGATGCCCGAGCACAACCGGGGCGTGGCCGTGGCGTACTGCGACGCGCCCGGCCCGCTGGAGGCGGCGGCGGTACCGACCTTCTACTGCATCGCGCCCACCCCGGCCGACTGGTCGCCCGAGCGGGTCACCTCGTTCTACCGCGAATACAACAACCATCTGATGCGGGACATGACCGTACACGAGGCAGTGCCCGGTCACTTCCTCCAGTTGGCACACGCGCGCCGGTACCGGGGGGCGACGCGGACCCGCGCGGTGAGCATGTCCGGCCCGTTCGTCGAGGGGTGGGCCGTGTACGCCGAGGAACTGATGGTGGGCGAAGGCTTCGGCGGGCTACCGGTGCGGCTGCAGCAACTGAAGATGCAGCTGCGCATGTCGCTCAACGCGATCCTCGACCAGTTGGTGCACTGCGAGGACCTGGCCGAGGCCGAGGCGATGGCACTGATGACCGGGCGCGCCTTCCAGGAGGAGGGCGAGGCGGCCGGCAAGTGGCGGCGCGCGCTGCTCACCTCGACGCAGCTCTCCACGTACTTCGTCGGGTACACGGAGGTGGCGGCCCTGGTACGGGCGCGCCCGGACGGGGTACCGCGGCGGGCGTGGCACGACCGGATCCTCGGGTACGGCTCGCTGCCGCCTCGGCACCTGCGTGAGTTGCTCGGCGTGTGACGCCCGCCACGGGCGTTACTTCGGGCGGCTGTCGACGACGGTCGCGCCGGTGGGTACCGCGAACGCGTCCGGCGTGACCTGGTCTTCGTACCGGTCCAGAGTGACGTTGACCGCGGTGCCGTCGACCGTGCCCTGGAAGCTGCCGAGGACACCGCTCGCCGTGATGCAGGCGGTGAAGGCGGCCACCCCACCGGTGACGTCGACGCAGGTGGCGTTCTCGCCGGCGATGGTGGTGTCCCGCTGCTTGATGGCCGCGTTGGTGTCGAGAGCGGCGGTGGCGAGCAGGCTGACGACCTGCGTCGGCGCCACGAGCCCGTGGTTGCCGACGAGACCGAGCAGGGTCGCGACGGCGTCGGTACTCGGGGACACCGGTGCGCTGATCGTGCAGCGGGTACTCCCGTGTGCCGGCTGCCGGCAGTCCATCGATCCGGACGGGTCGAGTACCAGCTTGCCGCCGGGGTACAGGAGCGCCGTGCGAGCCGGCTGTTGTGCCTGCGCGATGGTCGCGCTGGCGCGGCCCGGCAACGTGTAGGTCGCCGTGTACGTAACCTTCGCGGCCTCGCCCAGCCGCGCCGCGAGGTCGTTGGCGAGGCGGGACCGGTCGCCCAGCGCCGGATTGCCACCAGCCGCGGCACAGCCGGCGGCCGGATCGACCAGGAGGATCGCGGCCGCGATCACGCTCGTGATCGCTCGGGGCCGCATGGGTTTCAGCGTCGCCTGCGCCATCAAGTCACCGCAAATTCCGATGCCGTTCCGTTATCCGCCCTACCCTCCGCCATACGTTGAGCGCAGGAGCCGGGAGCCGGTGTGTCCGGCGTGACAGGCACTCGATACGCTCCGACTGAATAGCGATCGCAGGCAGGGGAAGCCGGGCAGCGTAAGCCCAGGCAGGGGAAGCGAGGAGCGAGGCTGTGGCCACCATCGAAGGAATCGTCGCCCGGGAGATCCTTGACTCGCGGGGCAACCCGACCGTCGAGGTCGAGGTGGGCCTCGACGACGGTACGGTGGCCCGCGCCGCGGTACCCTCGGGCGCCTCCACCGGCGCGTTCGAGGCGCTCGAACTGCGCGACGCCGACGGCGACCGGTACTCCGGGAAGGGTGTCGAGAAGGCGGTCGACAACGTCGAGGAGCGCATCTTCCCCGAGATCTTCGGCATGGAGGCGAGCGAGCAGCGCGCCATCGACCAGAAGATGCTCGACATCGACGGGACTCCGGACAAGTCGTCGCTGGGCGCCAACGCGATCCTCGGCGTGTCGCTCGCGATCGCGAAGGCCGCGGCGGACTCCAGCGGGCTGTCCCTCTTCCGCTACCTGGGCGGCCCCAACGCGCACCTGCTTCCGGTACCGATGCTGAACATCCTCAACGGCGGCGCGCACGCGGACTCCAATGTGGACATTCAGGAGTTCATGATCGCACCGGTCGGCGCGCCCTCGTTCCGCGAGGCGATCCGGTCCGGCGCCGAGGTGTACCACGCGCTCAAGTCGGTACTCAAGAAGAAGGGCCTCTCCACGGGCCTGGGTGACGAGGGCGGCTTCGCCCCCAACCTGCCGCACAACTCGGCGGCGCTGGACCTGATCGGGGAGGCCATCTCGGCCGCCGGATACACCCTGGGCCGCGACGTGGTGCTCGCGCTCGACGTCGCCGCGACCGAGCTGTACCGGGACGGCTCGTACACGTTCGAGGGCACCCCCAAGTCCTCGGCCGAGATGATCGAGTACTACGTCAAGCTTGCCGACTCGTACCCCATCGTGTCGATCGAGGACCCGCTCGCCGAGGACGACTGGGCCGGCTGGAGCGCGATGACCGCGCGGCTGGGCGAGCGCGTCCAGATCGTGGGTGACGACCTGTTCGTGACGAACCCGACCCGCATCGTGCGGGGCATCGCGGAGAAGGCCGCGAACGCGCTGCTGGTCAAGGTGAACCAGATCGGTTCGCTCACCGAGACCATCGACGCGGTCGAGCTGGCGCACCGCTCCGGCTTCCGCACGATGATGAGCCACCGCTCCGGCGAGACCGAGGACACCACCATCGCCGACCTGGCGGTCGCGCTGGGCTGCGGCCAGATCAAGAGCGGCGCGCCGGCCCGTACCGACCGGACCGCGAAGTACAACCAGCTGCTGCGCATCGAAGACGAGCTGGGCGACGCGGCGCGGTACGCCGGTGTGGGCGCCTTCCCGCGGTACCGTTCGGAATGAGGCACTTGCGGGCCGCCCCGCGGCGGCCCGCACCCGCGCTCCTGTAAGGCGGCGCGGCACCGGTGAACAGGGGAGGTCACCCGTGCAGCAGCGCCGGACGCCTGGACGTCCCGGTACTCCGCGGTCCCGGGCCACACCGGCCCGCACCACGACTCCCGCGCGCGGCGGCGGCCCTTCACGCGCCGGCGGGCTCCCGCGGGCAGCCGGCCAGTTGCGCGCGGCGCCGGACCCGGCCCGCTCGGCGGCGCACCCGGCGAGTGCCCGGCGGGTCGCCGCGGCCGGAGCCGCGCAGCGCACCCGGGCACCGCAGCCGAACCGGTTCACCGGTCGCGCCACGGTGCTCGGGTTGGTGCTCGGCGCGCTGCTGCTCGCGTACGCCTATCCGGTGCGCATCTACCTCAACCAGCAGGCCGAAATCGCTAGCCTGCAGGCGAGCCAGACCGCCCAGCGGCAGCGCATCCAGAACCTGTCCGACGAGTCGGCGAGGTGGAACGACCCGGCATACATCACGGCGCAGGCGCGCAGCCGGCTCCTGATGGTCCCGCCGGGGGACGTGACGTACGTGATCATCGACTCGGACAGCCAGGCGACGACCGGTACGAGTACCACCGCCGGGCACACCAGGAACCCCGGGCCCTGGTACGGCGAGCTGTGGTCGAGCCTGCAGGCGGCGAACCGGAACAGATGATCTCCCACGAGGATCTGGCCGTGGTCGAGGCGCAGCTGGGCCGCAAGCCGAGAGGTACCCGGGCCGTGGCGCACCGCTGCCCGTGCGGGCTGCCCGACACCGTCGAGACCACGCCCCGGCTCGCCGACGGTACCCCGTTCCCCACGCTGTACTACCTCACCTGCCCCCGCGCGGTGGCCGCCTGCGGTCGGCTGGAGTCGTCCGGGCTGATGCGGGAGATGGCGCAGCGGCTCGCCACCGATCCGGAGCTGGCCGACCGGTACCGGCAGGCGCACGAGGCGTACCTGGCGCGCCGCGCCGAACTCGGCGACGTACCGGAGCTCGCCGGGGTCTCCGCGGGCGGCATGCCCGGTCGGGTCAAGTGCCTGCACGCGTTGCTGGCGCAGGCGCTGGCCGCCGGCCCCGGCGTCAACCCGCTCGGAGACGAGGTACGCGAACGCATCGAGCCCTGGTGGTCCGGCGGCCCGTGCGTCGCCACCTGACGTCGGGCAGGTAGCGTGGCGCGTTATGGGGGTCACCATCCGCCGCGCCCGGACCGCCGACATCCGCGGCATCCGGCGGCTGATCGACCTGTACGCGACCGGGGGGCGCCTGCTGTCCAAGGCGACCGTGTCGCTCTACGAGGACGTGCCCGAGTTCTGGGTCGCGGCGACCCCGGACGAGACCGTCGTGGGCTGCGGCGCGCTGCACGTCATGTGGGAAGACCTGGCGGAGGTACGCACCGTCGCGGTGCACCCGTCGGTACGTGGCCAGAAGATCGGGTACCAGATCGTCTCGGCGTTGCTGGCGACCGCGCGTGAACTCGGCGTACGGAAGGTCTTCTGCCTGACCTTCGAGACGGAGTTCTTCGCGTCCTTCGGTTTCGTGTCGATCGACGGCGCGCCGGTACCGCCGAAGGTCTACGAGGAGCTGCTGCGCTCGTACGACGAGGGTGTCGCGGAGTTCCTCGACCTGGAACGGGTCAAGCCCAACACCCTCGGCAACACCCGGATGCTGCTGCGCCTGGAGGATGCATCGTGACCAGGGTCGCCGCCATCGACTGCGGTACGAACTCCATCCGGCTGCTCGTCGCCGACCTGCCGCCCGACGGCGGGCCGCTCGTCGACGTGAGCCGGCGCATGGAGATCGTGCGCCTCGGGCAGGGCGTCGACCGCACCGGCCGGCTCGCCGAGGAGGCGATCGAACGCACCCGGGTGGCGCTCGCCGGGTACGCCAAGGAGATCTCGTCACTCGGCGCGTCCCGGGTACGGATGGTGGCCACCTCGGCCACCCGGGACGCGAGCAACGCGGCCGACTTCCGCGCGATGGTACGGGCGACCCTGGGTGTCGAGCCCGAGGTGGTCACCGGCGACGAGGAGGCGCGGCTGTCGTTCACCGGCGCGGTACGCGGGCTGCCCTCGGGGTACCCGGCGCCGTACCTCGTGGTCGATATCGGCGGCGGCTCCACCGAGTTCGTACTGGGAAGCTCCACTGTGGACAAGGCGATCAGCGTCGACATCGGCTGCGTACGGATGACCGAGCGGCACCTGCACTCCGACCCGCCGGCGCCGGCGGAGATCGCCGCGGCGACCCGGGACATCACGGCGGCGGTGGACCACGCACTCACCACTGTGGACGGTGACGGCCGGGCGGCCGGTACGGTCCTCGGCCTCGCCGGCTCGGTGACGACCGTGGCGGCGATCGCGCTCGGCCTGCCCGAGTACCAGCCGGAGCGGATCCACCACTCGCGTGTGTCTACAGTGGACGTCACGAGAGTCACGGACGAGCTGCTGGGCATGGCGAAGCACGAGCGGCTGGCGATGCCGGTGATGCATCCGGGGCGCGCGGACGTGATCGGGGCGGGTGCGCTGATCCTCCGGGTGATCCTGGACCGGGCCGGCGCGGACGCCGTCATCGCGAGCGAACACGACATCCTCGACGGCATCGCGTACACGCTGCCGACGCAGTGACACTGCCGGCGCGGTAGCGGTCAGCCGGCGGGCGAGGTGGCCGGCGCGGCGTCGGCCGGCGTGGACCCGGCTGGCGTGGATCCGGCGGCTGCGGCGGCGCGCGAGTCGTGGCCGGTCAGGGCGGGGAACGTCAGCCAGATCAGCGCGGCTCCGGCGATGACGGTGAGCCCGCCACTGACCGCGCTGACCGCGGGCGTCGCCAGCGAGCCGATCGCCCCGGCCCGGAAGTTGCCCAGTTGCGGCGCGACCCCGCCGACGACGAAGTCGGCCGCGTTGGTCCGGCCGCGGTACCGGTCCGGCGTGACGATCTGCACGATCGTCGAGCGGGCGATGACGCTGAGCACGTCGGCGGCGCCCGCCACGACCAGCAGCGCCAGGGCGAGCCAGAGCGTGCGCGCCAGGCCGAACCCGGCCAGCCCGGCACCCCATACCGCGCTGCAGATGAGCATGGTGCGGCCGTGCCGGCGGATCCGGTTCAGCGGGCCGGACAGTGCCGAGCCCAGGATGCCGCCGACCGCGACCGCGGACGTGAGCAGGCCCAGCGTGCGCGGGGAACCGCCGAAGCGCTCCGCGTTGATCGCTGGGAACAGCGCAAACGGCATGCCGAACACGGTGGCGTTCATGTCGGTGAGGAACGCGCCGACCAGGACCCGGCTGCGGCCGATGAACCGCAGGCCGTCGAGGACCGAACGCGCGCCGGGCCGGTCGGTGCCCGCCTCGGGCGGCATCGGCGGCAGCCGGAACACGCTGTACAGCGCGGCGCCGAAGCTCAATGCGTCGATCAGGTAGCAGGCGCGCAGTCCCCACACGCCGGTGACCACGCCGGCGAGTACCGGACCCACCACCCAACTGCCGTGGAAGGTGAGCATGTTCAACGCGGAACCGGCGGGAATCTGCTCGGCGGGCAGTACGAGCGGCATGAACGTGCGCCGGGCCGGGAGGTCGACCGAGTTCAGTACGCCCGCCACCGCGACGAGCAGGTACAGCAGCCAGAGCTGGCGTACCCCGAGAAAAGCCTGTACCGCCAGCCCGGCCGAGACGGCGGCGAGCCCGGTGCTGGTACCGAGCACCAGCGCGCGCCGCTCGACCGCGTCCGCGATCGAACCGCCGACCAGGCCGAGCACGATCGACGGTACGGCGGCGCACAGCCCGACCGCGCCCACCGCCACCGGCGAGTGGGTCATCGTGAACACCTGCAGGGCGACCGCGAACGTGGTCATCTGGCTGCCGATAGCGGAGATGCCGGAGCCGAGCCACAGGCGGCGGAAGGCCGGGGACTCGCGCAGCGGGCGCACGTCCATCAACAGCATGCCAGTACGGTATCCGGCGGCTAGCCGGTACGGCGCACCTCGGCCCGGGACTGCTCGCGCGGCTGCGCCTCGTCGCGCGCCCACCACCAGCCGTAGGTCAGCGTCCCCGGCGCGGGGGTACCGACGACGATGCGCGCGGGCGTGGGGCCGTCGTACGCGGTGAACTCGCCCGGCCCGGTCTCCACGAAGCGCACCACGCCGGGCAGTTCCAGGCACGCGACGTGCAGCTCCAGCCGGCCGCCCTCGCCGGTGACCAGGACCGTGTGCTCGACATGCTGGAGGCCGTTGCGGTCGTTGACCGCCTCGTAGTCCAGCGTCACTGCCCGCCCTCGCACCACTGTGGACACATCGATGCGGGCGACGAACGGACCGGTCTCGGGCCCGTCGCCGCGCCCGCGGTACAGGCCGGGGTCGGCGGCGAGCCGGGCCAGCAGATCGTGCACGGCAACACGGTAGTAGACACGGGCTATCGGGGGTGGCGCCGGCGAGACGACGGCCGCTAGGGTCCCGTCCGTGAGCACTCCGGTCGGCCCGAGCCCGCCGGACGCGGCGCCCGCGCGGGGCCGGGCCACGCCGCAAGAGCCGGCGCCGGCGCCGGCACTGGAGCAGGAGCCGCAGCCGCCAGCTTCCCGGCGGCCCATCCGCCCGGTGCGGCTCGCCGTCTGGGTTGGTTCGGTGGTCGCGCTGGGCGTCATCCCCGTCGTCCTGTATGTCGCGTCGCGCAACTACCCGATCAACGCCAAGGTGGGCGACTGCCTCACGGGTGATGCGATCACGTCAACGGCCGCGCAGGACGCCAGCGATGCGAGGATCGTCTCGTGTGCGAACCCGGACGCCAGGTACAAGGTGGTCGGCAAGATCGACAACAGGACCAAGGCGCAGTTCATCGCGGACCCGACGATGTGCGGGCGCTACCGCGGCGCGGGCGCGACGAGCGCGCTGTGGGGCCAGGCGATCGGCGGCCGCAACGGCTTCGTCCTCTGCCTGGCGGACAACAGGTAGTGGGCGGGCGCGGATGAGACGCCCCGCGGCGAGCGCGGCGGAGGTCGCGGCCCAGGCTCGGGAGGCGGGCGACCTCGGCGGACTCACCGCCATGATCAGCCAGTGCCGCGCCTGCCCGCGGCTGGTCGCGTGGCGGGAGGAGGTGGCGGAGACCAGGCGGGCCGCCTTCCGCGACCAGGAGTACTGGGCGCGGCCGGTACCCGGGTTCGGGCCGGCGGACGCGGCCATCGCGGTACTCGGGTTGGCACCCGCGGCGCACGGCGGGAACCGTACCGGCCGGATCTTCACCGGCGACCGCTCCGGCGACGTGCTGTTCGCCGCGCTGTACCGCGCTGGCCTCGCCAACCAGCCCACCAGCGTCGCCCGCGACGACGGCCTCGAACTGCGGCACACCCGGATCTTCGCGGCGGTGCGCTGCGCGCCGCCCGCGAACAAGCCGACGCCGGCCGAGCGGGACACCTGCGCGCCGTGGTTGCGCCGCGAGGTGGAGCTGATCAAACCGAGCGTGCGCGTCGTGGTTGCGCTGGGTGCGTTCGCCTGGGCCGCGTGGTGGCCGGCGTTGCTTTCCGTGTACGGACAGCAGCCGCCGGTACCGCGCCCCACCTTCGGGCATGGCGCGCTGGTACCGTCCACGTCAACTGCACCGGCTCTGCTCGGGTCCTACCACGTCAGCCAGCAGAACACCTTTACCGGCAAACTGACACCGGCAATGCTGGACGATGTACTGGGCCGGGCGAAGAGCCTGGCCGACCTGGACTGACTCGTTATCGGGGACTGACCGTGAACCCGCTGCGCCGCCTCTGGCCGCTGGTAGCCGTCGGCGCGCTGCTCGGCGTCGCGGCCGTCGCGGCCGCCCTGTCGTCGCTGCGCGTGCGGCGCGTGCCGTTCCACACGCCGGCGCTCGCTCCCCCGTCACCGTCACCGAGCGGCAGCTACCGCGAGAAGCCGTTCGTCGCCATCGGCGCGCCCGACGCCACGCGCAACCAGAAGCCGATCGACCTGGGCTGGCTCAACGGCGTGCTCGAGGTGGTGTGCGGCGTCGTCGTCGCGATCGCCGTCGCGGTCCTGGTCTTCCTGCTGCTGCGGAACTCACTGCGCGCCCGCAAGGGCCAGCTCACGACCCAGCCGGAGCAGGAGCGGACGCTCACCCGGCGTGAGGAGGTGCTCGCCGCGGTCGACGCCGGCCTGTCCGATCTGGACGACGACCGCGACCCGCGCCGCGCCGTCATCGCGTGCTGGGTGCGGCTGGAGCAGGCCGCGGCCGCCGCCGGTACCCCTCGGGAACCCGGCGACAGCCCGACCGACCTGGTCGTCCGGCTGCTCGGCGCGCACCAGGTCAGCTCGCCGGTGCTGTACCGGCTGGCCGACGTGTACCGGCTGGCCCGGTACGCGACGCACACAGTGGACTCGGCAATGCGCGACCAGGCCCGGGCTGCCCTGCGGCAACTGCGCGCCGAGTTGACCACCTCCCGCTCCGGCCCGTTGGAGCACGTGCCATGACGACACTGGACGACCTGCTCACGTACGAAGAGGAGGAGCCGCCGAAGCCGACCTCGCACCGCGAGCGGCCGAGCCGGTGGTTACTCAAGATGACCCTGCTCGCGGCCGGCGCGGCGCTCCTGGTGTACCTGCTGCTGCGCCTGTTCGGCCTCGACGTGCCGTACCTGCTGATCTTCTGCCTGCTGCTCACGCTGATCCTGGTGCGGCGGGTGATGCGCGACCTGCAGACCGCCCCGGTGCCCGGCACGCTGCGCCGAGCGCCCACCGCGGCGCCGGACGGCGACGGCGACGGTGGCTGGGGCGAGCGGGACGGCCTGGAGCTGGCCACCACCCGCTGGCACACCAGGCTGTCCTGGCTGCACACGCGGCGCGACCCCCGGCAGTTCGCCCGCACCGTCCAGCCGCACCTGGTGCAGATCATCGAGGAGCGGCTGCGGCTGCGCCACGGCGTCAGCGTCTCCGCCGACCCGATCCGGGCGCGCGCGCTGCTCGGCGATCCACTGTGGACATTCGTCAGCCAGCCCGTAGCCAAGAACCCGTCACCACGCGAGCTCGCCGCGCTGGTGAAGACCGTGGAGGACTTGTGACATGACCGAATCTGTGCCGCTATACGAGGTGGGGCGGCTTGGGCACGCGGTGCTCGACACCGTCGGTACGGCCGTCGTCGGCAAGCGGAACGCGCTGGAACTGGTACTCGCCGGGATCCTCGCCGGTGGGCACGTGCTGCTGGAGGATCTGCCCGGCCTCGGCAAGACGCTGACCGCGCGCAGCTTCGCCCAGGCGCTCGGCATCGAGTTCCGCCGACTGCAGTTCACTCCCGACCTGCTGCCCGCCGACGTGACCGGCTCATTCCTGTACGACCAGCGCACCCACGACTTCACGTTCCGCCCCGGTCCGGTCTTCACCAACCTGCTGCTCGCCGACGAGATCAACCGCACCCCGCCCAAGACGCAGGCGGCGCTGCTGGAGGCGATGCAGGAGAAGCAGGTATCCGTGGAGGGCACCACGTACGAGCTGCGGGCGCCGTTCCACGTGCTGGCCACCGCAAACCCGATCGAGTACGAGGGCACCTACCCGCTGCCCGAGGCGCAACTCGACCGGTTCATGCTGCGCGTCTCCTTCGGGTACCCGAACCGCGAGGAGGAGTGGGACGTGCTGCGCCGCCGGATGGCGCGCCGGCAGGAGGAGTCGGTACTGGAGCCGGTCGTGGACGCGCGCACGCTGCTCGGCATGCAGGCCGCGCTGGAAGACGTGGTGGTCGAGGACTCGATCGGCCGGTACATCGTGGAGCTGACCGCCGCCACGCGCGAACACGCGCAGGTACTCGTCGGCGCGTCGCCGCGCGGTTCGCTCGCGCTGCTGCTGCTCTCCCGCGCCCGCGCGGCGCTGGCCGGGCGCGACTTCGTGATCCCCGAGGACGTCAAGGACGTGGCCGTACCCGCGCTGGCCCACCGCATCTCGCTGCGCCCCGAGGTCTGGCTGCGGCAGGTACAGCCCTCCTCGATCGTGACCGAGGTGCTGGCCACCGTACCGGCGCCGGCCAGCGGCGCGCTGCCCAGCTACGCGGCGGGCGCGCCGACCCGATGACCAGCGTCCGGCCCGCCATACCGCGGGACCCACCGTTACGCTCCCGTCGGGCTGCCCGGGTCGCCCAGTCGGAGCACTGGTCGGCCACTCGTGCCTTCGGCCGGACCGTGCTCGTGGTCGCCGTGCTGCTGCTCGCCGGCGTGCTGCTCGGCCGCGTCGACCTGGTGGTCCTCGCCGCGCCGTTCGCAATCGGGGCCGCCCTGGGGCTGTGGCGGCGCCCGTACGAGCTGCCGGTGGTGAGCGTGCGGGGCACCGACGACCTGCTCGCCGAGGGTGACGAGGTGGACGCCACGCTGAGCGTCGGCAACCCCGACCCGGTACCGATCGACCTGGTGGTACTGCGTACCGGCGCCTCGCCGTACCTGCGCCTGCGCCACCTCGACCGGCCGTACGTGGCGGCCGTACCCGCCGGATCCGTCTCGGACATCGTGTTGCACGGCCGCGCGCTGCGCTGGGGCCGCCCCGCCCTCGGCCCGGCTGTGGCCCACGCGGTGGCAGCGGACGGCCTGCTCATGAGCCTGCCGGCCTACTCGCCCACGAAGCGGCTGCGGGTGTACCCGACGACCGAGGAGTTCGAGGCCGACGACGCGATGCCGCGCGCGGCCGGGCTGGTCGGCGCGCACCGGTCGCGACGTCCGGGCGAGGGTGGCGAGCTGGCCGGGGTGCGCATGTTCGCACCCGGGGACCGGCTGCGCCGCATCGACTGGCGGGTGTCACTGCGTACCGGGGAACTCTACGTCGCCGCCACGCTCTCCGACCGCGACGCCGAGGTGGTGCTGATGCTCGACGTGCTGCACGAGGCCGGCCAGTCCGGCGGCGTGTACGGCACCCGCTCGGTACTGGACACGACGGTACGGGCGGCCGCCGGCATCGCCGAGCACTACCTGCACCGCGGCGACCGGGTGGCGCTGGTCGAGTACGCCACCCGCGCCCGGCGGCTGCGCGCGGCCAGCGGCCGCCGGCAGTACCTGACGGTGCTGGAGTGGCTGCTGGACGTCGACACCAGCATGGGCGGGTTCGAGCCGCCGCCCAACGCCTTCGGCCCGCACCTCATCTCCTCCAACGCGCTCGTGGTGGTGCTCACCCCGCTGCTGGATACGCGTTCGGCCGCGATGATCGCGCGCTTCGCACGGGGCGGCCGGTTCGTGGTCGCGGTCGATACGCTCCCGCCAGAGCTGACGCTCCCGCTCCGGCCCGACTGGGGCGACCTGCCGAGCCGGCTGTGGAAGCTGGAGCGCGACAACACGATCGAACAACTGCGCCAGCACGGCGTACCGGTCGTCGCCTGGGCCGGCGCGGGCAGCCTGGACCTGGTACTGCGACAGATCGCGAGAATGGCGTCCGGACCGAAGGCGGTCGTCCGGTGACACTTGGCGACATTGGGCGGGATATCGCCGATATGCGGACCGAGCTGCGTGCGCGGGCGGACCGGCTGGGCAAGATGGCCCGGCGCGCGACTCCCGGACCGCTGCTGGTGCGGGGCGGTGTCTACCTCGCCGGCTTCGTCGCCCTCGGCGCCGGCTGGCCCACCGACTTTGTGCTGGGGAAGGGGCTGCTGGTCGTCGCCGTGCTCCCGCTGCTGCCGGCGCTGTTCCCGCGCGGCATACTGCCCACGATCATGATCCTCGCCGGTGGCCTGGGCTGGCTGCTGGCGACGACCGCGTACGAGCAGCCCGTGACGTACCTGCGGCTGATGGTCGTGACCGCGGCGCTGTACCTGGTGCACACGCTCGCCGCGCTCGCCGCCGTGCTGCCGTACGACGCGATCGTCGCGGCCGGCGTACTGGGGCGGTGGCTGCTGCGCGCCGGGCTCGTGCTCGCGCTCACCGCCGGGCTCGGGCTGATCGTCGTCGTGGTGACCGGGGTGGTGGGCACCGGCGGGTACCTGATTGCCTCGCTCGCTGGCCTCGGCACGCTGGTCGGGCTCATCACGTACCTCGCTTCCCTCGGGCGCCGCCGCCCCAACGGGTAGCGCATGATTGGTATGTGGATCGTCATCGCATTCTCGTAGTCGGCGCCGGTCACGTAGGCCTCTACACGGCCCTACGCCTGTCCAAGAAGCTCCGCTGGCGTGAGGCCGAGGTCATGGTGGTGGACCCGCACCCGCACATGACCTATCAGCCCTTCCTGCCCGAGGCGGCGGCCGGCAACATCTCGCCGCGCCACTCGGTCGTGCCGCTGCGGCGCGAGTTGCGTCGGTGCACGATCCTGGCGGGCGAGGTGACCCGTGTCGAGCACGAGCGGCGGATCGCCACCGTGCTGCCGATCGTGGGTCCGGCCCGCGAGGTGCGGTACGACGAGATCGTGATGGCGCCGGGTAGCGTCTCGCGCACCCTGCCGATCCCGGGGCTGCGCGAGAACGCGATCGGCTTCAAGGGCATCGGTGAGGCGATCTACCTGCGCAACAAGGTGCTCGACCGGCTCGACGTGGCGGCGACCACGAGCGACCCGGACACCAGGAAACGGGCGCTCACGTTCGTGTTCATCGGCGGCGGGTATGCGGGTATCGAGGCGCTGGCCGAGATGGAGGACATGGCGCGCGACGCGCTCGAGTACTACTCCGAGTTGAGCCCCGAGGAGATGCACTGGGTACTCGTGGAGGCGACCCAGCGCATCCTGCCGGAGGTCGACCCGGACATGGGTTCGTACACGGTGCAGCAGCTACTCAAGCGCAAGCTCGACATCCGGCTCGGCACCCGGCTGGAGTCCTGTGTGGACGGTCATGTGCGGTTGTCGGACGGGGACGCGTTCGATGCCGACACGATCGTGTGGACGGCCGGGGTCAAGCCGCATCCGATGCTGGAGCAGACCGACCTGCCTCGCGACCCGAAGGGGCGGCTGACCTGCCTGGCCACGCTTCAGGTGGTGGGGCCGGACGGGCAGCCGGTACCGGGTGCCTGGAGCGCGGGCGACTGCGCAGCCATACCCGACCTGACGAAGGAGCCGGGGGCGCTGACCGGGCCGAGCGCGCAGCACGCGGTACGGCAGGCGAAGGTACTGGCGGACAACATCGCGACGGTACTGCGCGGCGGCAAGCCGAAGGAGTACCGGCACAAGTACGTCGGCTCGGTGGCGAGCCTCGGTTTACACAAGGGCGTCGCCCAGGTCTACGGCATCAAGATCAAGGGCTGGCCGGCCTGGTTCATGCACCGCACGTACCATCTCAGCCGCATACCCAGCGTCAACCGCAAGGTGCGCGTCACCATCGACTGGACGCTGGCGCTGTTCCTCAAACGCGAGGTGGTCTCGCTCGGCGAGCTGCACGAGCCGCGGGAAAGCTTCACCGAGGTCACGCCCTCGGTGCCGAGCCGACCCTGACCGTTCGTACGGCGCCGACATGTGTGCGCTGAGCTGCGGCGGCCTGCCCGGAAGGCCGGTGCGGGGGGCCGTGTTGAGCGGTTACGGTGCTTAACGGCGTGCAGCGCCCGGGTGGTGGAAACGGCAGACACAGCTGCCTTAAAAGCGGCGGCCGAGAGGCGTGCGGGTTCGAGTCCCGCCCCGGGCACGGAAGGGCATTCGACGCCGTGCGCTATGCGCGTACGACGTCCTCGGCGGTGCTCACGGTGACGGCTCGGCGCAGCCAGGTGTCGAGCAGATCCAGGTCGGTGCAGGCGAGGATCTGCTCGCGGACCGCGTCGGGCACCTTGATTCCCCGCGCGTCGAGCACGGTCAGCACCGCCTCGCCCTCTTGTGCGGTTCGAGCCTGGGCATCGAGCTTGCGGAAAAGTTCGCTGCGGTACTCGTAGCGGGTGGTGGTGGTCACGAAAGCCTCCCAACGGGTCCGGGGAGCCCGGGGCAACCCGGCCAGCACAATGTCATAGTACAAGATCGCCCTTTTCGGGCCGACCGTCTCCAGCGCCTTGGCCAGCGCCGGGAACGCCGCGTCGACATCTTCGTCGGAGCCGTGGCAGATCGCGGAGAACACCGCCAGTGTCGGGTTGGACCGGGCCAACTCCACGTCGATGACGAGCGGAACATCGTGGGGCGTGAAGATGAGCGGCCGCAGCGACAGGCTCGGCCCCTCGAACTCGCCCATGGTCCGGTACCGGGCGGCGATCCTCGGATTGGGGCAGTACACCAGAAGTACCGCTGAGATGTTCAACTCGGCCTCGAGTTGGGCCACGTACAGCTTCCACGTCCGCCGCTTGGCGGCGTCCCAGCCCCGCTGGACCTCCAGCACGGCCGCCAGCACCGGTGGGCATGAGCGGCACGGTAGTTCCGCGGTATGACAAGGATGCTTGATCATGGAATTGACCGATGGCGGTAACATCGACCCGTGCGTAGTTCGAATCCGGTACTGAACCGGCTTGGTGACGTGGCCCAGGCGGAGCGCAGCGCGGGTTATGGCGTGGCGAGCCAGCCGTACCCGCAGGTTGGCCAGGCGAGCCCGCGGGTGGCTCGCGCGATGAGCATTGACGACGTCGTCACCCGTACCGTCCTGCTGCTGCTGCTGACCGGGGCGGCCGGTGCCGTTTCCTGGATCACCCTGCGCGAGGGCGCCCTGCTCGGTGTGGCCATGGTCGGCTCGGCCATCGCCGGCCTCGTGCTCTGCCTGGTGATCTCCTTTGCCCGGGTGACCAACCCGGTCGTGATCAGCCTGTACGCGGTGCTCCAGGGCGTGCTGCTCGGCGTGGTGAGCCGGGAGTTCGAGCGGGTCTACCCGGGCATCGTGATCCAGGCGGTGGTGGGCACCTTCGGCGTCTTCGGCGGGATGGCCGTGCTGTACAAGACGCGGGTACTGCGGGCGACGCCCAAGTTCACCCGGTTCGTGATCGGCGCGCTCTTCGGCATCGTGGCGCTCAGCCTGATCAACTGGATCCTGTCGATGTTCGGCCACAACCTCGGCTACGAGTACTACGGCCCGACCCAGCACGCGGGTGCCCTGGCCATCATCTTCAGCCTGGCCGCAATCGTGATCGGGGCGCTCACCTTCATCCTCGACTTCGATCTGGTGGAGCGGGGCATCCGGTACGGCATGCCGGAGCGGTACGCGTGGTACTGCGCGTTCGGCCTGCTGGTCGGCCTGATCTACCTGTACTGGCAGCTTCTGCGGCTGTTGGGCTACCTGCGACGGTGACGCCGGAGGAGCTGGCCCGGGCAGTGGACCGGCTCGTCGATCAGGTCGCGCACTGGACCTCGCTGCGCTGGGCGGCGCGCAGCGCGCTCGGCGATACCCGCGCCGAGGTGGCGCATGCCTTCGCGCAGGAGCTGGCCGACCTGGAGGCCCGGGCGAGCGGCCGGGCGCTCCGGCCGGTACCGCGACTGGCGAGCGATCTGGCCATCCCCGACCAGTGGCGCGTGCTGGTACGGGATTTTGTTACGGCGGACCCCGGCCCAACCGAGCTGGCGGCGGCCGCCAGCGCGGTGTCGCAGGTACGCGCCGCCCTGTTCCCCGGCGGCTGACCCGCCGGTCAGGAGAGGCGTTCGACGAGCATGGCCATGCCCTGGCCGCCGCCGACGCACATCGTCTCTAGGCCGATCGTCTTGTCGTGCCAGTGCAGCGCGTTGAGCAGGGTGCCCGTGATGCGCGCGCCGGTCATGCCGAACGGGTGCCCGACCGCGATCGCGCCGCCCATCACGTTCAGCTTCTCGATCGGGATCGACAGGTCCCGGTACGACGGGATCACCTGCGCGGCGAACGCCTCGTTGATCTCGACCAGGTCCACGTCGTCGATGGTCATGCCGGCTCGGCGCAGCGCCTGGCGCGACGCCTCGACCGGGCCGAGCCCCATGATCTCGGGGGAGAGCGCCGTGACGCCCGTGGAGATGATCCGGGCCAGTGGCGTGATGCCCAGCTCCCGGGCCTTGGCCGCGCTCATGATGACCACCGCCGCGGCGCCGTCGTTGAGCGGGCAGCAGTTGCCCGCGGTGATCCGGCCATCGGGCCGGAAGACCGGCTTGAGCGCGGCGACGCCCTCGATGGTGACGCCCGGGCGGGGCCCGTCGTCGGCGGCGACGACGGTACCTGCGGGGGTGGTGACCGGCGTGATCTCGCGCGCCCAGAACCCGTCCGCGATCGCCTTCTCCGCAAGGTTCTGGCTGCGTACCCCGAACTCGTCCATCTCCTCGCGGCTCACGCCGTACACCTGCGCCAGGTTCTCGGCGGTCTGGCCCATCGCGAGGTACACGTCGGGCAGTTCGCCGTCCTCGCGCGGGTCGTGCCACACGGGTGCGCCGGCCTGGCCGCGCTCCTTGGAGCGGGCCCGCGCCCCGTCGAAGACCGCGTTCTCCCAGCCGCCGCCGACCAGCGCCCGCGCCTCCGGCGGCAGCCCGTCGGAGTTGCCCCGGCTGTAGCGCGAGACGGTCTCCACGCCCGCCGAGACGAACACGTCGCCCTCGCCCGCCTTGATCGCGTGGAAGGCCATCCGCGTCGTCTGCAGGGACGAGGAGCAGTACCGGGTGGTCGTGGCGCCGGGCAGGAAGTCGTACCCGAGCAGCACGGCTACCACCCGCGCGAGGTTGAAGCCCTGTTCGCCGCCGGGCAGCCCGCAGCCCAGGTACAGGTCGTCGATGTCGCGCGGGTCGAGCTGCGGGACCTGGTCCAGTACGGCTCGCACGATGGTGGCGGCGAGGTCGTCGGGGCGCAGGTCGGCCAGGGAGCCTTTGACCGCGCGGCCGATCGGGGACCGGGCGGTCGCGACGATGACGGCGTCGCGGGGGTCTTCGGACGGCATGCCTCAGGCTATCGCCGGGTACCAGCCGGTAGCTACGTGGAACGGCGCCGTAGCTATGTGGGACGCGGCACTCCGGCCGCGTCCGCGACCGCCGGGAACAGGGCGTGCGCCCAGACACGGTACCCGTCGGCGGAGGGGTGGTAGCCGTCTTCGCAGAGGGTACCGACGTCCGCCCGGAACACCGCCCCGGTGCGCTCGGCCAGGTCCACCGGTACCCCGCCGGCCTGCGCCACGGCCTCGGCATGGGCGGCGGCGACCCGCCGCCCGTACGCGGCGATGAGCTGGCGCAGCGGCGGTGCGATGGCCCGCGCCGCGCCCAGATCCGGGCAGGTGCCGACCACCACCTCGACGCCGGCGTCGCGCAGCCGGCGCACCGCGTCGGCGAGGTGGTGCGCGGCGCGGCCGGGCAGTCGCAGGTTCGCCACGTCGTTCGCGCCGATGAGGATCACCGCCACGTCTGGCGCCCGGCCGAGCAGCGCGCGGGCTACCTGGGTGGCGAGATCGGCGCTGCGCGATCCGTGTACGGCGACGCTGGACAGCTCGACCCGGCGCCCGCCCTCGGCGAGCAGCTCCGCGAGGCGCCCGCCCACGGTATCGGCGACCCGATCGACGCCGACACCGAGGGCGGAGGAGTCGCCCAGCAGTACCAGGCGCAGCCGCGCCGAGCCCGGCTCCCCGATGGACGTACGCATGGCGAGGCGGATGTCGGGTCGCATGTACCGGCGCGTACGCGCGGCAATGGCCTCCCCGGCGATCAGCGCGGCGCCGCCGGCCGTACCCGCGATGAACGCGATCGCCGCCGCCTTGCCGACCCGCCTCGCCAGAGCCATCAAGTCACTCCACTGTGGACAGTTCCGTCGGATCCTGTCGCCGCTCCGTCAGTTGCCGTACCCGGTGCCGCAGCTGACCAAAGCGACCGGGGGCGACCTTGGCCCCGGTGACCTCGGTGCCGGCCTGGTACGCGGCCGCCACCGCCGCCCGCGCCAACGACCGTACCCCTTCGTCCCCGACGAGGATGGCGGGCTGCTCGCCGGGCGCCCCGGCCGCCGCCACCAGCGTGGGCAGGATGGCCGCGGACGCCGCCGCGTACCCGTCCGCGGAGGGGTGGAACCGGTCGGCGCTGAACATGAGGCTCGGCGAGGCGTAGAAGGTGGGAGCCACGAGGTCGACCAGGGAGACGGCGGCGCCCCCGGCCGCCACGACCGCGTACGTCTGGGCGGCGGCGAGCTGGCGGCTCCAGTGCCGGGCCAGCCAGCGCAGCGGCGGCTGGATCGGCCGGATCGTGCCGAGGTCCGGGCAGGTGCCGACGACCACCTCGCAGTCGATGGCGCGCAGTTGCCGTACCGCCTCGGCGAGGTGACCGATCGCGACCGGTACCGGTACCCGGTGGGTAACGTCGTTCGCGCCGATCAGGATCACCGCGACCTCCGGCCGCCACCCGGTGGCCAGCTCGTACTGGGGCACCAGGCCGGCCGAGTCGGCACCGGCGACCGCGAAGTTGCGCACCAGTACCGGCCGGTGCAGCCGCTCGGCCATGCCCCGGGCCAGCAGCGCCGCCGGGGTGTCGCGCGGGCGGTCGACACCCAGCCCGGCCGCGGTCGAGTCACCCAGTACCGCCATCCTGACGGGCGTGCCCGGGTACTCGGCGCCGTAGGTGCCATCGGATCGGGGCGGCGGCGCCTCGGCACGCGGAATCGTGTGCCGCGCCAACCTCGCCTGGCCCAACAGGACCCCGGCGAACAGCCCGCCGACGACACCCACACCGGCGCCCCCGAGCGCTAACTGCCTCGTGACCCGCACGCCGATGGTGCTCACGCCCCACCCCCCGGCTGCCTCCGTTGGGTAATGCCGGCCCGCGAGGACCGGCATTACACGCCTGTAAGGACCTTCGAGCGTAGCTCGCGATTCCACCCGCCGCCGACGCTCAACCCGCCCGATCGGGCCCGGCTCGCTCGATCGCCACTCGTAGTAGTACCCGTTTGTCGCGGATCATCGCGGCCCGGTAGTCATCCCAGTCGGGATGCTCGCCGCCGGTACGCCGGTAGTAGTCGACCAGCGGTTCCATCGCGTCCGGGAGGTCGATGACGGTAACCCGACCGTCGACCTGTACCCATTGGCCGCCGTAGAAGGTGTCCGGAAACACGCACAGGTACGCCCGCGGGTCCCGGCGCAGGTTGCGTACCTTGTACGCGGTCTGCCGGCTGCTGATGATCACGTACCCGTCCCCGTCCACGTTGGCCGTCACCGGGCTGAGCTGCGGCGTGCCGTCCGAGCGGTACGTGGCGAGTACCGCGTGGTGCTGGGTACGGATTACTTCTCGTGCCTCTTCGATGTCCATGGGTAGATCTTGCCTTGGCGAGGCACCATGGACGCATGCCGAAACTCGGGCGCAAGGCAGCACTTACGGCGCTGTGGACGATCGTGCGGGGAGCCCGGGGCGGGCCGCCACTCGGGATGCGCCTGGCCGCCCTGCCCCGGCTGCTCGGCGCGACCGTCACCGGCCGGTACGACGGCAAGGGTCGCGTGCTGGCGATGATCCTCGCCGGCCTGTACATCGTCTCGCCCATCGACCTGATCCCCGAGGTGGTCTTCAGCTTCTTCGGCCTCGCCGACGACGCGTTCGTCGCGGTCTGGCTGGCCGGCGCGCTGCTGTCGGAGACCGAGCGCTACCTGGTGTGGGAGCGCCGCCGGCAGCCGTTGCGCGCCCCTAACCTCAGCTGACCTATCCTGACCTCGTGCGCTACTACGACAACGTCGTCGAATTGGTCGGCAACACCCCGTTGGTACGGTTGCGGAACGTCACCGAGGGGATCGAGACGCTCGTCCTCGCGAAGGTCGAGTACTTCAACCCCGGTGGCAGCGTGAAGGACCGCATCGCGCTGCGCATGGTGGAGGAGGCCGAGAAGGCGGGGCTGCTCGGAGCGGGCGGCACGATCGTCGAGCCGACCTCGGGCAACACCGGTGTCGGGCTGGCCCTGGTCGCGCAGACCCGCGGGTACCGCTGCGTGTTCGTCTGCCCCGACAAGGTGTCCGAGGACAAGCAGAACGTGCTGCGCGCGTACGGGGCGGAGGTGGTGGTCTGCCCGACCGCGGTGGCTCCGGCCGACCCCCGCTCGTACTACAGCGTCTCCGACCGGCTGGCCCGGGAGATCCCCGGTGCGTGGAAGCCCGACCAGTACGCCAACCCCAACAACCCGCGCTCGCACTACGAGTCCACCGGACCCGAGTTGTGGGAGCAGACCTCGGGACGGATCACGCACTTCGTCGCGGGCGTCGGTACCGGCGGCACCATCTCGGGTGTGGGCCAGTACCTGCGCGAGGCGTCCGGCGGTCAGGTCAAGATTATCGGTGCGGATCCGGAGGGCTCGGTCTACTCCGGCGGCAGCGGCCGGCCATACCTGGTGGAGGGGGTTGGCGAGGACTTCTGGCCGAAGACGTACGACGCGGAGATCTGTGACGAGATCATCAAGGTCTCCGACAAAGAGTCCTTCGAGATGACCCGGCGGCTGGCCAGGGAGGAGGGCCTGCTGGTCGGCGGCTCGTGCGGGATGGCGGCCGTGGCGGCGCTGCGAGTGGCGCAGCTGGCCGGCCCCGACGACGTGGTGGTGGTACTGCTGCCCGATGGCGGGCGCGGGTACCTGTCGAAGATCTTCAACGACGACTGGATGGCGCGGTACGGCTTCCTCGGGGTACCCGGGGCGCCCGGCGCGACCGTCGCCGATGTACTTGCGGAGAAGGGCGCGCACCTGCCCGAGCTGGTACACGTCCACCCGACCGAGACGGTACGCGAGGCGATCGACGTGATGCGCGAGTACGCCGTCTCGCAGCTGCCCGTACTGAAGGCCGAACCGCCCGTGGTGACCGGCGAGGTGGCCGGCTCGATCGCGGAGAAGGACCTGCTGGACGCGCTGTTCCGTGGTGAGGCGCACCTGCACGACATGATCGAGCGCCATCTCGCGCCACCGCTACCGGTGATCGGCGGCGGCCAGCAGGTCAGCGAGGCGGTGGCGCTGCTGGAGCACTCCGACGCGGTACTCGTCCTCGTCGACGGCAAGCCCCGCGGCGTGCTGACCCGCCAGGATCTCCTCGCCCACCTGGGTGGCCGCTAGCTAGCGACGCGGCCTTCAGGGGGTCGTGGACAGCTCCGCGGGTACCGCCACCACGTCCACCAGGGCGCCCTTGCGGAGCAGCGTGATGGGCAGCCGGGCGCCGATGGCCGGGCCGAGCATGAGCCTGAGCAGCACCTGTACGCTCTCCACCGGCTTGCCGCCCGCGGTGAGCAGGATGTCGCCGAGGTAGATGCCGGCCAGGCCGGCCGGGCTGCCCGGGACCACCTCCACGACGCGCAGCCCTTGCTTCTGGCCCAACCGCGCGGCGAGCGGCGGAGGCAGTGGTACCGGCGCGCCGGCCACGCCGAGCCAGGCCCGGCGTACCCGCCCGGTGGAGAGCAGCTCCGAGATGATCTGCCGGGTCGTCGAGTTGATCGGTACCGCGAGGCCCAGCCCGTACCCGGCGACCGCCGTGTTGATGCCGACGACCCGACCGCGCGAGTCGGCCAGAGCGCCGCCCGAGTTGCCGGGATTCAGCGCCGCGTCCGTCTGGATCACGTCGTCGATGAGGCGCACCTGCCGCCCGTCCCGGGCCGGGATCGATCGGCCCAGCGCGCTGACCACGCCGGCCGTTACCGAACCGGCCAGCCCCATCGGGTTGCCGATCGCCACCACGAGCTGCCCGATGCGCAGCCCGTCCGCGTCGCCGAGGGTGGCCGGCGGCGCGCTGATCGAGCGGGCCCGCAGCACCGCGAGGTCGGCGAGTGGGTCCGCGCCGACGACGTCGAAGCGCGACTCGTTGCCGTCGCTGAAGCTCGCCACGCCGCCCCCGGTACCGGCGACCACGTGCGCGCTTGTCAACAGGAAGCCGTCATCGGTGAAGACGACGCCGGAGCCGGCCCCGCCACCCCGCGAGGTGCGTACCGACAGCGCGCCGACGCTAGGGCCCAGCCGCTCGGCCACGGTCGTCACCACCTGGCTGTACGCGTCGAGAGGTTCCATGTCCGCCTCAACAACGCCTCGACGCTGACCCATCCCTCGCGCCGTTACGCCCTGGGCGGACGGCATCGGTTACCTGTAC
Source organism: Rugosimonospora sp. (assembly GCA_051986465.1). Lineage (GTDB taxonomy): Bacteria > Actinomycetota > Actinomycetes > Mycobacteriales > Micromonosporaceae > DATEJJ01. The sequence continues at coordinate 50,767 of JBPYFB010000083.1, forward strand.
AGGCGACGTCGCACAGCGTGTCCGCCGGGGCTCTGGTACGGCTGCCTACCTTGCATCGGGGGTCATAAGACTGGGGGGAGGAACGGTGATCAGCTTAGATCACGCGGAGCCGGTTGGAGTGGTTGACCGGCTGCTCTGGCGGGACGCGCAGCACATGCTCGCCCGCCACGCCACACCGGAC
>JBPYFB010000084.1:0-5615 GCA_051986465.1 Rugosimonospora sp.
GGACGGGCCAACGCGTTGACCGCGCCGACCACGGCGGTCGCGGTGGTCCCCGTGCCCAAGCCGAAGGTTCCGGTCAGCCGCGAACCGGACGACGGCACCCCGAGCCCGGACGGCGGATCGGAGAGCGGTCCCGGCCGGCACCTCACCGACGGTGGCGCGCGACACGGCGTGCCCGCCGGTCACATCGGCTCCCACCGCGAGGAGCGGCCACGGACAGCGGCCGACGGCGGCAGCCGGCTCAACCCGAAGTACATGTTCGAGACGTTCGTCATCGGCTCCTCCAACCGCTTCGCCCACGCGGCGAGCGTCGCGGTGGCCGAGTCGCCGGCGAAGGCGTACAACCCCCTGTTCATCTACGGGAGTTCGGGGTTGGGCAAGACGCACCTGCTGCACGCGATCGGGCACTACGCGACGACACTCGGTAACGCGCGCGCGGTCCGGTACGTGTCGACCGAGGAGTTCACCAACGACTTCATCAACTCGCTGCGGGACGACAAGACGAGCGCGTTCCAGCGCCGCTACCGCGACGTGGACATCCTGCTGATCGACGACATCCAGTTCCTGGAGAACCGGGAGCGGACCCAGGAGGAGTTCTTCCACACCTTCAACACCCTGCACAACGCCAACAAGCAGATCGTGATCACCTCCGACCGGTCGCCGAAGCAGCTGGCAACGCTGGAGGACCGGCTACGGACCCGGTTCGAGTGGGGCCTGCTCGCCGACATCCAGCCGCCGGATCTGGAGACGCGCATCGCGATCCTGCAGAAGAAGGCGGCGCAGGAGCGGCTGTTCGCGCCGCCGGACGTGCTGGAGTTCATCGCGTCCCGGATCGCCAACTCGATCCGGGAGCTGGAGGGCGCGCTCATCCGGGTCACCGCGTACGCGAACCTGACCCGCTCGCCGGTGCAGCTCGCGCTCGCCGAGGAGGTGCTGCGCGACTTCATCCCGGATGGGTCGGGGCCGGAGATCACCGCCGACCAGATCATGGCGTCCACCGCCGACTACTTCGGGGTGAGCCTGGAGGACCTGCGCGGCCACTCCCGCTCGCGGGTACTGGTCAACGCCCGGCAGGTCGCCATGTACCTCTGCCGTGAACTGACCGACCTGTCCTTACCACGTATCGGTCAGCACTTCGGCGGGCGCGACCACACGACGGTGATGCACGCGGACCGGAAGATCCGCCAGCAGATGGCCGAACGGCGGTCGCTCTACAACCAGATCGCCGAGCTGACGAACCGCATCAAGCAGACGCCTTAGCCGTCTACTGAGCCGCTGAGCCCATCGGACGAGCGGCCGACGGCCACGTCAAAGTAATTGGCACATCTACCGACCGCACACCCTTATCCACAGGGTGTGGATAGCGCTTGGGGACAACGTGTGGACCGGATGTGGAGTACACCCGAAGCCGGTGGACGGGCTGTGGGTGAACGCCGTCCACAGCTGGGGGCAAAACCTGCGGACATCCGGTGGACAACCGGTGGACAACCGTGGATAACTTCGCGCCGACCGGCCGGTTGTGGACCGGCGGGACGCCACAGGCCGGGTTCTCCACAGGCACGCTCGGCCTTTCAACCGGGCCCCACCAGGACAAACGCGTGTTGTCCACAGAGTCCACAACAGCGATGATGACGACTAGATAGATCTTTTAAAGGAGACAACAAACAATCATCGAACTGTGTATGCCGTGCGGATCGGCCAGGGATGCCAAAGTCACGGGGTCGGTGCACACGACTGGGCGCGTCGCCATACAGTTCGTTAGTCACCGGGACGTGAGGCAGACAAGGGAGTGGCCGCGGGCGGCGGCGAATCAGGAGGGGCCAAATGAAGTTCCGAGTGGAGCGTGACGCGCTCGCCGACGCCGTCGCATGGACCGCCAAGAGCCTGCCCAGCCGGCCATCGGTACCGGTGCTGGCGGGCGTGCTGCTGCGCGTATCGGACAGCCTGTTGACGGTCTCCGGCTTCGACTACGAAGTGTCCAGCCAGGTGAGCACCGAGGTACAGGCCGACGCTGACGGCGCCGCGCTGGTCTCCGGTCGGCTTCTCGCCGAGATCACCAAGGCGCTGCCCGCGAAGCCGGTGGAGATCGCCGCCGTCGGTACGCACCTCGAACTCGTCTGCGGCAGCGCCCGCTTCACGCTGCCCACGATGCCCGTCGAGGATTACCCGACGCTGCCTGAGATGCCGTCGACCGCGGGCACCGTGGACGCTGCCGTGTTCGCCTCCGCCGTAGCCCAGGTGGCTGTCGCCGCCGGGCGGGACGACACGCTGCCGCTGCTGACCGGCGTGCGCATCGAGCTGGAGGGCAACTCGATGACGCTGCTCGCCACCGACCGCTACCGCCTGGCGATCAAGGACCTGGAGTGGCGCCCGGACAGCTCCGACGCCAGCCTTCAGGCGCTCGTACCGGCGAAGACGCTCGCCGATACCGCCAAGACCCTCGGCCCCCTCGGCGGTGACGTGGTCGTCGCGCTGGCCCGGGGCGGCATGGGCGAGGGCATGATCGGTTTCGTCGGCGGCGCCCGGCGCACCACCAGCCGCCTGCTGGACGGCGACTTCCCGAAGGTCCGCAACCTGCTGCCCGACCACCACAACGCCCGCGCGCGGATCCCGGTCGCCGGCCTGACCGAGGTGGTACGCCGGGTCGCGCTGGTGGCCGAGCGGACCACCCCGGTGCGGCTGTCGTTCAGCGAGGACGGCCTTGTCGTGGAGGCCGGCGGCACCGAGGATGCCCGGGCGAGCGAGGCGATGGAGTGCGCCTACGAGGGTGACCCGATGCAGGTGGCGTTCAACCCCGGGTACCTGCTGGACGGCCTGGCGGCGCTGGACGGCCCGACCGCCGCGCTGTCGATGACGGACGCCCGTAAGCCGGCGGTGCTCGCCCCGGCGGGGGAGGATGGGGAGGTCGTCCCGGGCTACCGGTACGTCATCATGCCGATCCGCATCGGCGCCTGAACGAAGCTGAACAACGAGGGGGACACATGCAGCTCGGTCTGATCGGCCTCGGTCGGATGGGCGGCAACATGCGCGAGCGGCTGCGCCGCGCCGGCCACGAGGTTGTCGGCTATGACCGCAACCCTGGGGTCTCCGACGTAGCGAGCATCGACGATCTGGTCTCGCGCCTGTCCGCGCCGCGCGCGGTGTGGGTGATGGTGCCGGCGGAGGTCACCGAGGAGACCATCGACGCGGTCGCGGGTCTCCTCGAGGCGGGCGACCTGATCATCGACGGCGGCAACTCGCAGTTCACCGATGACGTGCCGCGCGCGCAGCGGCTGGGTAAGCGCGGCATCGGGTACGTCGACGTCGGCGTCTCCGGTGGCGTCTGGGGCCTGGAGAACGGGTACGGGCTGATGGTCGGCGGGTCCAAGGAGGACGTCGCCAAGGTGCAGCCGATCTTTGACACGCTCAAGCCGGAGGGTGAGTTCGGGTTCGCGCACGCGGGACCGGTCGGCGCCGGGCACTACGCGAAGATGGTGCACAACGGCATCGAGTACGGGCTGATGCACGCGTACGCGGAGGGGTACGAGCTGCTCGAGGCGAGCGAGTACGTCACGGACATCCCCGCCGTGATCAAGTCCTGGCGTGCCGGTACCGTCATCCGCTCCTGGCTGCTCGACCTGCTCGACCGGGCGCTTTCGGAGGACCCGAAGCTGGAGGCCCTGCGCGGGTACGCCGAGGACACCGGCGAGGGGCGCTGGACGGTCGACGAGGCGATCCGCCTCGCCGTACCCATGAACGTCATCGCCGCGTCGCTGTTCGCCCGGTTCGCCTCCCGGCAGGAGGACTCTCCGGCGATGAAGGCGGTCGCGGCGCTGCGCAACCAGTTCGGCGGCCACGCGGTCCGGAAGGAGCAGTAGGTTCGGCGTGTATGTACACCGGCTGGACCTGCACGACTTCCGCTCGTACGAGCGGGTCACGGTCGAGTTCGAGCCAGGGTGCAACGTGCTCGTCGGGCCCAACGGCGTCGGCAAGACCAACCTTGTGGAGGCGCTGGGCTACCTGGCGACACTCTCCTCGCACCGGGTCGCGCTGGACGCGCCGCTGGTACGGGCCGGCGCCACCGCGGCCGTGGTACGCGCCGAGATCGTCCACGATGGACGGTCGTTGCTGGTCGAGCTCGGTATCGAGCCCGGCCGCGCCAACCGGGCTCGGCTGAACGGTTCACCGGCGCGGCGCGCCCGCGAGGTGGTTGGCGCGCTGCGCATGGTGCTGTTCGCGCCCGAGGACCTGTCGCTGGTACGGGGCGATCCAGCCGAGCGCCGCCGGTACCTCGACGACCTGCTGGTGTCGCGGCTGCCCAGGTACGCAGGGGTACGGGCGGATTACGAGCGCGTACTCAAGCAGCGCAACGCCTTGCTGCGTACCGCATATCTGGCCCGCAAGACCGGCGCCGGCGAGCGGGATCTATCCACATTGGACGTCTGGGACACGCACCTCGCCGCGCACGGCGCGGAGCTGCTCGCCGGTCGCCTGGAGCTGTGCGCGGCGCTGTCCCCGCACGTGGCCAAGGCCTACGACGCGGTCGCCGCCGGCCGCGGCGCGGCGGCGCTTGCCTACCGCGGCGGCGTCGAGGCGCCGCCGGACCGGGCGGCGCTGCAGGCCGCGCTGGCCGACGCGCTCGTGCAGGCCCGCCCGAACGAGATCGAGCGCGGCGTCACCCTGGTCGGGCCGCACCGCGACGACCTGGTACTGACGCTTGGCGACCTGCCCGCGCGCGGATACGCGAGCCACGGCGAATCCTGGTCGTTCGCGCTCGCCCTACGCCTGGCCGGGTACGAGCTGCTGCGCGCGGAGGGCATCGAACCGGTACTCGCGCTGGACGACGTGTTCGCGGAGCTGGACGCGGGGCGCCGGGAGCGGCTCGCCGCGCTCGTCGGGCAGGCGAGCCAGCTGCTGGTGACCTGCGCAGTACCGGAGGACGTGCCGGCGTCGCTCGGCGGGGTCCGGTACAACGTCGCCGAGGGAGAGGTACATCGTGTCGGACCCGACTCCTGACCCGCCGCCGGATGCCGCGTTGAACGGTCCGGAGCTGGCCCGGGCCGTACTCGATGCCGCGAAGGCGCGCCGCACCGCGCGCCCCGCCAAGCCGGCCGGCGGCTCCGACCAGCCCCGGCGGCTGCGCGGCTACTCCGGCCCAGGACCCGATCCGCGCGACCCGCAGCCGTTCGGGACGATCCTCGCCAGGTTGGTCAAGGCGCGCGGCTGGCAGCGGCCGGCCGCCGAGGCGACGGTCTTTGGCGACTGGGCGAAGGTTGTCGGTACGGACATCGCCGAGCACAGCCGTCCGGTCAAGCTGGAGAACGGCGAGCTGACGATCGAGGCGGAGTCCACGGCCTGGGCCACCCAGCTCCGGCTGCTCGCCGGCAAGCTGCTGGCCCGCATCGCCGGGCAGGTCGGCAACAACGTCGTGACGAAGCTGCACATCCATGGGCCGACCGCGCCGAACTGGTCCCGCGGTCCCCGCCGGGTCCGCGGCCGCGGTCCGCGCGACACGTACGGCTGACCACCCTGATCAAGCCGCCCGTTCCGCACTTTCATTGAAGTTGCGGCCTTGGCACCCGCCCAACACCGCAACTTCAATGAAGTTGCGGCGATCTTGCGGGTTAGAAGTCGGCGTA
>JBPYFB010000085.1:0-7993 GCA_051986465.1 Rugosimonospora sp.
ACCAGCCGTCAAGGTGATGGAAGCGGCCGAGGGCGGATGCCCGGGAGCCACCAAGAAGAGTCGTGACCGAAGTAGATGTCAGCAGCCCAGTAGCCGGCCGTCTCGTGATAGACGAGGTCCAAGCCGACGATCCACACTCGTGGACGGCGGCCAGAGGCATCCGGCGCCGACCATTGCTGGTTGATACGCGCCACCGCCTCGGCGCGAGGAATGCGGTAGGCACGCACCATCTCCTCGGCGATGCCCTGGCAGAAGGCGAGGGCCTCACGGTCGCCGGCGCAGGGAAACTCGCCGTGCGAGCGAAGCAGGCACTCGTGCACCAGGTACGTCTCTTCGGCTGCTCCGCCTGGGAACCGACGCCCGTCAGCGCGGACCTTGATTCTGTCCCGCACCTGCTCCTCGCCCAGACCGTACTCGGCGAGGAAACGATCGAGGTACTGCCTCGGCCCTACCGACTCGTAGGTAGCCTCAGGCGCGCTCGCGGCTGCCATGCTCCCATCGTGACCCCTGATGACGGCGGCGCCAACGCAGCAGCCTGATGCCCATCGGCCGACGCCTAGATCGACCGACGCGATACGCGTCGGCTGCGTGCCAGCAAGCAAGCTGCCGCGATGACGGCAACGAGCCAGATGACCGGCGGGCCAACCGTCACCGCCAACTCGAAGACGGTGGGCCGCTCGCTGAACAGGGAGGAGGCGCCACCCGTGAACGGGTCGCCGAAGTCTGGCGGGGCGCCGACCGCGGAGTTGGCCGCATGGTTGAGCATTCGAAAGAGTAGGTACATGCCCGACCAGCCGACCACGACCACCGCCGCCGTCGCCCCACACCAAATCACTGCGGCCCGCAATGCCGGCCACCGATCTTGCCTGCTCGACAGTTCAAAGGCACGCGGCACGAGACCACCCTAGCGACCAACAGCCGGTCACACTCTTCCGCTTCCGGGTGCTGGCGATGCGCAGCCGTAAGCTTCCAAGGATGAGCGCATACGCATCGGACGCCCTGGCACCGCGAAGCTGCCGTGCACGCGACCTGGTACACGCTCGGCGAGTACGAGGAGCCGCCGTCGCCTTTCCGCGTGCCTGCCTAGGTTCGGCGCGGGGCGCGGGTTGTGCACTCATCTGCTGATCGGGCCTTCGGGAGTGTGATGGGGCAGTCCGCAGCATGTCGCGTGTTCGATGGTCGTGCCGGTGGCGGAAGGTCGGGTCTGAGCACGGCCGGCGGGTCGCCGGGCGGGTCGAAGTCCTCGGGGCTGGTGTCGTACTTGCGGACGACTGCCGCCCACAGCAGCATGTCGGTTTGGACAAGCCTAAAGTACGCGCGGTTCATCCGCTGCTCGCGGCCGTTGCTGAAGTCCGAGCCGGGTATGCGCCGCACGACGCCGGCCAGGTCGGCCATGTGCGGCGCTGACGCTGCGCGCCCGGCCACCAGATCGCCCGGCCGCGGCTGCTGGTGGTGTTGACGGGGCACACGGTTGCCGCTGGACCGCGTAGCCTGCGCTTGAGTTTGACCTTACGCCAAGGAACGGAAACCACGTGCGCTCCCGCCGTTTCGCAGACCTAGCCGCCGCGCTCGTACTCGCAGCCACGTTCGTCGTCACCGGTTCAGCGCATGCCGCTGCGCCGACCACGCTCTACGTGGACAACAGGCCCGCCGCGAACTGTTCCGACGCCGGCACCGGCACGCAGGCGCAGCCGTACTGCACGATCTCGGCGGCGGTCGGGGCCGTGACGCCAGGTGAGACGGTTTCCGTGCTGGCCGCCAACTACCCGGAGCACGTGACGATCGCGAAATCCGGGACGCCAAGTCAACCCATCACGCTGGACGCGCCGTCCCTCGTGTTCCTCACGGGCGCTAACGGCGGGCTGACGATCGAGGGCCAGCACGACATCGTGGTACGCAGATTCTCCGTCATGCCCGAGACGCCGAGCGCCAACACCTTCGCGGTCGATCTCGCCAATTCGTCCCGTATCTCGCTCATCGGAATCACCACGAGCTGTCCGGCATCCTCTGCCATCCTCGGGATACGCCTGCGCGGTGTAACCGATACCACCCTGGCTGACACGAGCGCCTGCGCCTACACCTTGGACGCCGCGACCAGCGGCGTTGTGCTGACCAGAGCGCACGCAGGGGTCAACCGCAACGGACCGGGCATCGACGTGGCTGGCTCGAACAACACGGTCGTCGACTCCACCATCCCCGCACGCGCTGGGCTGACCAGCATCGCCATCGAGCCGGGGGCCACGGGCGAGACCGTCGCGAACAACACCATCAGCGAGACAGCGGGCGTCGGCATCGACAACAACGACGCCACCGGCACCGCGATCACGAACAACACGGTGACCGTCAGCTGCGGCACAGGGATCCGGGTAGCCGGCGCCTCGGCGCACGTGTCCGTGCAGAATACCTGGGTCCAGGAGAACACCCAGGCGGACTGCGCGGCCTCCACGCCGAGCGTGAATATCGGCGTGTACGACACGGCCGTCGACGACACCGTGGTCGACTACAACTCGTTTGCGACACCGCAGGCAAGCCGGCAACCTTACGCCTGGCAGAGCCCGACAAACGCAATGACGCTGGCGCAGTTCCAGGCTGCCTCCGGGCAGGCGGCACATGACCTGGGCGGTGGGCAGGGCCACGAGGACTCAGCCAACTCCAACGCGCCGGGATTCCAACCGGTGGACCTTGCCGGTCGCACCCCAGAGGATGACCCGGCGGTGCTCGACACAGGCGCCGGCCCGACAACCTACGCCGACCGCGGCGCCACGGAGGTGGTACGCGGTCCCTCGGCGAGCATGACCGTCACGATGGACCCGCACTCGACGTCGGCCATCCTGGACGCCTCGGCCAGTACCCCGGGCTGGTTGCCGATCGTCAGGTACCACTTCGACTTCGGTGACGGCAGTCCGACGGTCGACCAGACCACGCCGGTCGTCACCCACGCGTACCGGCCTGGCCCGGTTAACCCGTTGGTCCAGGTATTCGACGGCAACGGCCTGTCCGCGACGTGGGCGGGGTACGTATCGTTCTGGCCCGCCGCCGGCACGCTGGCGCTGATGGCGGCAGCGAATGACCGATGGGTCGATGGTGGCGCCAACGGATCCGCGCCTCTTATCGCCAACCACCTCACGACCGGCCCGACGGGCACGTTCGACGTCCTACAGTGGACCGGCAACCTGGTCGTCCTGCGCTCCCAGACAAGCCTCAAGTACGTACGGATCGCGCCGGACTCCACGCTGTCGGCACAGGCCGACGCACCCGCGGACGCGGCATTGTTCACCGTCGTCCCGAACGCCGACGGCACGGTCAGCCTTTCGCACAACGGCCTGTACGTCTCGGCCGAGTCGGCCGGGGCGAAGCCGTTGGTCGCCAACCGGGTCGCGATCGGTCCGTGGGAGAAGTTCTACCAATCGATCCTCACGCGGCTGACCTCGGTATCTTTCACAGCTAGAGCGAATAACCACGTCGTGACGGCCGAGTCGGCCGGCGCGAAGCCGCTGATCGCGAACCGTACGGCCGTTGGCAGCTGGGAAACCTTCGACCTCGTCGAGGCGCCCAACGGGTATGTCGCCTTGTTCTCACACGCGGACGGCAAGTTCGTCACGGCCGAGTCGGCCGGCACGAAGCCGCTGATCGCGAACCGTTCCGTGGTCGGTGCTTGGGAGTGGTTCGAGGTCCTGGACAACCCCGACGGCACCATCAGCCTCAGAGCAGTGGTCAACAGGCGGTACGTCACCGCTGAGGACGGTGGCAAGCAGCCGTTAATAGCGAACCGGACGGCGATCGGCCTCTGGGAGGGTTTCGTCCTCACCCATCACTGACTTCAACCCCGTCCCGCTTGGCGAGCAGAACTGCCAGGTTATTCATCGCACCGACGTCGCCGACGTTGATCGCCCGCCGGCACAGCGCCTCTCCGCCTCCCCGGCCTCGCCCCGCTTGCCAAGCAGGTTCGCCAGGTCCGGTGGACTATTCGGCCGGCTACCCCACGCGAGGACTTACACAGCGGTCATGCATGCCTGCGCGGCGGATACTGGGCCGCCGTCCAGACGGCGCTGGCAACACTAGCCGTCACGGGCCGCCTCCTGGCCGCACCCGTCGGCCGGGTTCGGCGCACTGGGCAGGCACCCGCGAGCGAGTACGCGCTGGCACGGGCGCTGTTCAACGACCTGTTCGCCATGTTGGGCCCGCGCGAACTGGCCAACCGGCCAACTGTCCAACGGGTACTTCGCGACATCCGCGTCCGGCTGGTCAAGTATGGCTATCTGCGTCCCTGGCGGCGACGCGTACTGCTACCCGCAGTGCTGGTCACGGCGCCACCCTGCTTCGCCGCCTGGTTGATCAGCCGCGGGCTCGGCAGCCCCGTCGCGGTCCTCGTCATGACCGCCGCCGTCGGCTCGGCCACATGGTTCCTGCCGAGAAGAACCGTTTGGGGCGCCCGCACACTGCGGAGGCTTCGCAGCCAACACGCGGATCTCACCTCGCTGATCGACGGCGCGGTGCCCGCTGACGACGCGCGGCCGCAGACGGTGGCGCTGGCCGTCGCACTGTTCGGCGACACGGCGCTGCGAGCTCTCCTACCCCCCTCGCGCGCGACGGTGGGCTGCTCGACGGCGGCAGATGGACCCGCCGTATCGACGAACCCGAGCCAAGGAGAATGCGCTGGGAATAGCGGCATCATCAAGCAATCCCGTGGTGGACCGCAGGCGCGTGGCCGGCATCCGGCCACGGCAACGGGGGTGAGGAATGCTCGAAACCTGTGGATGAATGTTGGGAGGCGTACCCTCCCGAACGAGTCCGAATCAGGAGTTCGAGTACGGCCCGCGCGCCAACGCGGGTCGGGAAGGTACGCCCGTGCTCACGGTAGTCAACCAGGATGAGGTCACGCCAGCCGCCCCGAGTGGTGCGACCACGGCGCCGGTGTCCGCGCCGCATTGCGATGACGCGTCGACGGTAGGTGGGTCGCTGATCGACGAGATCGTGCGGGAAGGCGCGCGGCGGATGCTGGCCGCAGCGCTGGAGGCCGAGGTCGCCGCCTACATCGCCGCGCATCGCGAGGAGGTCGACGAGCGGGGCCGCCGGTTGGTGGTCCGCAACGGGCACGCCCAGTCGCGGCGGGTGTTGACCTCGGCCGGGGCGGTGGAGGTGACCGCGCCGCGGGTCAACGACAAGCGGGTCGACGAGACCACGGGCCAGCGGCAACGCTTCGCCTCGGCGATCCTGCCCGCCTGGTGCCGCAAGTCGCCGAAGATCACCGAGGTGCTGCCGCTGCTGTACCTGCACGGCCTGTCCAGTCAGGATTTCGTGCCCGCGTTGGAGAGCTTCCTGGGCAGCGGGTCGGGGCTGTCCGCGGCGACGATCAGCCGGCTGACCGTGGCGTGGCAGGATGAGGCCCGCCGCTTCGCCGGCCGCGGTCTGTCCGATGTGGACTACGTGTACGTGTGGGCCGACGGCGTACACCTCAACATCCGGCTGGACGAGGAGAAACTCTGCCTGCTCGTCATGATCGGGGTGCGGGTCGACGGCACCAAGGAACTCGTCACCCTGGCCGAGGGCTACCGCGAGTCGGCCGGATCATGGGCGGATCTGCTGCGCGACTGCAAGCGTCGCGGCATGCGCGCCCCGGTCCTCGCGGTCGGCGACGGCGCCCTGGGGTTCTGGGGCGCGCTGCGCGAGGTGTTCCCCGAAACGCGGGAGCAGCGCTGCTGGTTCCACAAGATCGCCAATGTGCTCTCGGCGCTGCCCAAGTCCGCGCATCCGGGGGCGAAGAAGGCCCTCGCCGAGATCTGGAACGCCGAAGACCGCGAGCGCGCCCGCCGCGCCGTCGCGGCGTTCAAACTGGCGTACGGCGCGAAGTTCGGCAAGGCTGTCGAGAAGATCACCGACGATCTCGACGAACTGTTGGCGTTCTACGCCTATCCGGCCGAGCACTGGATCCACCTGCGCACCACGGACCCGATCGAGTCGACGTTCGCCACCGTGCGGCACCGCACCAAGGTCACCAAAGGACCCGGGTCGAAGGCGGCCGGGCTGGCCATGGCGTACAAGCTCATCGAGGCCGCCCAGGCCCGGTTGCGGGCGGTCAACGCACCGCATCTCGTCGCCCTGGTCCGCGCCGGCGCCCACTTCGAACGCGGCCACCTCCTCGAACGCCCGCAACCGCCCACCGCGCAAGGCGTGGCGGCATGACGGCCGTGCGCGTGCTGGCCGCCACCGGCGTCGAGCTGCCCGACGCCCAGGCGCTCGTATTCGAGTACATGGCCAGCACCCAACGCGAAGCCGGCCGCACCGTGCCGGGCAGCATCGACCAACTGCCCGGCTTCCTGCACACCGAATGCACCAACCTGGCCACCACCTACCAGCCGCCCGGGGCACTGCTGCTGGCCTACCACCACCAGCAGCCGATCGGCTGCGTCGGCCTCAAACCCATGCCCCCAGCCGGCACCATCGAGGTCAAGCGCCTCTACGTCCGCCCCACCCACCGCCGGGGTGGTGCCGCCCGTGCACTCATGCGCCACGCCCACCGCCACGCCGCCGAGCACGGCTTCACCCGCCTCGTCCTCGACGTCATGCCCACCCGAACCCACGTCATCGAGTTCTACCGCCGCCTCGGCTACACCGACGCCGAACCGTACCCAGCCGAAGCGCCCGACCCCATGATCTACCTACAACGCCCCACCAACCTGTAGTTCACCCATCCACAGGTATTGACAATTCCTCGGTCCAGGCTGCGGTGTAGTCGTACGGTGTTGTAGTGCCGTAGATACTCGGTCAACACCGGCGTAACTGGTGTTCGTTCCAGATGAGCGTCCAGTCCAGACACTCGGCCCGGACCGTGGCCACCCATCGTTCCGCGTAGGCGTTCGCGCGAGGCGCTCGTGGCGGGATCTTCACACGTCGATACCGGACGCGCCGAACACCGCGTCGAACGCGGCGGTGAACTTCGCGTCCCGGTCCCGGATCAAGTACCGGAACCGGTGCGCCTGTTCCTCTAGTCCATCAGCAGGTTACGGGCCTGCTGCGCCACCCACGCGCCGGTGGGGTGGGCGGTGATCCCGACCAGGTGCACTGCCCGGCTCTGTACTTCGACGACGAACAGTACGTACAGCCGGGTCAGGCCGACGGTCTCTACGGTGAAGAAGTCTGTCGCGAGCAGGCCGTTGGCCTGGGCGCGTAGGAACTGACTCCAGGTTGGCCCGCCTCGCCGTGGCGCGGGTCCGATCCGGTGGCGGCGCAGGATCCGCCGTACTGAGGTCGCCGACACCCGAACGCCCAGGTTGCGGCATTCCCCGACGATCCTCAGGTAACCCCAGCGGGGGTTCTCCCGCGCCAGCCGGACCACGAGGGCGACGACCTGTTCGTCCAAACCGCGCTGGTCACGACCAGTGTGCGGGTAAGTCCACCGCCGGGCGATCAGCTCTCGGTGCCAGCGCAGCAGGGTCGAGGGCGTGACCAGGAATGCCGCCCACCGCTCTCGGGCCAACAGCTTCGCCAAGGCCGCGAGCAGTATCCGATCCGCAGGGGTATACCGCGGACGCGGTATCTGGCGGCGCAGCACCGCCAACCGATGGCGAAGTACCGCGATCTCCACTACATCGGCGTTCGGCGTCGGACGGCACCCCAGCTTGCCCAGAACCCGCCGAACGATCATCAACGCAACTATGTGAGCGACCACACCAGCGAGCCTGTCGTACCACATCTCCACAGACCAGCGCCGTCACCCTGACGTGGCACCCCACAGGTTGACTCTCGCTGCGTTGGCCCGCGTCGTCGGTCCGGCGTTCGTGCAAGACGATGTCCGCGGCCAGTGAATACTCCCCATAGGCGGCCATTTACCGCCCCGCTGGTGGCCAGGGATCTCCCCGTGGATGGCCAGATACCTCCCCGCTGATCAAGTCGGAGTGCTGGTCGGCGAGGGTCGACCGGTGAAACGCGGCAGGGAGATCGTGGACATTTTGGAAGCGTATGACCTCACGGGTAGTTACCGTGCGGCGGCGGA
>JBPYFB010000086.1:0-7763 GCA_051986465.1 Rugosimonospora sp.
TGCCCTCTCGGCCAGGTACATGGAAGCTTCGACAACTCCCATTCTCCCTAGCCAGAGGGCATCTTCATATTCGCCGCACCGAGCGAACCCAGGGTCAGCCGGTGGATCCAGGCTTAGGTCCCCTGAGCTAGGTGAGGGCAACCGGCCCCCGCTGTGTCGGCCTGGCATCGTCGCCGGATTTTCGCGACCTGGACCAAGATTTTTTCGGCCGAGACGGCAAGTCCGGCGGGTCCCAGGTCCCATGAGCTATATGAGGGCAACCGGCCCCGCCCCGTCGCAGGGCTTTCACTCGGAGGTACCCGGCCGAACCGGGTCTTTGCCCCGAACCGGGCACAGCCCAGGCGACGCGACCGGGTGTCATTCCAATCAATGCCGCGCGGACCGCGCGCTAGCTCGGCACACGCCCGGGACGGTACGGCCTTTCGGCGCGGTGGACCCACCGGCTGCCCAACTTCATGGAGACGCAGCCCCGGCAGCGGGGCGGCGCTCCACTCATCCCTGACCGGTCCGGCCGCCCACGGTTGGACCGGTCGCGTCAAGGAGGCGCATGCCCATCAACCAACCGACCGCAGGCGCGGTCATCAACAGCAGCCCGCCCGCGTGGGCGGGCTCGCCGCTGGACTGGCCGAGCGCTCTCGGCCAATGGATCACCCATCTCCCCGCGCACCTGGCCGCGCTGTGGCACGTGGCCGGGGCGCTGTGGTGGCCGTGGCTACCGCTGCTCGCGCTCGCCGTGCTGGTGGGCACCTTCGCGGTGCGGCTGGCGATGCGGGCGCTGTGGCGGCGGGTGGCGGCTGGCGGCTACTGGGTGGCGATCACCCCGCCCCGCTCGGTCGACCCGGCCCGGTGGGGCCTGGCCTGGCGGCACCTTGCCGGCCTGGCCGCGCTGGCGCGGGGCGGCCGGTGGCGCCTGGTCCGGCCGTGCCTGGCGTTCGAGGTGTACGCGGACGGTCGCGGCGGCCTGGTGGCCGGGCTGTGGCTGCCCGGCTGGGTACCACTCTCAGCGGTCGTCGGCGAGGTGGGCCGGGCCTGGCCCGGCGCCACCGTGCACCGCACCGACTCGCCGAGCGTGGACGGTGCCGGCGTGGCGGCCGGGGTGCGGCTGGCGGCCGGCACCTACCACCCGGAGATCGGGTGGCTGGTCGACGACCCCCGCCCGCGTACCGGTACCCGCCGGGGTGTGGGTGCCGACCCGGACTTGGGTGCGGTGTTCGCCGAACTCGGCGACCCGGGCACCGACCGGGTACGGCTGCTCCTGCAAGTCCTCGTGCGCCCGGCGCCCGGCGGGCGGGTGCGACGGCTGGCGGCGGCCGGACGCCAACCCGTGGACGCTACGCCGGGCGGCTGGCGGCGCGGCGGCGACAGACTGCTGTTGCTGCTGCAAACCGCCGTCCGGGCGGTGCTGTCCGTGGTGACCGCGCTCATCACGACCGGTTCCAACTCGTCACGCTCACGCACCAACTCGGCGGGCCGCACGACGGTGGACGCGGTGGACCGGGAGGCGATGGCCGAGGCACGCGCCAAGAACAACGACCGGCCGCACCTGCTCGCCGCGATCCGGGTCGGCGCGGCCAGCTCCGGGCGGCGGCAGGCGCGGGGCGTGGCCGGGTTCGTGGCCGGTGGCTACAGCGAAGCGTCGCGGTGGCTGCGCCCAGTCCGGCTACCCGCTGCCGGGCAAGCGCTGCGGCTGAGGCGTGCACGCCGCGGTGAATGGCTGCTGCTGTCAGCCAACGAACTCGGGGTCCTCGCGCATCTGCCGCCCGACCCGGCGCTGTACCGGTTCGACACGGCGGCGTTGCACCGCCCGTTCCCGGGCGGGGCGCGTCGCGCGGACCCGGAGTCCGGCTGGACCCGCGACGGCTGGGCCGACCGGCGCGGAGCCGGCGACCGCGACGGCGACGGCGACGGCGACGGCGACGACGACGACGAGCGGGGCGACGACCGGCAAGACCCGGACGCCGGCGACGGCGACGACTGGGGCGACGACGAGTATCCGGGGGCCGTGTGACCACACGACAACAACCATCGACAACCACCACAGCGGGCGCCACGGCGCCCGCCGCGCTGCTACGGCACGGTCCGGCGCGGCTGCGACTGGTCCCGCCCAGTTCGCCGCGACGGCGCGCGGTCAAGGCGCTCGGGGTGGCGCCGCTGGGTGAGCCGGTGCTGATCGGGCTTGCGCCCGAGGACGCGCGGCATCACCTGCACGTGCCGGGACCGACCGGCACCGGCAAGACAACCCTGCTGCTGAACCTCGCTATCGCTGACGCGCGGGCCGGGCGGGGCGTGGCGGTGTTCGACCCCAAGGGCGACCTGGTGCGGGACCTGCTGGATCGGTTGCCGCCTGGGGTGGGCGGCAGGCTGGTGGTGATCGATCCGGACGAGAAGCAGGCGCCGCCCGCGTTGAACCTGTTCGACCTGGGCGAGGACCCGGAGAGCGTGGCCGATCAGCTCGTCGGGGTGATGGCCAAGGTGTGGGCGCAGTACTGGGGACCACGTACTGACGACCTCGCCCGGCACGCGGTACTCACGTTGGCGCATCAGCCGGGCGCCACCCTCGCCGATCTGCCCACGCTGCTGGCGGATTCGGGGTACCGGCGGCGGGTGCTGGGCATGGTGCGCCGGCGGGCCGACCCCGTGGCGTACGCAGAACTGGCCGCGTTCTGGGCCTGGTACGACGAACTGTCCCCGGCGGCGGCCTCGGTGCAGGCCGGGCCGCTGCTGTCCAAGCTACGGGCGGTGCTCTCGCGCCGGTTCGCCGCACAACTGTTCGGCGCGGGCGCCTCCACGTTCCGGCTGCGGGATGTGCTCGACGGTGGGGTGTTGCTGGTCCGGCTGCCGCCCACGCTCGGCGAGGACACGGTGCGGCTGACCGGTTCGCTGCTGCTGGCGGCGCTGCTGAACGCGGCGTCGGCCCGTGCGCAGGTGCCGGAGGCGGACCGGCTGGACGCCAGCGTGATCCTGGACGAGGCACAGATGTTCCTGCACCTGCCGGTCGGGGTGGACAACGCGCTTGCCACCGCGCGGGCGCTGCACGTGTCACTCGTGCTCGCGCACCAGCTCCTCGGGCAACTCTCCGCGAACATGGCGGCGGCGATCGACGGGAACGCCCGCAACAAGGTGTTCTTCGCCCTGGCCCCGGACGACGCGCGGAAGCTGGCCCATCACGTCGCGCCGTACTTCGAGCCCGAAGACCTGATGCGCCGCGACGCCTACGGCATCGTCTGCCGCTTGATCATCGACGGACGCGACGGCGAACCGTTCAGCCTCAACACCCGCCCGCCACCGCCACCGGTGCCCGGCCGCGCCGATCTGCTGCGCGCGGCGGCACGGGCACGCGGACTGTCTACTGAGGACCGGGCCGCGCTCGCCGAGGCGCGGCGGCTCGGCCCGGCCGCTCGCACCACCAACCCAACCGGCAACGGCAACGTCGCCGCTGTCAACCCAACCAGCCCAACCACGTACCCAACCAGCAACCCAACCGGGCCAACTGGCGGGCAGCTCCCGCCAGGAGGGCCGACCGGCGGCACCCCCGGCGGGCCGGGGGTGACACCGCCCCCGGTGACCGGAACCCGGCCGCCGACCCACCGGAATCGGAGGAATCGATCATGAACCAGTCGATCGCCGTGATCCTGGCTCGCACCAACCCCATCTACCCGAAGGACGGGTGATGCCTGTGCTCAGGTTCCCACTGTTCATCGTCGCGCCGGAAATCGTCGACCTGTTCGGCGGCGAAGGCGCAACCCGCTCCCTGCTGGCCGAGCAGTTCTCCACCTACCAGTGCGTGGTATGTGGCAAGCCCGGCCAGCTCGACACCGACCACCCCGCAAGCGTCGTGGTCACCCTCTACGACTCGGGTACCGGACCCCTCGGAGTCCGGCTGGCCCACTCCGGCTGCTCCGCGTCCGGGGTGGTCATCGTGCTGCACGCACCCAAAACCACCGGGTACATGACGGTGCCGGCGGTGGCGTGGCTGCGCGAAGGTACCCCCGCGTCGGTCGTGGTCATCGCGCCCCGCGTACGCGCGAAACGCGTCGTGGGTGCCGGTGACCTGCTCGACGTGTTCCTGTCCGGGCTGCTCGCCTCCGGGTTCCGGCTCCTCCAGGCACCGGACACCCCGTTGCCGCTGCTGCCCGGCCAGCTGCACGTCACCCTCGGCCCGGGGCAACGCATCCGGGTCACCGACAACGCCGGCAACGCCTACTACGACGGTACGTTGCCCGTCCCGGACGGCTGGGCCGAACTGGTCCAGGTGACCGGGCTGATCGGTCTCGTCGTGGTCGCCGGGATCGACCTGGGCGACACCAACCGGGACCACCTGGCGGACCTGTTCGGGGCCATCCGCGACGGTGCCGCTGCCGGGGCCGCCATCGCGGTCGACCCCGACCAGCATTCCCAACTGGAACCCGCACCGGACCGCCCGGCCATACCCGCCGGGTAATCGGTCCTGGGCCGGCTGTCAGACCCGTTGCGGCGCCTGACAGCCGGCCCGTTGGGCTGGCGTTCGACTCGGAGCCTCACCCGGGAACTGTCCGGCGGTTCTCCGGAGATGAGTCCACAACTGAGGCTCCGACCCCACCAGCTCTGACAGCGCAGGTCACCCGGCCTGCGTCGTACCACCGACGAAAGGTGACTGGTCTACATGACCACAACCAACAGCCCACACGGGCATCCCCCCGACCCCCCGGGGCGTCACACCGGCACGTCCGTCCCGAACGTGGCCGGCGAACTGCGCCGGCTCATGCCTCGCGACCGATGGCTTCTCGACCTGCTTCATCCCCATCAGGTCTTCACCACCGAACACGTTGCGGCCCTGTGCTTCGACAACGTGCACACCGCCCGCAACCGGCTTAACCTGCTCACCTCACGCGGTGTCCTGCAACGGTTCCGCGACGCGGTACGCCCCGGCTCCCAGTCCTGGCGCTGGTCGCTGGGCTGGATCGGCGCGGCGTACATCGCCTACCGCGACGGCGCCCCGGTGCCCCGCCGGTCCACGGTGGAGGACCGGGTCAACCGGCTGTCGTCCAGCCCGCGCCTACCGCACCTGCTCGGCGTCAACGGGTTCTTCGTGGACCTCGCCGCGCACGCCCGCACCACCCCCGGTGCCCGGCTGGACCGGTGGTGGTCGGAGCGGCAGTGCCGCGACATCGCAGGCGACCTGGCCCACCCGGACGGGCACGGCGTGTGGACCGAACACGGCCACACGGTGGCGTGGTGGCTGGAGTACGACCGGGCCAGCGAACCCACCCGCCGGGTCCTGGAAAAGCTCGACGGATATCAATCCCTGCATCGAGCGGCCGGGCTGTCGTACGCGGTGCTGATCCGGATGCAGACCAACCGGCAAGAGACGGAGCTGCACCGGCGGCTACGTACCCACCCGGCCGTCACGAGGGGCGGACTGCTGGTCGCCACCGCGTCGGGCGACACCCACCCCGCCGGGCCGGTCTGGCTGCCGGCAGGCCACACAGTCCGGCTGCGGCTGGGCGACCTGCCGGACCCGCCTGCCGTCGAGTCCCGGGCCGCGTAGGTGCGCCCCGGGGCCTCGTCCCTGGCACAGGGGCCTCAACGATAACGGCCGGGCCGGTCCCGGTGCGGGTCGGGCGCAGGCGGCCGGGTCGGTGCTGGCCCACCGGTCGGCGGCGGCCCGGTGGGCGGGTGCCATGTGCGGAGCTGGGCGGCGGCGTGGCGGGCGGCCCGTGCCTGGTACACCCGGCTCTGCGCCTCGCGCAGGTCGGCCAGGCTCTCCGCGAGCGCCGCCATGGTGTAGATCAGGTGCAGCGCGGCGAGGGTGTCCCGGTCCCGGGACAGCGCGCCCATCAACCCGATCAGCCGGGCCATCGCGCGCAGTCCTGCCGCTTGCGAGACCCGGCGGGACTGGATGTCCCGGCGGTGCAGCTCGTGCGCGGCCCGGTCGAACCACTCGGCCGCCTCGGTCAGCGGCCCACCGGCCCGGCCCTCCCACGCGGCGGCGGTCGCCGTCAACAGGTCAGCGGCGGCGTCCGCGATGGCCGAGGCGACGGCCGGGCTTGGCGTGGCGCGTATCGCCTCGGTGGCGTCGCGGACCGTCTCGGCGGCGCGGCGGGACACGTCGGGCGGGACGTTGCCCAGCGCGGCGAGGCGGGCCGCGTGCCCTCCCGCCGTGGTCGGTGGTGTCCCGGCCCAGCGGGAGCGCAGGCGCGGCAGCGTCAGGTCCGGACCGAGACGACCCCCGCCGTACCACACGATCTCCCCGGCCGCGGTGAGGTGTCCCGGCAGGCCAACGGCGTACCCGGTCACCTGCCCGGGGTTGCGGGTGGAGTACCGGAGCTTGACCAACACACCCGCCTGGGCGAGGCGGGCGAAGAACTCCCGCTCATCGGTGGCGATGGCGGCCACCGCGCGGACCCGGCGGCGCAACTCCTCACGCGGCACCGTCGTGCGCTGCGCCCGCCCGCCCGGACCCGCACCGCGAGCACGGGCGCGGCCGGTCTTGCCGGCCAGCCGGGCGGCCTTGTTCAGCTCCGCAGGCTTCGGCCACCGGCGCGACCCCGATCCCGGCGGCGCGACCCGGGACAGGCCGTAGCGCTGCTCCAGGTCCCGGCACGCGGTCTGGGACTTGCGCTTGTCCTGCCACGGCCACGCGGTGCGCCGGTCCTGCCGTACCAGGGTGGCCACCAGGTGGATGTGATCATCGTTGTGGCGCACCGCCACCCACCGCACCGCATCCGCATCGCCGTGCGGGGCCAAGCCCACGGCGGCCATCACCTCCCCGCCGATGTGCGCCCACTGGGTATCGGACAGGGTGCGGTCGGTGGGGTGGTTGCGGATCGAGCAATGCCACACCGTCTTGGCCGGCGGCCGGTACCCGGCCCGCACCGGCTGTTCCAACAGCTCCGTCAAAGCGCGCACGTCGTGCCACCCGCCCGGCAGCACGAGCGGTTGCAGCGCGGCGAGCGGGCCGGCGCCGTCCCACGCGGCCACCACACGCGGGCGGGTGTGCTCCTCCCGCTTGCCCGGTCCGAACAGGTACCGCAGCAACCCGCCCACGTTGCTACCGCGTGGATGCACGGCAGGGATCACGGCGCACCGATCACAGGTCCGGCGCGCTCATTGGTGCACCATGGTTTCGCTCGATCCGATGAGGTTTCGGGCGCACCGGTGACCGTCGGGCCATCGCCCTGCTCGCTCGACCTTCGAGGTCCATCGTGAGTTCTGCGAGGCCCGACGGCCCGGGACACCCCGATCGGCCACAGGGCTATGCGGGTACGACCGCCGCTCAATGAGCAACCGGCAGTGGTGTCCCGGAACCGCCAGGTGCTTCCCCACTGGTAGCGCAGCGGAGAGGCAAGTATGAGTGTGACCGAAACTGCCGTGCCGGCGCGAGGCAACTCGGCCGGAGTGGACTGGGCCAAGGACGACTTCGCGGTCTGCGTGGTCGATACCGACGGTCAGGCGTTGGATCGGGTGACGCTGAAGTACACCAAGGCCGGCCTGCGGCGGCTGCTCGACCTGCTCGACC
Source organism: Rugosimonospora sp. (assembly GCA_051986465.1). Taxonomy (GTDB): domain Bacteria; phylum Actinomycetota; class Actinomycetes; order Mycobacteriales; family Micromonosporaceae; genus DATEJJ01. The sequence goes on from JBPYFB010000086.1 coordinate 7,499, forward strand.
AGTACCGGGTCGACGCGGTCGGCATCGAACGCCCTGACGGGCCGATCATCGACACCCTGCTGGCTACCGACACGACCGTGTACGTGATCCCACCCTCGCAGGTCAAGGCACTGCGCCGACGTTACGGCTCGGCCGGCAACAAAGACGACCGGTTCGACGCCTACGTCCTGGCCGATACCATCCGCACCGACCGGCGGCGGCTGACCCCGCTGCTGACCGACAGCCCGGCCACCACGGCGCTGCGCCAGTTGTGCCGCACCCGCCA
>JBPYFB010000087.1:0-13450 GCA_051986465.1 Rugosimonospora sp.
GTCGCCCGCTGCGCTCGTCCCAGACCTCATGTCCTTGCCATGGTGACCGGCACACCGCGACCGATGCGCAGCGGTAGATCCGTTCTACGCCAGAAAACCGAGCAATCGCGAGGTGGCACCCCACAGCCTCCATTTTCGGCGTAGACCGCGACAATCCACAGGAAACCCCGACTGGGGCGACTGTCACGAGGAGCGGAGGCCCCGCCCCTTCATCTCATCAGGCTGGCACTGCTTACCCAGGTCCCCCGTCACTCACTGACCGGCTCGTCCCGCCCCGCCGCGGCGCCTTGTCGCGCGCGGCGGGCCGGGACGCGCACCGCCGGCGCCTGCGGGCTAACGCGGTGGCGATGAGGATATCGAGGAGGTCCGGGAACTCCGGCCCGGCAGCGCGCCAGATCTGCGGGTACTGCACGCGCCGAGCGGATGTTCCTGAAACAAGGGGATAGTTGGCAGTCGATGCTCGCGAAGCGGCGCCTCTGCTGCCAGTACGCCGCTTGTTCGCACCGTTGGTGCGCCCGGTGGTCCGTTCGGGTTGACGCCAGATATTGACAAGCTTGACAACGAGCGGGGGTCGTGCTGCTCTGTACCGGTCCGCAAATGTTAACGGTAACAATCGTACCGTTGAGGAGGAGACGTGACTCTCCCCAGTGACCGATTCCGGCGGCTCGGCCTGGCTGGTCTCGCGCTCGCGCTGGTCCTCGGGGGCTACGCCGGTCTCCAGTTGACTACCGCCTCGCCGGCCCACGCCGCGACCAGCCAGTTCCACGGAGTGAACTGGGCCGACCCGAACGACAACTTCATCACCCGGCCGAACGTCCCCGTTGGACTGTCCACATCGGACAGCTATGCGACCGTCTACGCGAAGGCGACCGCGATCCTCAAGGGATTCCAGGCACTAGGCGCGAACACCGTCCGGATGGCATCAACACCTGGACCACGTCGTCCTCGTGGTGGAACAGCCTCGTCGGCGCCTACGACGCCGCCAACGCGCTGGGCATGAACCTCATCATCGCACCGTGGCTGCAGGGCGGCAAGATCAGTGACACCAACGCGTTCAACGCGATGTGGGACGTCGTCATCAACAAGTACCGCAACAACTCGAACGTCTACTTCGACATGATGAACGAGCCGTACGGGTACAACGCCACGGACCTGACCAACGCCGAGGCGGCGTGGGTCTCCCGATACTCGAGCGTGCCGCGCAGCCGGCTGATTCTGCCGGGGCTATGGTCGGACCAGAACCTGTGCTCCGTCGGCGGTGACTCCCGGCTGTCCGGCACGCTGCTGTCGCTGCACATCTACGGCATGTTCGGCGACTCGCACACCACCGAGGCCGCGTGGGTCACCGATCTGCAGAACAACCTCTGCGGGTACGCTTCGCGGACCGTCATCACCGAGTTCGGTGTACCGATGAACACGGGCGTCAACTACAACGGGCCCAAGGACGGCAACAACGATCTGTCGTACCTGTACGCGGTGACCGACACCGCGCGCAGCCAGGGCATCGGCACGGTGCTGTGGGTCGGTGTCAAGGAGACCAACCAGACCTCCGGGCCGGGCCCGTGCGAAAACGCCTCATGCGCCATCACCACGGTCAACGGCAGCGGCACCAACCTGTCCCTCTCGCTCAACAACCAGTCCGGCCTGGACCGGCTGCAGTACGGCTGGGGTGTGGGCAGTAACCCCGGCGGCGGGGGTGGCGGCGGGACGTCGTTCGCGCTACGCGGCAACGGTTCCGGCCGCTGCCTTGACGTGACCGGCCGGGCGACGACCAACGGTACCGCGGTCGAGATCTGGGACTGTAACGGCGGGACTAACCAGCAGTGGACGTCGCTGTCCAACGGCGCCCTGCAGGTCTACGGCAACAAGTGCCTGGACGTCCCCGGCCACGCCACCGCCCAGGGTACGAAGGTCGAGATCTGGGACTGCAACGGCGGGACGAACCAGCAGTGGACGCTGAACTCCGACGGTACGATCGTCGGGCGCGAGTCCGGGCTGTGCTTGGATGTCTCCGGCGCCAGTACGGCGAACGGCACCGCGGTCGACATCTGGGGCTGCAATGGCGGCAGCAACCAGAAGTGGACGCGACAATGACCGCCTACCGGGCGACCGCATCCAGGCTGTTGATGGTGTGCGCGCTCGCCGCTGCGGCGGTCGCGACCGTCGGTCCGCGTCAGGCCCACGCGTCCACGGGCCTGTTCCGGGGGGTCAACTGGGCCGACCAACGGGACAACTTCGTCAACGGTGTGCTCTATCCGTCCGGGCTCAGCTCCTCGGACACGTACTCCTCTGCGTCCACAGTGGCGAACCAGGTGGTCGGCCAGATGTACTCGATCACCGGCGCGAACACAGTCCGCATGCCAGTCAACGAACCCACCACCTCCAGCTACTGGGGTACCTACACCGGTGCGATCGACACGGCGCTGTCCAAGGGAAACGTGATCCTGGCCTACTGGGCTTACAGCGGCGGGAAGCCGCCGAACACCACGAGCTTCTACCAGATGTGGGACACGATCGTCGGCAAGTATGGCAGCACCTCCAACGCCTACTTCGAGGTCATCAATGAACCCTACGGACTGAATACCGCCGACCTGGACAACCTCTACAACGCCTGGCTCAACCGGTACCCCGGCGTCCCTCGAGGCCACGTGATCCTCGACGGCGGCGGCCTGGCCCAGAACGGGGCCGCGGTCGGCAACGACAGCCGCCTGAACAACACCCTGATCGCTATCCACGACTACTCGTTCTTCGTCAGCCCGCCTTACACCAGCGAATCGCAGTGGGCCGACCACCTCGCCGGTGAGATCGGCGGCTTCGCCAGCCGGACCGTCGTCACCGAATGGGGCGGCCCGATGAGCCCGGGCAGCAAGAACGGCGTCAACTACGACACGATCGACTACAGTGTCCCGGGTACGAACTACTTCGACGACTACGTGCGGGGCATGAGCATCGAGTTGCGCTCCCTCGGTGTCGGCAGCGTCTACTGGCCAGGTCTGCGCGATGGCGACTGGTACAGCATGACCAGCAAGACCGGGACCGGAGCCGGAATCCGGCTCTCCCTGGTCAACGCCTCCGGCCTGACGCGCCTGCAGTACGCCTGGGGTATCGGTGACGGTGGAGGTGGTGGCGGAACATACGTCGAGATTCGCAACGTCGCAACCGGTCTGTGCGTCGACGGGGCCGGCGGTACCACCAACGGCGCCAACGCCAAGCAGTCCATCTGCGCCAGCGGCACCAACAACCAGCAGTGGACGATCGTGACCGACGGAAGCTACGTGCGTATCCGCAACCGCGCCACCGGCCAGTTCCTCGATGGCATGGGCCGGACATCCAACGGTTCCGCAGCCGGCCAGTGGTCCGACACCAACAGCAACAACCAGCAGTGGACCGTGGCGGCCAACGGAAGCAACGTGCGTATCCGCAACCGCGCCACCGGCCTCTACGCGGATGGCATGGGTCGCACCGGCAGTGGCTCGGACCTCGGCCAGTGGTCCGACACCAACAGCAACAACCAACAGTGGAGCGTCGTCACCACGAGCTGACCGCCTCGCCAGACCCGTGTCGTGTCAAGCGGTACGTGTCAAGTCCACCAGATGCTTGACGTTTCCGTCCCAGCTGATGCTGGACACCTGGCCTAGGAAACGTAGGGGTTTGTGCGGCGTGCCAGCGGGGGCAGACCGCGGTGAGTAACGGCGTGGACGGGTTGCCGTGCGGTCGGGATGATCGTGGCGTGAGCCGCACGAAGCCGGTCGGGCTGGGGGTGATCTCCGCGTTGACACGCATGTGCCGGCGTGGCTGCGTGCCCATCGTCTGGTCACCCCGGGCACGCTGCTCGGGTGGCATCGGCGGCTGGTCGCGTGGCGGTGGACGTATCCGAGACGACCCGGCCGCCCGAAGGTCAGCGAGGAGATCCGGGACCTGGTGCTGCGGCTGGCCCGGGACGATCCGGGCTGGGGGCACCGCAGGATCCAGGGTGAGCTGGTGGGGTTGGGGTACCGGGTGGGTGCCGGCACGATCCGCCGGATCCTGGCCGCCCGCGGCAGTGGCCCGCCCAGCAAGGCCGCAATCTCAGCGTCCACCCATGCACCAGCCTGGCACGGTGATTGACCTGAACGCGCCGATCCAGCGAAGACGGGCTTGGATCTGGATGATTCGGTAGCGTCGGCGGGTCACGTGAGCTAACCCGGTAGCGGCAACGCGGGCCGCAGGTCAGCCGCTGGCGGGCAGGCGTAGCTGGATCCGAAGCCCCGGCCCGGCGTTCGCGGCGGTCACCGCACCCCGGTGCGCGGCCGCCACCTCCGCCACAATCGCGAGCCCGAGCCCGGAGCCGGCGGCCCGCTCCGGGACGGCGCGGTAGAACCGGTCGAACAGTCGGGGCAGTGCGGCCTCCGGTACGCCGGGGCCGTCGTCGGCGACGTCGAGCACCGCATACCCGCCGTCGCGGCGCAGCGCGACCGACGCGGTCGTCCCGGCCGGCGTGTGGATCCGGACGTTCGCCAGCAGGTTGTCCACCGCGCGGCGCAGCAGCTCGGCGTCCCCGGTGACCCGGACCTCGCTGGCGACGTCGGTGTGCCAGTGGTGCTCCGGGCCGGCGTCCCGAGCGTCGCGGATCCGGTCGGTCACCAGCGTGCCCAGCTCTATTGGGCGGGGCACCAGCGGGGGGTGCTGGTCCAGCCGGGCCAGGCGCAGCATGTCATCGACGAGGCCGCTCATCCGCTGCGCGCTGACCCGGATCCGGCGCATCGCCTCGTCGACCTGCCCGGGGCCGTGCAGTGCGCCCTGCTCGTACAGTTCGGCGTGGGCCAGCAGGGACGCCAGCGGGGTACGCAACTCGTGGCTGGCGTCGGCGAAGAAGCGCTGTACCAGCCGCTGGTTGGCCTCCTGCTCGCGGACTGCCGCCTCGATTCGGGCGAGCATCTGGTTCAACGCCACGCCCAGCCGGCCCACCTCGCTGTGCGGGTCCTCCGGAGCCACCCGGTCCGACAGGTCGCCGCCGCTGATCCGGTCGGCCCGTCCGGCCATCGCCTCCAGCGGACGCAGCCCGTGGCGCACCACCGCGGTCCCGGTCAAGCCGAGCACCAGCAGGGCGACCGCGGTACCAGCGGCGAGCACTCCGATGAGGTGGTGTATCCGCCCGGCGACGGTGTCGAGGTTGGCCGCAGCGACCAGGATTCCGGCGGATGTGGACACCGCGTGCAGCCGGAAGCTGCCGTGCCCGTCGCTGCCGGGTACGGTCAGCCACGCGCCCGAGCCGGCCACGGCGGTCAGGTCGGCGGGCAACCGCGGGCCGGCGTGCGGGTCCCCCGCGACCACCTGGACCGCGCCGTCCGCGGTGACCACCGCCAGGTAGTAGCCGCCGCTGACCACCTCCGACCGGTGCCCGGCCCGGGCGTCGGCCAGCAGGTCACCGGCCCGGCCGGCGTTGCTGGCCAGCGCGTGCGTGATTACCGCATCGGTCTCGGCTAGCTCGAAGTCGCGCAGCAGCAGCAGGGTGGCCACGTTGAAGCCGGCGAGCACCAGTACCGTGATCGTGAGCAGCGAGGTCAGCAGCCGGTGGCGCAGCGGCCGGTGCCGTGCGGCGAGCCGGCCGCGCGTCACGCGGGACCGCGCAAGCCGAACCCGACGCCGCGCTCGGTGTGGATCAGGTCCGGACCGTGCCGGCCGAGTTTGCGGCGCAGGTAGCTGACGTAGGTCGCGACGACCGTGCTGGACCCGCCGAAGTCGTAGCTCCACACGTGCCGCAGCAACTGCTCGCGGGTCAGCGTCCGGCCGGGGTTGAGCATGAGGTATCGCAGCAGCCGGAACTCGGTGCGCGACAACGGGACCAGGTGCCCGGCCCGGCGTACCTGGTACGTGTCCTGGTTCAACTCGACGTCGGCGAAGCGCAGCACGGCGGGCCGCTCAGGCCGGGTGCGGCGCAGCACCGAGCCGATCCGGGCGGCGAGCTCGGCCAGCCCGAACGGCTTGGTCAGGTAGTCGTCGCCGCCCAGCGTCAGGCCGGTCACCTTGTCCTGCTGGCTGTCCCGGGCGGTGAGGAAGATGACTGGGGTGGCCGCGCCGCCCTCGCGCAGCCGCCGCACGACGTCGAACCCGTCGAGGTCGGGCAGCAGCACGTCCAACACGACGAGGTCGGGCTCACGCTCCCGGGCCAGCCGCAGGGCCGCCGTGCCAGTGCCGGCGGTCTCCACGTCGTACCCCAGGAAGCGCAGCGACGCGGCCACGGCGTCGCACAGGAACGGCTCGTCGTCCACCACCAGCAGCCGCCCCTGGGCTTGGACCGATGCGGACGCCACGGCGGAGGTCACCCGTCCATCCCAGCACACCGGCCGGGCGCCGCGCATGGCCGCGTGCGTGTGAGTTCCGTGTGGGTCGGCGTTCACACGCGTTTGCCCGGCGGTTGGCACGGAACTCACACGGGCAGCGGGTTGCCTGTGCGTCATGACGGACTACTTCTTCGACGAGCGCCACGAGCGCCTGCGCAAGCGGGTACGGGCTTTCGCGGAACAGGAGATCGCGCCGCGGGTGGCGGAGCTCGAACAGGCGGGTACGCCGGAGGTCGCGCTCGTGCGCCGGATGGCGCGCGAGGGCTGGATCGCGGTGACCGTGCCCGTGCGGTACGGGGGGCTGGGCCTGGGACACCTGGCGAAGACGGTCATCGTCGAGGAGCTGTCCCGGGTCAGCGGCGCGATGGGTGCCGCGGTGCAGGCCTCCCAACTGGGCGTCGCCAAGGTGCTGCACTTCGGCACCGAGACCCAGCGGGGGTACTGGCTGCCCCGGTTCGCCAGCGGCGTAGCCCTGCCGACGATCGCGGTCACCGAACCGGAGTCCGGCGGGCACGTGCTCGGCATGCGCAGCACCGCGGTGCGCGACGGCGACGGGTACGTCCTCAACGGCCGCAAGTGGTTCGTCGGCAACTCACACATCGGCGACGTGCACGGCGTGGTGGTGCGCACCGGCCCGGGACCGCGCGGGCTGAGCGCCTTCCTGGTGGAGAGCGACCGGGCGGGGTGCCGGGCGGGCGATCCGGGCCGGCAGACCGGGTTGCACGGCTTCAGCTATGGCGAGCTGGTATTCGAGGACTGCCGGGTACCGGTGGACAACCTGATCGGCGCCGAGGGCGACGGCCTGGACGTCGCGTACTCGTCGTCCGTCCTCTATGGACGGCCGAACCTTACCGCGGTGGCACTGGGCATCCATCAGGCGGTCGTCGACGACACGGTGGAGTTCTGCCGGCAGCGGGAGATGTACGGCGGGACCCTCGCCGACCTGCCAACCATCGCGCAGCGGCTGGGCGCGATGACCTCCCGACTGGTTACCGCCCGGCTGGCCGCCTACCACGCCGCGCACCTGCTCGACCTGGGCCGGCCGTGCGACCTGGAACTCATCAACGCCAAGCTGGTCAACACCGAGTCGGCGGTGGCCGCCGCCCGGGACGCCCTAGACATCTTCGGCGCCCGTGGCTGCCAGGCGGACTACCGCATCGACCGGTACCTGCGGGACGCGGTGCACACACTGCCGCCAGCCGGTACCTCGGACATCCAGCGTCACCGGCTGGCGCAGCTGGCGCTGGGTCGTTACCCCGCCCCGTGGTCCGCGCGGCTGCGTGACCGGACCGCGGCGTATCCCCGACACGAAGGAGGACACTCATGATCCGACCGTCCCGGCGGCACGGCGCCCGGCGCGCCGCCGCCCTCGCGGCGTTGGCCGGCGCGCTCGTGGCGACCGTGCCCGCGCAGCCCGCCAGCGCGACCGGCCGGTGCGGCCAGCCCGGCGGCATCGTCGAGTACCCGCTACCGGCCGGCTCCGAGCCGTTCATCATGACGCCCGGCCCGCACGGCGACGCCTGGTTCAGCGAGCCACCGGTGGACCGCATCGGCCATATCAGCGCCGACGGCCGGATCATGCAGTACGCCGTGCCGGCCGGCACCCAACCGGTCGCGGTCGCGCTGGCCGCCGACCGGACGCTGTGGTTCGCTGGATCCGGCCTGGGTGCCGCGCTGGGCCGGCGGACGCCGGACGGCCGGCTGGACACGGTACCGCTGCCGGCGGGCGTGATCCCGGGCGCGCTGCTGGCCGCCGGCGACGGCACGGTGTGGTTCACCGACACGGGCTCCGCCCGGATCGGGCGGCGGGACCCGGCCGGGCGGGTCACGGTGTTCGCCGTGCCCGGTCAGCCGATCGACCTCACTGCCGGCCCGGCCGGCGCGGTCTGGTTCACCGAGGGCCCAGCCGACCGGGTCGCCCGGATCACTGAGACCGGTACCGTGACCGAGTTCGCGGTACCCACCCCCGGCGCGTTCCCGCACCGGATCATCGCCGGGCCGGACGGCGCCCTGTGGTTCACCGAGGCATATGGCGGCCGGGTCGGCCGGGTCGGCCGCGACGGGCGGGTCACCGAGTTCCCCGTCGCCTCGCCCGGCATCCTGGGCAGCATCTGGCCGGCGCAGGACGGCAGTATCTGGTTCACCGAGCTGGACGCCGGCAAACTCGGCCGGGTCAGTCCGGACGGGACGGTGACCGAGGTACCGGTGCCGACCCCGGCGGCGCGGCCGGCGGGCCTGGTCCGGGGACCCAGCGACACGCTGTGGTTCGCGGAGGCGGACGGCGATCGGATCGGCCGGGTGGACACCCGTACCTACTGATCGAGGTGACTGTCGCCCGGGCCGGCCATCGATCAGACAGAACGGATCCGCTCGCCGCGAGCCCAACGACCGGATTGGGCTCGCGGGGTTTGGCTCGGAGGTGAGTCCTGCGTCGCCCAGGAAGCGGACCACCTCCGGGCCTGTACGCACAGGCTGCGGCCGGCGGCCTCGGCTTCGACTTGCAGGTCGCGGGTACGTGCAGGGTGTCGGAGTGGATGGGCAGGAACGTCGAGTCGGTTTGGAAGTCCGGGCAGCTGTAGCAGCCCTCGGCGGCGGTTTTCGGGCAGGGTCTGCTGATGTGCCGGCCGCAGGACACCGCCTGCAGGCGGTGGCCGAGTTTCTCGGCTGATTTTCGACCGGAGTTCTCGGATCCAGACCGCGTTGTTCGTAGCTTGGGTGAGGGGCCACGAGGGCGCTGTTGATGCGGGTCGCTTCTACCGGCCCCTCGCGGGCGGCGCGATCGAGCTGTTCCATGCCACGATCGGATAGCCGCTCGGTTACTCCGCAGAGTGGGTCGTCGTCGACGGCGAGCTCCGGCTGCTCGAAACCGCACATCGTGGGCAGCCAACGGCAACGCGGAAGGAGTTCGGACCGTGTTACTCCAAGATCGTCGCCGGTGCTCGGAACGGGGCGTGCAGCGCGTCCAACCCTGTCCAGGATCGACCACAGGCAGCGCCGCGGCGGCGGAGCATGGTTGGCGATGCACGGGGTTGCGCCGCACCCCGCGCGGTCCACCCCACCTCCTGGGAGTCACCGATGACAAGAAGCCTGGGTTCGCCCGTCACGTACGCGAGATTTTCACCCATGGGCCGGCTAGCCCTGGTCGTGCTCGGCACGCTCGCGGTGTTCGGCGCGGTCACCCTGCCGGCCGGCGGCGCGCTCGCCGCGGTGGACACAACTGCGCCCACCAAGCCGGCCCAACCGGTCGCGAACCCGATCACCCCGATCAATGCCACCATCCATACCAGCGGCTCGACCGACAACGACCAGGTCGCCGGCTATTGGGTGCAGCGGCAGGTCAACGGGGTCTGGACCGACTGGTTCTCGACCAACCTCGACACCGGCATCGTCTACCTCCAGCCCCTCACGCCCGGCACGACGTACACCGTGGTGGCGGTCGCGTTCGACCCCAGCGGCAACCGTTCGCCGCGTTCCGACCCGCTCACGTTCACCACGACGAGCCAGCCCGCACCGACCTGCAGGGTCACGCTGCAGGTTCTCAGTACGCAGACGTACATGATGACCTCCATCATTGAGAACCTGACCGTGACGACCATCTCCAACTGGACGGTGACCTTCACTATGCCGGTGGCGCAGACGATGAACGGCATCGCCAATGCCACCCTCGCGCGCATCGGCGACGCGGCCACGGCCACGCCAGCGCCCAACACCGCCCACATCAGTCCGGGTGCCACGGTGTACTTCATCTTTGCCGCCACCCGCCCGGCGGGCTCACCGCTGCCCAGCGGCATCGCGTTCAACCCCCCGAACGCCGCACCGATCACCTGCACCGTGAGCTGATCCGTACGGTCAGGTCGACCCAGACCGATCGCCGCCGCGGCCGAGAACCCACATTGAGGGCAGCCGACCGCGGCGGCGCCCAGCTCTGCCCGCCACACGCCGAGCACCAACCGCACCCGCGGCCGCGCACAGTACACGCTGCGCCAGAACACGCCAACGCTGAGGTCAGGCAGGGTCGCGTCGCCTTCCAAGTGCCCGACGTCGCCCGGCGCGGGCCCGATCGACCCGCGCTATCGGCGGCTATGTGAGGATGCCGCTGTGCGTCGACGCCGATCCACTGCGCGCCGTCCGGATACCATCCGAAGTCGCGGAGATGCTCGGCCAAACCATACAGCGCGGCACAGAGCCCTGACCCCGAACCGACCGGCAAATAGTTCGTACGCCGAGGACGATCTCCTGGCACAGGACAGGCGCGGTGCGCGGTAGGCGTACCGAGCGAATCTGCCCCGCACCCGGATCAGTAGTGCCGGCTGTCCGAGGTACCGCGACATGTGTTCGAGACTGGCCGGGGTGGCTACGACTGCTGGTGGGTGGACGCGCTATCCGACGCTCGGGTCGGTCCAGCAGGTGGGTGCCGGTGAGCGCACCAGAGTAGAGCCGATCAGTAGTGCACCGGACTGGTTTTTGTATTCGACGATGAACACCTCGGTACCGTGTGGAATCTGGGACGGCACGAACGTGAGGCCTTTGTCGCTGGCCTGCACTGTCCAGTTACCAACGGCGCCCAGATCCTGGGGGACGGACAGCGCAAAATCCACGACGCTTCCGTGTGCCCCGGTAGCGATCCGCTCGAACTCGTCCCGCGGACCCAGTGGTCTGGGTGCCGTCCTCGGCGGGGTGCACGCGCCCGGTCGTTGGCCCCGTATCACCTGGGCCGGTAGTCCGGCGGCGCGCGCGTCGCGGGTCGCGGCAGCCGGGTCGGCCAGCTTCTCGCCGTAGCGGAACGTGATGGTTACCGTGCCGTCGTGGTGCTTGACGACCGCGTAGGCCGGCTCGCCGCCCACCGCCGTGGTCAGCGTTACGACCGCGAGGACCGCCGCGGCTGCGGCAGCCGCCAGTAGGGCGATGCGGCGGCGCGGTCGGGCGCGGCGCGGCGCGGGCTGTTGGGCGTGGGCGATCAACTCGTCGAGCAGGGCTTGCTGGTACCGGGTCATGTCGGGTCTCCTTCGTCGAGTGCCTTGCGCAGCGCGGCGCGCGCCCGGTGTAACCGGATGCGCGCCAGTCCCTTGGTGATGCCGAACACGCGAGCGGTCTCGGCCGGTGTGAGTCCGTGGATGTCGACCAGTTCGATGAGTTCGCGCTGGCGTGGTGAGAGCCGGTCGAGCAGCCGGCGCGCTGCGGCACCGCGAGTGGCCGCATCGATCCGGCTCTCCAGGTCGGCGATGTCGTCGTCGTCCAGCAGCCGCCTGCCCATGGTGCGTACCGCGGCCTCGTGCTCGTAGTACCGCCGCCGCCGCAATCGACGCACAGTGTTGTGGGCGATACCGATCAGCCACGGCAGCGGCTGCCCACGTTCCGGGTCGAAACGGCCCGCCGCGTCGACCGCGGCCAGGAAGGTGTCCGCGACCACGTCGGCGACGTCGTATGCGTCCGTGATCCGGCTGGCGACATAACGGACGACATCGTCGTAGTGCGCGCGGTAGAACCATTCCAGCGCGGTCATATCGTCTCGGATAGTGACCGTCAAAGCGGCCGGGAACCCGCTGGCTTCGGGTCGTGCACCGTGGATGCTTCTCACATTACTTCTTGCCACCGCCGCGCCGGGCGTTACAAACGTGTAGCCCGCGGTCGGTCGGATGCCTGAGCCGGTGCCTCCCCAGGCGACCGGTGGTTCGTCGACGAGACCTAGTGCGCCGCGAGGCGCCTTGCTGTATTCCCAGCGCAGCTGGGAGGAACTCGGAGGGAGGTTCCTGGGTCTGATGGCTTACCTGAGGCCGAAAGGCTAGAGGGGACAAGAGCATGCCAGGAAATCAGCGCAGGCGGATCGACCGGATGGTGCGCGGTCGACCAACCCGCTTCGGTTGGGAGATGCGGGCGTGATGGGCGGCGATCAGGTCGCGGTGCCAACGCAGCACGGTTTCGGGTCGCACCACCAATCGGACCTGGCGCAGCACGGTGCGGGGGAGTTGGTGCAGTAGCGCGGCGAGCAGGGCTCGGTCCGCACGGGTGAATTGGATCCTCTGGCCGTGCAGCTGACGCTCGAGGACGGTGATCTGGTGGCGGAGGGCGAGGATCTCGACGTCCTTGGCGCGGTCGCTCATCGGTAGCAGCCGCAGCATTGCCAGCGTGTTGGTCACACCGAGATAGGGCGAGTCGGAGCAGCACGACCAGGCATCTTCGTCCAGCGGCCGCGGGCACGACAACCAGACCGGGGCACCTCGATGAGGGAAAGATCTTGCCTCAGCGGTCAAACTACCGTGACCAGGACGGACGCCATTGTCGGCACCCGCAGTGCTGCAGCTGCACGCTGGCCGTCACGACGAGCAGCACGTAGAGCGGGGCGACCCGCAGCCGGGCAGCGCGCGCCGCGCCGCCGCGCAGCCGCGCGTCCCAGCCTGTTCGCACCGGTCGTCCCCCTCAGGCCCGGCGGCGCGGGCATGTGCGCCATTCTGGCCGGCCGGCCGCCGCGGCGGTAGGGTGGCGTCGCTTACGGTGCGCGAGCAACCGCACGGCCGCGCCGGCCGCGCCGGCCGCCGCCCCGCTCACCACACCGACGAGGTGTTCCCGTTGGGACAGGCCGTTGAACACGGCCAGTTCCATAGTGTCGTACGCGAGGATCACCGCGACGAGCATGCCCACCCGCCGCACCGTGGCGAGGTAGGCGAGCAGCGCTACCACCGCCACGGACGGGCCGGCATCTCCGAAGGCGTCGTAGCTGTGTCCGACGCCGAGCGGGCGGCCGAGCAGGATCCAGAGGTGGTCGGAGACGGTCGCCAGCGCGTGCCCGGTGAACGCGACCGCGGCGGTACGCGCTACGCCGACGGTCGCCTGCGCCACCGCGTACACGACGGTGACCTGCAGCACCGCGAACCAGAACGGCAGCAGCGCTGCCGGCGCGAACATCGACAGCGGAAGCTTGAACAGCGTCTGGGTCAACCGGTCAGCGGGGTGGGTGATCGCGTACTGAAGCAGGAAGGCGTGCCCGGCTCGGGTGCGGTAGGCCAGCGCCAACACCGCGACCAGCGTCCCGGCGACGGGGCCCAGCCACACCGCCCGCCAGGTACGCTCTCGCACCGCATGCACGGCGGGGTCGAACAGGGCCGCGACCCGCCCTTGCAGCCAGAGCC
>JBPYFB010000088.1:0-4669 GCA_051986465.1 Rugosimonospora sp.
CCCGCCGCCCGACAGATGCCGCGGCCGCGGGCCCAAGATCGCCGCAACTTCATTGAAGTTGCGGTGTTGGCAGGCCCTCAACCCCGCAACTTCAATGAAGTTGCGGGGAGGGCGGGGTGATCAGGGCGGTGCGGCTGCAGCGCGGCGACTACATTACGGTTCGTGGGTTTCTGGGGCACCTTCATCGTTGCGCGCAGCAGTGGACCGGTAACCGAACTTGACGGGTTGGCGCCGTTGGCCGATTGGGTGGCGGGGCGGCACATCGGTGGCGAGGGCTGGCAGGTGGTACAGCTACACCGATGGCCCGAGGACTGGACCGCCGCACCGTCGCGCGCCGACTGCGAGGGCGTTCTCGTCACGGTCATGGAACAGACCGGTCAGCCGGTACTCGCCGGGACCGTGTTCGCCAGCGACGGCGCCGCGTTGGTCGGCTACAGCCAGGGCGCGGGCCGATGGTCTGGCTGGCTGATGCTCGATCGCGCGATGGGCTACCTCGACCCCGCCGCGATTGGCTACGCCTACGAGGACGAGGACGGCGATACCCAGGTCGAAGCGCCCGACGAGCAGACGCTGCAAGAGATCCGGGACCGGTTGTACGAGGTGTGCGCGCCCACGCAGGTCGCGGCGCCGATGGCGGTGCGGTGGGCCAGCGAGGCCGGACTGGTGACCGATGCGTCGAGGGTGGCGGCGGTTCTCGACGGTCACGAGACGTTCGCCGAGGATCTGTTCTACCGGCTGCTCACCGCGCTAGGGCTGCCTGGCATGGACTGAGTCCGATCCGGCCACCGCGCGATGCGGCATGATGTCGGGGTGACCACGTCGCCGCCGGTTGTCGGCGCCGCGCAGGCAGCGCCTGGTGCGGTGGTGAACGCGGTGCTGGAGCGGATCACGTACGCGAACGAGGAGACCGGGTACACCATCGCCCGGGTGGCCACGGACCGCTCCGGTACCGATCTGCTGACAGTGGTGGGGTCGCTGCTGGGCGTACAGCCCGGGGAGAGCCTGCGGCTGGTCGGCCGGTGGGGCTCGCATCCCAAGTACGGGCGGCAGTTCGAGGTGCACTCGTTCACCACCGTGCTACCCGCGACGGTGCAGGGCATCGAGCGCTACCTGGGTTCCGGGCTGATCAAAGGCATCGGTCCGCGGATGGCGGCCCGGATCGTGGCGCATTTCGGGGCCGACACGCTCCAGGTGATTGAGCAGGCACCGCAGCGGCTGGTCGAGGTGCCCGGGCTCGGCCCGAAGCGCACCGCGATGATCGGTACGGCATGGCAGGAGCAGAAGGCCATCAAGGAGGTGATGGTCTTCCTGCAAGGGGTGGGGGTGTCCACCTCGCTCGCGGTACGCATCTACAAGAAGTACGGCGACTCATCGATTTCGGTGGTGCGCAACGAGCCGTACCGGTTGGCCGCCGACGTGTGGGGCATCGGCTTCAAGACGGCGGACACCATCGCCCAGGCGGTCGGGATCCCGCACGACAGCCCGCAACGGGTACGCGCCGGCATCCAGTACACGTTGGCCGAGGCCACCGAGAGCGGCCACTGCTACCTGCCCGAGCCGAACCTGATCGCCGACGCGGCACAGATCCTGGGGGTACCGGCGGATCTGGTGCGGTCCTGCCTGGACGAGCTCGCCGCGACCGAAGGGGTGGTCCGCGAGGCGGTCGCCAATCCGAGCGACGAAGGCGCGACGATCCCGGCCGTGTACCTGGTGCCGTTCCACCGCGCCGAATCCTCTTTGGCCGGTGGCCTGCTGCGCCTGCTTACGACCAAGGCGGACCGGATGGCCGCCTTCGCGGACGTGGACTGGGCCAAGGCGCTGGGCTGGCTGCGCTCGCGCACCGGCGCGGAGTTGGCCGAGGAGCAGGAGCAGGCGGTACGGCTGGCGCTGACGTCAAAGGTCGCGGTACTGACCGGCGGGCCCGGCTGTGGCAAGTCGTTCACGGTCACCTCGATCATCACGCTGGCCGCGGCGAAGCGCGCGAAGATCCTGCTGGCAGCACCGACCGGGCGGGCCGCGAAGCGACTGACCGAGCTGTCCGGGCAACCGGCGACCACGGTGCACCGGCTGCTGCAGTTGCGCCCGGGCGGGGACCCGTCGTTCGACCGGGACCATCCGCTCGACGCCGATCTGGTCGTGGTCGACGAGTCGAGCATGTTGGATCTGCTTCTGGCCAACAAGTTGGTGAAGGCGATACCGCCGGGCGCGCACCTGCTCCTGGTCGGGGACGTGGACCAGTTGCCGTCGGTGGGCGCCGGTGAGGTACTGCGCGACGTGCTGGCCGCGGACGCGGTTCCCCGGGTACGGCTGACGAAGGTGTTCCGGCAGGCCGCCCAGTCCGGCGTGGTGGTCAACGCGCACCGCATCAACGCCGGGCAGTCGCCGGTCTTCGGTGAGCATCCGGACTTCTTCCTGTTCCCGGTCGAGGAGCCGGCGGCCACCGCCGAGATGGTGGTGGACGTCGTGGCCAAGCGGGTACCGGGCCGGTTCGGCATCACGCCACGCGACATCCAGGTACTGTGCCCGGTGCACCGCGGTCCGACCGGGGCGGGCAACCTCAACACCCTGCTGCAGCAAGCCCTCGCGCCGTACCGGGACGGGACACCGGAGCGTCGCCACGGTGCCCGGGTGTTCCGGGTCGGCGACAAGGTTATCCAGATCCGCAACAACTACGACAAGGGCGCGGCTGGGGTGTTCAACGGCACGGTGGGCGTGGTCACCGCACTATCCACAGTGGACCGGCAACTGACCGTGCGTACCGACGAGGACGAAGACATCGACTACGACTTCGACGAGCTGGATGAGTTGCAGCACGCGTACGCGATCACCGTGCACCGCTCGCAGGGAAGCGAGTACCCGGCGGTGGTCATTCCGCTGACCATGAGCGCGTACGTGTTGCTGCAACGCAACCTGCTCTACACCGCCGTCACCAGAGCCAAACGCCTCGTCGTACTGGTCGGCGACCGCAAGGCTCTGGCCATCGCGGTCCGTACCGCCGGCACCGGGCGCCGCCACACCGCGCTGACGCATCGCCTCCTGTTGTCGGCGCTGGACGTGACGTCTAGAGGCGCATGATGGGTGTAGTTGACGACTATGTTGTGACCGCACCGGGAACGCTGTCGCACCGCGCCGTCGACTTTCTCCAAGCCAATTCGCGTCGAGTTGGCTTCGACCGCGGGCCCACGGGTGATCGTCTTCGTCGGCAGATCATCGCGGTCTACGGTGAGCCGAAAGACAGGATTGTCGATCTATTGGACCGGCTGCAGGCGAGATACGGCGGGCTGAGCTATCGAAGTGGGTTCTTCGAGACCGACGTGGTGTTCAGCCCGGTGTGCGAACCGGCGGACGCCGAAGAGGAGCTGGAAATCCTTTATGCGGTACAGACAGGAAGCCCTGCCGGTGCTTCGGTGAAGGTCGATGGCTCTGTCGAAATCGGACTCGACGGGGCCGGGGTGGTTGAGTTCGCCTCGCTTGACACATTGATCGAATCCGACTCGATGTTCTTTGCGGCCGCCCACCTTCCGGTGCGCGAGAAACGATATCTCGACAACCTTCCGGCGGCGGAACTGGTCGACCGGCTACGGTCCGACAAGTCACTCGGGTTGGCGGCGGTCGACAACGCTAGCGGCGCTCATACCGTTTGGTTTGAGGGCGACTCGAAGGTGGTTTTCGTCAGCGATGTATGGCAGGCGATGGGTGCCGCGATGCCACCGTTCATGATCGCGGCCGCCGGTGCCCAGGGCGATATAGCGGGGCTGGCGACCGTGACCCGGTGACGCCGCCAGGCAAGGGATCCCTCGCTTCTCCTGCGCTGGCGTACATCGCCGACCCGATGGCAAGTTTGGAGCGTCGCGACGCAGCAGTACGGCCGTTCGCCGCGTTTGTCTTGCATAACCCACCGGCGAGGGGGAGTTGATGCGGTTCGAAGACTTCGCGGCGGCCCGGCTGCCGGCACTGCTGCGGTACGCAACCGTGCTGTGCGGCGACCGGGAACTCGCCCGAGACCTGGTACAAGAGGTACTGACGCGGGCGCTCGTACGATGGCGCCGGATCGGCAACGTCGACCAGCCGTACGCGTACGTGCGGACGATGGTCACCAACGAGTACCTGTCGGTGTTGCGGCGCCGCAAGGTACCGACGGTTGCCCTGACCTTCGAGGCGCTCGACGGTCCGGGTGCACCCCGCACGCCCGATCCGGCCGAGCGGGCGGACGAGCGCCGCGACCTGTGGCAGCGCCTGGCCGCATTGCCCCGCAGGCAACGCGCGGTCCTGGTGCTGCGCTACTACGAGGGCCTCGACGACCGGGAGATTGCGGAGACTCTGCGCTGCGCACAGTCGACGGTCCGCGCGCACGCGGCGCGTGGCCTGGCCGCGCTGCGCATCTCCCTGACCCAACCGGTCGACAGCATGAAAGGACTCCGATGAACAGTCTCGACGAACTGCGCCAGGTGCTGGCGGAGCAGGCAGACCGGGCCAGCGACGGCGCCGATCTGGTGGCGGCGGCGCAGGCAGGTGCGCGATGGCACCGGCAGCGCCGGTTGGCCATTGTCGCCAGCGGCGTGGCGGTGCTGGCGATTCTGGGGGTGGCGGCGGTACCGGCGCTGATGCGCGGCGGCGCGGGTACTTCCGGCTCCAGCCAGAACGTGACCAACAACGGGCGGCCGCTACT
>JBPYFB010000089.1:0-4959 GCA_051986465.1 Rugosimonospora sp.
AACGCCGACCCGTTCAGCAACATCGTCTCGGTGACGATGGCGCGGCTGCGGCGCAAGCTCGGGCCGCCGCCACTCATCGAAACCGTCGTAGGCAAGGGGTACCGGATGTGAGCAGGCCGAAGCTGACCGTCCGGATGCGCCTGACCCTGTTGTACACCTGCGTGTTCGCGGCCGGCGGCGCGATCCTCACCGCGATCACCTACGCCCTCGTCGCGGCCCTGCCCATCACCGGAAACGCGGCGACCATCCAGTTCCCCGGCGGTAGGGACACGTCCGAGGTGATGGTGCCCGACCGGCAGAGCTTCGAACCCATCTGCCAGCAGGCGCTGGCCGCCGCGACCGTCGACGAGCGGCTGCGGGAGAAGTGCGTTATCGCGTACCAGGTCTGGAGCGCCCGCAGCCAGCGCGACGCGATGCTCGCGCACCTCCTGCACTACTCGCTCGCCACGCTCGCCATCGTGGTGGCGCTCGCCGCGCTCGGCGGCTGGCTGCTCGCCGGGCGTACGCTGCGGCCGGTGCACCGGATCACCGCCGCCGCGCGAGCGGCCTCGCAGCGCAACCTCTCGGCGCGGGTCGCGCTCGCCGGCCCCCGCGACGAGATGCGGGAGCTGGCCGACACCTTCGACGCGATGCTCGCCCGGCTGCAGACCGCCTTCGACAGCCAGGAGCGGTTCATCGCCAACGCCAGCCACGAACTGCGCACCCCGCTGACCGTCATGCGGGCGAGCGTCGATGTGGCGCTCGCCAAGCCGGCGGCCACCCCGGACGAGCTGCGCCGGATGGCCCGGGATGTACGCGCCGCGGTCGACGACGCGGAGGAGCTCATCGAGGCGCTGCTCACGCTGGCCCGCAACGAGCGCGGGCTGGCGGTACGCGAGGAGGTCGACCTCGCCACCGCGGCCGAGGACGCACTGGACACTGTGGACACTCGGGACCGGCGGGTACACACCGCACTGGAGCCCGCCCTCGCCACGGGGGATCCGGTACTGCTGGAGCGGCTCGTGGTGAATCTCGTGGAGAACGCGGTGCGCTACAACGAGCCGGCCGGGCAGGTATGGGTCAGTACCTCCACTGTGGAGGGACGCGCCACCGTCACGGTCGCGAACACCGGACCCGCCGTCGCGCCCGGCGCCGTCGCCGACCTGTTCAAGCCGTTCCACCGCCTGCAGGACCGGACCACCGCCGACGGCTTCGGCCTGGGGCTCGCGATCGTCGCCTCGATCGCCGCGATGCACGACGCCGGTCTCGCCGCGCGACCGCGGCCCGAGGGCGGCCTGGAGGTGCGGCTCACGATGCCCGCGACCGATCCGGCTCACGCTCCGGCTCACGGTCCGGCGCGACCCGCCGCAGCCAGCCCGGCCACAGCCTGACCGCGTCCTGCCGGCGCAGCCGCCCGCCCAGGTGCATGGCGCGCCAGGCGCCCCGGTACCCGGGCAGCACGCCGGAGGCGATCAGGATGTGGCCGAGCAGTACCGGCGTCAGCAGGTACGTCGACCAGCGGTGCACCCGTACCAGCCACACGAAGGCAGGGCCGCCGTGCAGCCGGGCCATCGCGACCCCGCTGCCGATGACGGCGACCAGGCCCAGCACCATCACGACGTTCGCCACCCGCTGGCCCGGGTCGAAGTGCCCGTCGTGGAAGGCGAACCGGCCGGTGACCGTCGCCTTCGGCCACCTGGCGAACCAGGCCAGGTCCTGCCGCCGGAACCGCAGCGACTCGGCCACGAAGCTGCGCGCACCCCGGATGCCGGGCAGCAGCGCGAGGCCGGCCAGTACCACCAGCGCCCACCCGGTCCAGGTGTGCAGGGTGGTGTCGGCGAGCCCGGTCAGGCGCGACAGCGGGCTCGGGTCGCCCTCCCGGCCGAGCAGCAGCCACCAGCCGGTGGCGAGCAGGACGAGCACGCTCAGGTACACGCCCGCGTGCAGCCACCGGGACCGGGCGTTGTACCGGCGCACCCGGCCCGGCTCAGTAGCCATAGCCGCCTCCGGAGCCGGTACTGGGCTGCCCGCTCGGCGCGGCGCCGCCGGTACCGGTCACGGTCACGGTGATCTGCGCGTTGGCTCCGGCGGGCGAGTGGTCCGCGTGCTGCAGCGTGACCCCGATGGTGTGCCGGCCGGGGCTCAGGTTCTGCACCTCGAAGCTGGTGGTCGGCACCACTGTGTACTGGTCGGTCTTGCCGTCGGCGAAGACGTGCACGTGGTCGCGGCCGGAGTCGGTCGGGCCCAGCGTCACGCTGGAGGTGAACTTCAGCGTGAACGGCACCCGTACCGACGCGCCGTCGGCGGGTTGGGTGATGGTGACGCGTGGCGCTCCGCCACCCCCGTTGCCGCTGGCGGCGTTGGTACCACTCGACCCGCAGGCCACCACGCCCACCATCGCCACCGCCGCGACACCCAGAACTCCAGATCCCAGACTCCAACGCATGCGCGCATCCTCCTCATCTCTCGGTTCATCCAGGTATCTCGTTCATCCCATGTGGACAGTCAGGCGCACCCCCGGGCGACTCAACTCGATCGCGGCGATCCTCGCGAGGGGTACCGGCAGCGGGTAGCCGGTCGTGCCGGTACCGCCGCTGACCGGGCAGACGCCGGCCTGGTAGCTGCGCCCGTCCCCGGTCACCACGGTCATCGCGTAGTCGCCGGACTCGGGCGCGCCGGTGATCGACACCATCACCCAGGGCGGCGCGCCCGGGTACAGGTAGACGTGGCCCACCACCACGCCCCGCTCGGTCGTCACCGTCCCCGCCCGCGTACCGGCGACGGCCGGCGGCGCCGGCCGCTGCGGCGCGGTACGCCACGACTGCATCGCCGCGCCCATCACCGCGCCCGCGGAGACCGCGACGAGCAGGGCCGCCGCGGCGGCGGCGAGTCGCAGGCCCGTCCGCCAAGGACGCTGCCGCTGCCGCCAGGGTCGACTCTTTGCGGCGGGCGGGTCGAGGCGGCGCATCACCGCGGTCTCGAAGCCGGCCGGCGGCTCGCGCAGCGGCGCCAGCAGCAGCAGGTCGTCCGCGACCCGGGACAGTCCGGCCAGTTCCCGCCGGCAGGAGAGGCAGCCGGCCACGTGCCGCAGCGCGTCCGCCCGCTCGTACCCCGTGATCGCCCCGGTCGCCAGCTCCGCGAGCAGCGCGCCGACCCGGGCGCAGCCGTCAGGCGTCTCGTCCATCGCTCACCTCGAGGTCGTCACGCAGCCGGGCCAGGCCCAGCCTGATGCGGGTCTTGGCGGTACCGAGCGGGATCCGCTCCCGCTCGGCGATCTCCCGGGCGGTCAGCCCGTGCACCGATGCGAGCACCACCGCCACGCCCTGCTCACGGGGTAACCGCAGCAGCGCCGTGCGCAGTCGCTCGGCCTCCGCGAGGTGGTCCTGTGCCTCGTCCTCGGGCCGGTCGGCCATGGCCACCAGCACGTCCGGGTCGTACGGCTGGTCGCGGGAGAGGCGCACCGCGTCGAGTGCCGCGTTGCGCGCGATCGCCAGCAGCCAGCCGGCCACCCCGCCGCGCCGCGGGTCGTACCCGCCGGCGAAGCGCCAGGCCCGCACGAACGCCTCCTGCGCGACCTCCTCCGCGAGTGCGGGTACGCCGACGATCGTCAGCGCCAGCCCGAAGACCCGGCTCTGGTACCGGCGCACAAACGCCGCCGCCGCCTGCGCGTCGCCGGACGCCATGCCCGCCAGCAGCCCGTCGTCGGTCGCTCCCATACAAAGGGGTACGGGCAGAGGACTACCCGGAGATCTCTCGCACCTTCGTGAGGACGGTCACGGCGAGCTGCTGACCGCCCGAGCCGCGGGCCTGATCAGGGTGTCGCGGTGGCGAAGTCGACCTCGAGGTTGTACGGCTGCGGCGGGGCGAACCCGGTCCAGGTCATCGCGGCGTGGTCGTTCGTGGACACGATGCCGTTGTAGTCGCCGATGAACGGCCGGAACGAGGCGCCGGACGGCACGCCCCACGTCGACGGGTCGAAGCCCTGCGGGGTGATCCGTGCCTGGCGCCAGGTGTGCCCGCCGTCGGCGCTCGTGGCGTACGTCAGGTCGACAAGGGCGTTGCCGCTGTACGACCGGTCGTAGAAGGACACGTCGAGCCGGCCGTTGGGCGCCGTCGACAGCTCCCCGCCGAAGCGGTCGCCGCCACCGCTCGGGATCGCGGCGGTGAAGTCCACGGCCAGCGTCGCCGGGTCCAGCGAATAGAGGTAGATCTCCGCGTGCGGGCCGCGGAGGTCGGCGGTGAGCACGTCGAGTCTATTGTGGACGGTGTCGAATGCGGGCGCCGGGTAACTGCCGGGGGCCCGGAACTGGCCGCCTGCGATGGTGAAGCAGTTCGGCGGGAACAGGCACACCGGATCGGTGAGCGCCGCGAACTGGACCGGAGTCGACCACGTCTGGCCACCATCGGTCGATCTGGACGCGTACAGCACGGTGCCCTTGCCGCCCTGTACCCCGTTGTCGAAGGTCAGGTACGCGGTGCCGTGCTGGTCGGTCACGATTCGCTGGTCCTGGTTGTTGTGCACGCTGCCGGTGGTCACCTGGCTGACGGTGAAGGTGTCGCCGCGGTCGCGCGAAACCGCCACGTAGACCGGCGAGTGCGTGCTCTTCCCGTTGAACTGCGCCCAGGTGACGTAGATGTAGCCGTTGGTGGAGTCCACGTGGATGTTCTCGTGGTCCGGGAACTGGCCGTTGGAGCCCTTGCTCACGCCGTTGCCGGTGAACGTGGAGACCTGGGTCAGGCCGGCGTGCTGCCAGGTGCGGCCACCGTCGTAGGAGCGGTTGAGGAGCAAGGCGATCTGGTACGGGGACGTGAAGTTGAACGCCTGGCACACGAAGTACGCGACTGTGCCGTCCGGGCTGAACGCGATCGTCGGGTCGCCGCCCGCGTCGTACGCGCCGTCTCCCGGTACCGCCGGGTCGTTGGTGAACTTGGTGACCCCCGGCAGGTAGCCGCTGGGCAGCGTCGGCGTCCACGTGCGCC
>JBPYFB010000090.1:0-12086 GCA_051986465.1 Rugosimonospora sp.
CCCGCTGCTCGCGGGTGAGCCTGGGCCGCCGGCCGGGGTTGCGGTGCAGCAGCGCCAGCAGCGGGTTGCGCACGGCCGCGCGGACCGGCACCGGGAAGCGGTGTCCAATGCGGCCGCCGAAGCGCAACACCGCCCGCAACGCGTCGTTCGTCGGATTGCGGGCCGGGTACGGGCGGACGTTTTCGGCCGGCACCCGCTGGACCAGGCCGGTGGCCACCCCCAGGAACCGGCACACCCGGTCGAGGGTGTCCGCCGGCTGGTCGCGCAGATCCCGGTAGCGCAGCAGCAACACCTGCTCGCGGCCGAACAGCCGGTACAGGTGCTCCAGTTGGGCGCCGTAACGGCCCAGTTCCAGGTAGTGCCAGAACGCCGCCCAACCCGCCGCGCGGCGACGCGGTTCGGCCGCACATGCGGCGAGGAAGTCCGACTCCGGCTCCAGCCCCGCCGCCCACAGATGCGCCCAGTTCGAGTGCGCCCGGTCGACCGGGTCGCGCAGCAGCAGGACCAGCCGCGCGTCCGGGACCAGGCGGTGCATGCGCACGTGGGCGTCCCGGTCGTACAGGTAGAACGGGGTGGCCTCGCCGCGCAGGGCGCCGGGGGGTGCCGGGGCGAACAGCGCCTCGTACTCCTCGCGCCGCCACACGTGCTCGCCGTAGGTCTGGATGTCGCCCGGGCCGCCGTGCCGCGGTGGCGGCCCGTCGGAGAGGAAGAACTTGGGCTCTTTCACCGTGGGCAGGAACAGGTCGGGGTGGCGGGTCAGCGCGGCGTACAGGGCGGTGGTGCCGGCCTTGGGTACCCCGGCGATGAAGAAGTCGGGTAGCGGCACGGTACCTCCTGCCTCTCAGGCCCAGGATAGTCTACTAAGTCTATGGGATTACCAGTATTATGTCGACGTGGTCGCCGCGTGGCTGGCGCAGCCGGAGCGTCAACGGGTTCATGGCGGCGGCGCCTCGCCGGTGAGGTACTCGCTGGCGAGGTCGGCGAGGGTGAGCTTGTCGAGCAGATCCAGGCTGGCCTGGTTGGCGGCGTCCCACCAATGTTGCAGCCGGGCCGTGAGGGCGTCGGTTGCCGCGTGTCCGGAGACCCGCAGCGGTTCGGTGATTCCGGTGTCGCCGAGCAGCCGCACGACCGTGCCGACCGTGACGTCCTGCGGTGGCCGGGTCAGCGCGTAGCCGCCGTGGTTGCCGCGCAGCGCGTACACCAGGTCCGCACGGCGCAGGTCGGCGAGCACGTTGTACACGTACCCGGCCGGGATGTGCCGGGCCTCGGCCAACGTACGGGCGTTGACCGGATCGGGTGCGGCCGCGGCCAGCGCCGACAGTGCCCGCAGCGAGTACTCGATGCGCGCCGGTATCCGCATGCGTGTTCAGGGGGTCTGCGTCGCCGGTACCGTGACGGATGATGCGGCGGGTAAGGGCCGGGCGTCCGCGGCGGGTCGCATGTGGACGGTGTCGCCGGGCTTGACGCCCAGTGCTTTGGCGGTGGCGCGGGACAGCTGGGCCCAGATGTCCCCGTCGCCGGTGGTGGCCTCGACGCGGATTTCGAAGCCGAGGGAGACGATCCGGGTGACAGTGGCCGGCACGCTGCCGTCGGCCGATTCCCGGGAGATGTCGATGTCGTGGGGGCGCACGAGGTGCCCGGCCAGCCGGGTGACGGGTCCGAGGAAACTCATCACGAACGGGTTGGCGGGGTTGTCGTAGATGTCGTGCGGGGCGCCGACCTGCTGCACGGCGCCGTCGGCGAGCAGCACGATCTCGTCGGCGACGTCCATGGCTTCTTCCTGGTCGTGGGTGACGAACACGGTGGTGACGTGCACCTCGTCATGCAGGCGGCGCAGCCAGGTGCGCAGTTCCTTGCGTACCTGAGCGTCCAGCGCACCGAACGGCTCGTCGAGCAGCAGCACCTGAGGCTCCACCGCGAGGGCGCGGGCCAGGGCCATGCGTTGACGCTGGCCGCCCGACAGTTGGCTGGGGTACCGGTTGGCCATCTGGTCCAGGTGCACCAGGTCGAGCAGGTCGTGTACGCGCTTGCGGATCTCGGCCTTGGGGCGTTTGCGTACCTCCAGGCCGAAGGCGATGTTGCGGTATACGGTGAGGTGTTTGAACGCGGCGTAGTGCTGGAACACGAAGCCGACGTTGCGTCGCTGCGGTGACAGGCGGGTGGCGTCGGTGCCGTTGATGAGTACGGTGCCGGTGTCGGGCTGTTCCAGGCCGGCGATGATGCGCAGCAGGGTGGACTTGCCGCCGCCACTCGGTCCGAGCAGCGCGGTCAGCGACCCGGACGGGATGTCCACGGACACGTCGCGCAGCACCGGGGTGGGGCCGAAGGACTTGTTGACGTCGGTGACGGTGATGGCCATCAGGCGTTCTCCTTCGGCCGGATGAGTCTGGTCAGCAGCAGGGTGGCGATGGCGACCAGGGCGAGCACAGTGGCGGTGGCGAACGCCGCGGTCTGGTCGAAGTTCTGGTAGCGCTCCTCGACGAACAGGGTGGCGGTCTGGGTCTGGCCGACCAGCCGGCCGGAGACCACCGCCACCGCGCCGTACTCGCCCAGGGCGCGGGCCAGGCATAGCACCACGCCGTACCCCAGCGCGGCGCGGATGCCCGGCACGGTGATGCGCCGGAACGTCTGCATGCGGCTGGCGCCAAGGGTGTGCGCCGCCTGTTCCTGGTCGGTGCCCAACTCCTCCAGCACCGGCACCACGGCTCGCACGACCAGGGGTAGGGAGACGAAGATGGTGGCCAGCACCATGCCCGGCAACGAGAAGATGACCTGGAAGCCGTGGTGCTCCAGCCACTTGCCCACCGGGGCGAAGCTGCCGTACACCAGGATCAGCGCCAGACCCACGACCACCGGGGATACCGCGAGAGGCAGGTCGATCAGCGCGGACAGCACCCGCTTGCCAGGGAACCGGTGGCGCACCAGTAACAGCGCGGTACCCACCCCGAACAGGGTATTCGCCAGCACCGTCCACAGTGCGACCGAGGCGGTCACCTCGAAGGCGTGCACCGCGTCCGGGGACGTCAGGGCGGTCACGACCGGGGACAGTCCATGCTGGACGGTCCGCCAGCCGATCAGCCCGACCGGCAGGATCAGCAGGAGCAGGAGGTAGATCAGCGCCAGGGTGCGTAGCAGAACCTTAGTCACGGCGGGCTCCCCAGCGGCGGACCAGATCCAAGACGACCAGCACCGCGAACGCGACCACCAACAGCGCGGTGGACGACGCGGCCGCGCCGGTCACGTCGTCGCTTTCGATGCGTCCGAAGATGCTCACCGCCGAGACCTGCGTGTGGAACGGGATGTTGCCGGTGAGCAGGTTGGTGGCGCCATACTCGGCGATGGCCCGGGTGAACGCCAATCCGGCGCCCGAGGCGATGGCCGGGGCCAGGTTGGGCAGGATGATCCGGCGGAACGTCAGCGCCGGCGAGGCGCCCAGCGAATGGGCCGCCTCCTCCATGTCCCGATCCAACTCCAACAACACCGGCTGCACCGTGCGGACCACGAACGGAAGGGTGACGAACAGCAGCGCCAGGATGACGCTGACCTGCGTGAATGCCACGTTGACATGCAGCGGGCTGCTGGGCCCGTACAGCGCGAGCAGCACCAGCCCAGCCACGATGGTGGGCAGCGCGAACGGCAGGTCGATCAGGGTGTCCACAATGGATTTCCCGGGAAACCTGTCGCGTACCAGCACCCAGGCGATGACCGTACCCATCACGGCGTTGACCACGGCTACCAGGGCGGAGGCCAGCAGGGTCAGCTTCAGCGCCGACCACGCGTCCGGGGTGGTGACCGCCGACCAGAACCGGTGCCAGCCGCCGCCGGTGCCCCGCCACACCACGGCAGCCAGGGGGATCAGCACGATCAGGCTCAGGTACAGCACCGCCGTGCCCAACCCCAGCGCAGTGCCGGGGCGCGGCAGTGCCCGCGTACGTCCCGCCCGGTGCTGGGGTGCCGGCTGCGCCGGCGGGACCGGGCCCGGCGCTCGCACGCCGGGCCGGACCGTGGTTGACGGCGTCGCCATCTTTGGCTACTTCGACGGGGTGGGGCTGGGCGCGGTCGGTACCCCCAGCTTCTGTTCGATATCGGCCATTACGCTGCCCTTGGTGGCGAACAGCGCCTTGTTCACCGCCGACCAACCCCCCAGATCCTTGATGGTGAACAACTGCGCCGGCGTCGGGAACGACGGCCCGCCCACCCCGGAGACGACCGGCCGGTACCCGTTGTCCGCGTAGATCTTCTGCGCCGCCGATGTGTGCAGGAAGTCCAGGAACGCCTTCGCCTGCGTCGGGTGCGCGCTGGTGGTGGTCACCGCGATCGGGTTCTCGATGAGGATGGTGGCGTCGGGCACGGTGTAGTCGATGGCTTGCCCGTGCTGCTGGGCGAAGATGGCCTCGTTCTCGTACGAGATGATCGCATCGCCCTTGCCGCTGGCGAAGGTCTGTAGCGACGCCCGCCCGCTGGAGTCCTGCACCGGCACGTTGGCGAACAGCTTCTGCAGGTACGCTTTGCCCGCCGCCGCGTCCGCGCCCTTGCTCGACTTGGCGCCCCAGCCGGCCAGGATGTTCCACTTGGCGCCGCCCGATGTGAACGGGTTGGGCGTGAGCGCCTGGACACCGGGCTTGATCAGGTCGTCCCAGGTCTTGATGTTCTTCGGGTTGCCCTTGCGGACCCCGATCACGGCGACCGAGTCGGTGATCATCCCCTTGTACTGGTCACTGTTCCAGTCCGACGCCACGATCTTGTCGGTCACCAGCCGGGTGATGTCCGGCTCCAGCGAGAACGCCACGATGTCCGCCTTCAGTCCGGACTCCACCGCCCGGCTCTGGCTGCCCGAGGCGCCGTAGGACTGGGTGAACTTCACGTTCTTGCCGGCATCGGTCTTCTGGAACGCGGCGATCAGTTGCTCGTATGCGGCCTGCGGCGTGGAGTACGCCACCAGCGACAGGGTCACCGGGCCACCGCTGGCCGACGTCGAGGTGGTTGAGCTGGCCGTACCCGCACAGCCGGCCACGGCCGTCAGTGCGATCCCTAACGCCGCAGCGGCGGCGGTACCACGGGTTCTCAGGTTCACTATGACCGTCCCTCAACGGCACGCGACCGTAGTCGACTATTCCTATCTTCCAAGTGGGATAACTATGAAACGTTGAGCGCGGTGAGTCAAGCAGCGGTCTCGTAACCTGAGATTCGAGACGGGCGGCGATGGTCCTTCCGGGGCGCCGGTTGGTCGATGCGCCCGCCGCCGACCAGGTGTTGGAACGGTCGCTGTTCAACGAGCTCTACGGCATGATGGGCCCACGTGAACTTGCCAATAAGCCACGCGTCCAACAGGTACTACGCGACATCCGGCTCCGGCTCGTACGCCAGGGCTACCTGCGTCCGTGGCGACGACGAGTGTTGCCGCCAGCGGGCCCCGCGCCTCGACGAACCCGAGCCGAGAAGGATGCGCTGGGAGTAACGCCCTGGCCAACTGGATTCAGCTGGCGCACCCCGGGAACGTGGTGACGTTGTTGATCTCGCCTCGTTAGCAGTTTGGTGAGCAGACAGCCGCCCCACCCGGCCGTTGGACAAACACGCTGGCCGGGCTCCCCAGGCGGCGCCCGCCACCGGCCCGGTGCATAGCAGTAGGCGGGCGAGGCGGCGACATGGGGCGTGGACGAGTGCGCCCCGGCGGTGGTCGCGGCCAGCTCGTCGGCCAGTTCCGAGTTGGCCGCGCCCTCCACGTCGGTGGTGCCGCGGGCGGCGGGCAAGCTCAGCGCGCAGGACAGGAAGCCGGTCCGGATGCGGGCCGCGGTGCGCTCGCCGAATCGGTACCCGAGCAGCAAGGCCCACGGATGAGGTACTCGGTGCTGTTCGTGTCGGTGATCATCGAGTCCCCTGCTCTGGGGCGAGTCCGCGGATGCCTGGTGGTCACCGGTCAACCGTTCGGGTGCCGTCGTCGTCCTTGCCAGCGACGGAAGGAGAACCCGCGTGCGCCGGAAGAACAGGTACGAGGGGTTGGATGCTCTCGTTGGCGAGCGGGGCAGCGCGTTGCTCGGTACGGCGGTCCTGCTGGCCGGCAGTCGGGCAGCGGGCGAGGACTGTTACAGGCGGCGGTGGAGCGCCTGGTGCGTCACTGGGCCTGGGTCCGGGGCGACAAGGAAGGGGTATCTGCGTCGCACGATGTACCACCTCGCGGTGGACCAGTGGCGCTCGCGGGGGCGACGGCCTGAGGTGTTGGCGGCGGTGGAGCCGCCCGGGCAGCCGGACGGCACCGGCGCGCTACATCTGCGGCAGGCGCTCGTGCAGGCGTTGGCTACCCTGCCGCCCCTGCAGCGCGCGGTGCTGGTGTTGCGCTACTGGGAGCAGCTCAGCGCGGCCGAGGCCGCCGAGGTACTCGAGGAACAGCTGACCAAGGGGTACCGGTAGTCGACGAACACCGCGCGGTATGGCGTGTCCGCACCGTGCCGCGCGATGACCAGCAATCCGCATTCACTGCAACGCCTGACCATGCTCATCGGCATTCGAAGATGCGGCAAAGAGGAGACAGAGAATGAACAAGCGTCTTTTGGTGGTCTGCCTGCCAATGCTTGTGCTGGCCCTGGCGGCCGGCTGCGCGAAAGAGAACGCCGGCAAAGACAACAGCAAGAATGTGGCCTCGGTGCACGGCACTGCGGCACCCAGCGCGATGCCCAGCCTGAGCTATCTGGAGCGGGGTAGGCGGCACGCGCAGTGCATGCGGGACCACGGTGTCCCGGAGGCCGACCCGAGGGTCCAACCCAACGGCGACATAACGTTCGGCGGAGGGTACGACAAGCACACGTTGGACCAGGGTGTGCTGGACAAGGCCATCGAGGCGTGCAACAAGTACAAGGTCGTCCAGCCCCCCGATGTCCAGGCAAAGAAGCTGGAGGGAGCGCGTGAGGTCGCGAAATGCATGCGGGACCACGGGGTGGCGAACTACCCCGACCCGGATCCGAACGATCTCGGCAAGAGCCTGCCCGACTCGATCGTGAATGACCCGCATTACGAGCAGGCGAAGCAGATCTGCGATACGAAGGGTGCGGCGCCGACGCCGGGAGCGACCCGGTCATGACGGGCAGGTCGACGCGCCGGCGGCGACGGATCGGTCGGACCGGGGCCGTGGTCGGTGCGGTTCTGCTCGCCGTCGGGGCAACGGCCGCCGCGGCCGTGGGGTTCGGCGGGGGCGGCCCCAACAGACCATCGGCGACGAACCTGCCGCCGGCCACCGTACGGGTGACCCGGCAGACGATGCTGGACACCGACGAGGTACCCGGCGATCTGGGCTACGGGTTGACGACCACACTGGCCGGCCGGATCCCGGGCGTCATCACCAAGGTGCCGTTGGCCGGCGAGGTCGTCGGGCGAGGCCAGTCGGTCTTCAGGGTGAACGACACTCCGGTCGTGCTGATGTACGGCGCCGTCGCCGCGTACCGGACGCTCGGCCCGGGCGTCACCGGTGTGGATGTCCGGCAGCTCGAAGACAACCTGAGGGCCTTGGGCTACGACGCGCCCTTGACCGGCAAGACATTCACCGCGGCCACGGCGAGAACGGTGAAGCGATGGCAGAAGAGCCTCGGCCTGCCGCAGACCGGTGAGGTCGAGCTGGGGCGGGTGCTGTTCGCTCCGGGCAAAATCCGGATCGACTCCGTCACAGTCGGGGTGAACCAATCCACCGGCGACGGGCAGGAGGTGCTGCAATACACCGGAACCGGCCGCCAGGTCACCGCGCGGCTGCAGGTGTCCCAGCAACGACTGGCCCGCGAGGGCACCGCCGTGCAGATCCAGATGCCCGACGGCAAGACGGTGCCCGGCCGGGTGGGGCGGGTCTACACGGTCATCGAGCAGCCGGCCGACTCGGGCAGCCAGGCCGTGACCCTGATCGAGGCCGTAATCGCGCTGAGCGACCCCACCGCGGCCGCGGGAATCGAGGCGGCCGTGGTCACCGTGGTCTTCACCGCGGGGGAGCGCAAAGACGTGCTGACCGTGCCCATCGCGGCGCTGGTGGCGCTGGCCGAGGGCGGCTACGGCGTCGAGGTCGTCGACAGGAGCACCACACACTACATCGCGGTACAGACCGGCCTGTTCGCCAGCGGCCGGGTCGAGGTCACCGGCGACGGGCTCCGCGAGGGCATGGCCGTCGGGATGCCGCAGTGATCGAGCTGACCGACGTGACGAAGGTGTACCCCGGCGATGTCCACGCACTGGCCGGTGTCACTCTTGCCATCGGCGCCGGCGAATTGGTCGCGGTAGTCGGCCCGTCCGGCTCGGGCAAATCCACGATGCTGCACATGCTCGGCACGCTCGACCGGCCAACGTCCGGACGCGTGGTCGTCGACGGTTACGACGTGTCGCGCCTGTCCGACAGGCAGCTGTCCGCGCTGCGGGCCAGCCGGATCGGATTCGTATTCCAGCAGTTCCACCTCGCCTCAGGCGTACCAGCGCTGGACAATGTCGCCGACGGCCTGCTCTATGCCGGCGTCGGCCCGAGCGAGCGGCGCCGGCGCGCCGAGGCGACGCTGGTACGGGTCGGGCTTGGCCACCGGCTCGACCACGAGCCACACGAGTTGTCCGGCGGCGAGAAGCAGCGGGTGGCCATCGCCAGGGCGGTGATCGGCAACCCGTCACTTCTGCTCGCCGATGAGCCCACGGGCAACCTCGATTCCGCATCGGGTGAGGGCGTCATGACCCTGCTACGAGAGTTGCACGCCGCCGGTACGGCGGTCGTGGTCATCACCCACGACGGCCAGATCGCCGCGGGGCTGGACCGGCAGGTGCACATGCGCGACGGGCGGGTGGTCGGCGACGGCACCACCGAGTGGCGGAATGCGGGGGCGGCTCAGTGGTGACCAAGCAGCAGGCCGGCCGTCGGCTCGCGCCCGCCCGGATGGCCCCACGTGACGTGGCCCGGGTCGGCGCGGCCGGGCTGCGCACCCGCCCCACCCGGGCGCTGCTGTCCGCGCTGGGCATCGCGATCGGCATCGCCGCGATGGTCGCGGTGGTCGGCATCTCGTCCTCATCGCGCGAACAGCTCGACCAGCAGCTCGCCGCGCTCGGTACGAACCTGCTCACCGTCTCCCCAGGGCATTCCCTCGAAGGCGCGCAGGCGAGGCTGCCCGCCGAGGCAGAGGCGATGATCGCTCGGATCGGCCCGGTGACGGCGGTTTCGGCCACCGGGAGGATCCCCGACGCCAAGGCGTACCGCTCGGACCGGATACCCAAGCCGGAGACCAACAGCCTCAGCGTGCTGACCGCCCGGCTGAGCCTGCCACAAACCGTCGGTGCGACCCTGCGCAACGGCACCTGGCTCAACGGCATCACCAGCCGGTACCCGGCCGCGGTGCTCGGCGCTGACGCTGCCAACCGGCTCGGCATCGGCCGACCCAGCCCGCAGGCTGAGATTCTGGTCGGCGACAAGCGCTTCACCGTGATCGGTGTGCTCAACCCGATCCCGCTCGCGCCCGAGTTGGACTCGGGCGTACTGATCGGCTGGGACGTCGCCGCCAAGCGGTTCGGCTTCGACGGCCGGGCGACCACCATCTACACCCGATCCCGGGACAGCCAGATCGAAGCGGTCCACGCGGTCCTGGCCGCCACCGCCAACCCGCAGGCGCCCGGAAGCGTTGTCGTCTCCAAACCCTCGGACGTCCTGGCCGCGCGGCGCGCCGCGGACACAACCCTCAATGCGCTACTGCTCGGCCTGGGCGCGGTCGCCTTGCTGGTCGGCGGCGTCGGTGTGGCGAATACGATGGTGATCTCTGTTCTCGAACGCCGGGCCGAGATCGGCCTACGCCGCGCGCTCGGTGCCACCCGGGGCCAGATCCGGCTGCAGTTCCTGGCCGAGTCGCTGCTGCTTTCCGGTTTCGGCGGCATCGGCGGGGTCATCATCGGCGTCGCCGTCACCGCCGGCTATGCCGCATACCAGACCTGGCCCACCGTCGTACCGGTGTGGGCGACGGCCGGAGCCCTCGCCGCGACCCTGCTCATCGGCGGTATCGCCGGGCTCTACCCGGCCATCCGCGCGGCCAAACTGTCCCCGACCGAAGCACTGGCCGCACCGTGAAATCCAGGCGTACCCACCATGGGGATACACCCGAAGTCGAGTGGTCGCCCGTATCCGGCTGGTCACAGCGGCGGCCGTATGTCTGCATCGCTGGACTCAGCCCAACGACACGCGGGCCGGGCATGATTTGGTTCACGCCGCAATGACTGACGCTCAGTGGGCGGTGTTGCAGCCGTTGCTGCCCAAGGTAGAAAGGCAGGCCGACCGCCGAAATGGACCAAGCGGCAACTCTTCGACGGGATCAGGTGGCGGGTACGCACTGCTATGGACACTGGCAATCGGTGTACGGCCTGTACCGGCGCTGGCAGCGCAACGGGACCTGGGCGAGGATGCTGGCCGCATTGCGGGCCCGCGCGGACGCGGCCGGGGTGATCACCTGGGATGGCAGCGTGGACTCCACGAGCATGCGGGCGCATCAGCACGCGGCCGGCGCCCGCCGGGATCCCGACGCGCAGAAGGAGCCACCACGTGGGGTCGAGGACGAACCCGACGACCACGCACTGGGCCGTTCCCGTGGCGGCCTGTCCACCAACCTGCACCTGGCCTGTAAGCAAGGCCAGAAGCCGCTGTCGATGCTCCTGACCGGTGGGCAGCGTGGTGATAGCCCGCAGTTCGTCCCCGTCCTGGAAAGCATCCGGGTACTGCGCCCGGGCGGTGGTCGGCCACGCACCCGCCCGGACCGGTCCTCGCGGACAAGGCCTACTCCTCTGCGCCGCCACTCGATACGACTCGCCGTCCGCTACCAGGCCACTCTCTACATCGTCGCGATCAACGAATGGCTACGCCACTTCTGAAACACGGCCTAGCCGCCCAAGCTAACTCGGCTGTCGCGCCGGGGTGCAGATCCAGTGGCCGTCGTGCCATTCGCAGGTCTGCTCGTAGCCGGAGCGGAACGACCCGAGCCAGGGGATGTCGTCCTGGTAGCGCGTGGGCGGCGGTGTCGGTGCGAAGTTCGCCGCGTCGTCGGTGCTGCCGCTGCCGTCGTAGCGTGCGACGGTCGGATAGGGGTAGACCGGCCGGGTCCGTACGACGGTGTCGTCCTGGCGCTTCGTGGCGATGAGCCGGTCGGGTGCGACGCCGTTCTCGACCCAGGCGAGGGTGGGGGTGAGCGCGTCGATCGCGTCCGGTCCCTGACCGTCACCGCAGTGGGCAACGCCCGGCAGCATGAACAGGCGGGCGAACCGCTCGGTGGCCGCCGTCCCGCCCATGCGCTCGGTGAGGGCGTGGTAGTAGGCGATCGTCCCGTAGGGCGAGATTGCCGGGTCTGCCCAGCCGTGCCAGAGGAGGAGCTTCCCACCCGCGGCGCGGAAGGCTGTCAGGTCGGGGTCGCTCGCATCGTAGATGCCGGCCTGCTGGGAGATCTCGCGGAACCTCGCCGAGTCGTAGTGCAGGTCGTGCAGTGTCGCCGATGGCCGGGCGGACGGGTAGGCGAGGTACTTCAGCGCGTTCGTCGCGTTGCCTTGGGCCACGGCCGGAGCGCCGGTCGCGGTCGGGGTGACCCAGTGGGCCCAGTTCGCTTCCGAGCCGACGGGCTCACCCCCCGGGTACATCAGCCGGCCCCGCTCGTCGCGTGGCCCGTCGTACAGCTTGCGTACGGCATCGATCTGCGCGTCGGTGAGGCAGTTCGCACTATCGCTTCCCGTCGGGCAGCGCAGGCTCCGCGGATCGAACGCGCAGGCCCGCGGGTCGTCGATCTGGCCGTCGGCCAGGCCGTCCCGCGCGTCGCACTCGCGCAGGACGGCAGCGTGCAGCGCGGGAAGCTTGGCGGCGGTCAGGATAGGTCGGCCCAGCGCGTCGGTGTTCGCTGTGGCGTGCCAGCCCGTGGACCACACGATGAGCGACGTGAGCAACGACGCCGGGGCGCCGGCGACGATGCCGTCGAAGTCACGCGGGTAGCGCTGCGCCTCGGTCAACCCCTCGTGGCCGCCCTGCGAGCAGCCGTCGAAGTAGGAGTAGCGCGGGCCTTGTCCGTAGTAGAGCGCGATGAGCCGCTTGGCGACGAGCGCGACGACGTGGTCGGACC
>JBPYFB010000091.1:0-15087 GCA_051986465.1 Rugosimonospora sp.
GCGGTGGGCGCGGTGATGGGGGTACTGGTCGTCGGCTTCCACGTGCCCGCGTGGGCGGCCACCCTGGCCGGCGCGTTCGGCGTGATCGTCTGGATCCAGAAGCACACCGGTGCCGCGGCCAACGTCGCCACCTACCACCCGGCCAAGGACGCCTTCTACTGGTACGGCGGGTTCGCCGTGGTGTCCGTCCTCGGCGGGATGATCGGCCTGGTCAGGCCGATCCGGCGCGCGGTAGGCCGGTTCCGCGGGTACGGCGACCCGGCCACTCGCCGGGGCGCCGGCGCCGGCGTGATGACCTTCGCGGCACTCCTCGCCTCAAGCGCCCTGGCGGCCTTCGGCGGCGTTCTGCTCGCGCTCGGCTCGACGTCGGTCACCCCCACCGACGGCCTGGTCACCACCGGCTTCGCGCTCGGCGTAGCCCTGGTGGGCGGCGCCAGCGTGTACGGGCGGCGCGGCGGCATCTTCGGCACGCTCCTTGCGGTGACCCTGTTCGTCATGCTCGTCCGCTACGGGGAGCTGGCCAACTGGCGGGTCGCGCGCCTCGCGTGGGCGGCCGGCATGATCGCGGTCGGCCTCGTGGTGAGCCGGCTGGTGGAGACCTTCGGTCGACCCCGTGAGTCCGATGAGTACGACGACGGGTGGAGTCGCGGGAGCGACTCGAACGCCGGTACGGGCTGGGCCACCCCGGCTCGCCCGGGCGGCTGGTCCAGCCAGCTGCCGGGCCGGTCCCTCGACGACACCTGGGCCGGCGACCGCTGGGGCAACCAGTAGCCGGGTCGTCCGGAACCAGCTGGGCGGTCCGGGCGCGCGGCCCGAATCGGGACCGATAGCCTCTGCGTCATGAGCGAGCACACGGACGCCTTCGACCAGTTGGCCGCCCTCAGCACGGAGGAGTTGCGGGAGCGTGCGTTCGCGCTGGCGAGGCGGCGTCGGGACCTGCACTTCTTCTGGGACGTGTTCAAGCGGCTGCCGCACGCCGAGGGCGAGGGGACCGATGGCTCCCTCGGCATCCAGTCCAGCGTCGACGAGGCGGTTGCCCTCTGGCGTGAGATGACCGGGCACGCGTACGGTGACGAAGAACCCCTGGTACGGGCCGCTTTCATCGACTACCTCCGCAGCGACCAGCACTGATCGTCCGTCCAAACAGGACCGTTGTGGCATAGCGGATCTTCGTCGCAATTGACGTACGCCGATGGTGGTCATACTTTCGGACACCCATACTCAGCCGTATGGCTATTACACGAGGTGGGCCCTATCGGTCGGCGCCAGGGATCGCCGCCTTTGCCGCCCTGATCTTGGTTATCGCATTCGGCAACCCCTCCTACGTCCGCTGGGCGGCGGGGAAGAACGGACACAGCGCGGGCGGCTTGTTCCTCCAGGAGCTGTCCTGGCCCAGATGGACATTCAGCACCAGCGACTCGGTACAGTCCGTGATCGCCAACGACATCAAGGCGCTGTTGCTCATCCTGTTCGCGGCGGGCTTCGTGGCGCTGCTCGTGGGTACTCAACTCGCCTCGGCGCGGGGTAGCTTCGCCCAGTTCTTCGCCGGCTGGGGGGCGTACATCTTCGCCGGAGCCTTCGCGGGCCTCATCGCCGCGTGGCTGCAGGCGCACGCCACCCTCTATGGCGCGTTCCAATGGGCGGCGAGTGGCGCCATTTATGGTCTGTTTGTCGGCTGGATCATTGGCTTGGCCGTATTTGGGGCAAGACGGTGACCGCGAATGCTCGCACAGTGGCCGTCTGCGAGGGCGGCCGCTATGCGTGGCACCAAAAGTTACAGCCCACATTTGTAGCGCAGGAAGGTTACCCGCTTGGGTATCGCTCGCATGATTCTCTGAGTAGCCTCTAGTGCCATGCCGGGCTCAGAGGACCATGACGGGGGCGGCTTCCGGCCGCACACCGTCATCTTCTGGGCCGGAGTCGGGCTGGCTCCGCTGGCCGCTCTCCTCGTGCTGTTCAGCAGCGGCACTCAGGCTCTGCGGGTGGCCACGCTGCTCTCGATCCTCGCCGTTGTGCTGGTCGGACTCTCGGTAATGCTGCGCCCCGACGCCTCCAAGGTCCGCGAGGAGGTCGAGGAGGCCATCTTCGACGAGGTCGACACCTTGCGCGCCGGCGTACGCAACGACATCTCCTCCGCGGCGCGCGCCACCCACAAGTCGCTCTCGGAGAAACTGCAGAACCTGCACGAGCGCCTGGAGGCGCTGCGCGGGCAGGTGGATGCGATGCGGGACATGTACGAGTCCCGGCACAGCGCGTCGAGCACCGGCAGCAGTTCGCCCGTGGGGCGGGCCGCACCCGTCTCGTCCGTGCCCCGCTCGGTGGGTACCGCCATGGTCAGCGGCGGCATGGTGCGCCACACCGAGATGGTCCAGGTGACCCGCCAGACGATCGTCGACCAGCCGGGCTCGGACCGGGGACGCCTGTACGGCACCGGGTCCCGGTACGGCCAGCGGGACGAGTCGGACGGCGCGCAGCCGGGGCGCCGGCGAGCCGAGCCGGACGACCGCCGGCGCGAGAGATCGTGGACCGAGGAGCGGCTGCGCGACCGGCTGCGCGATACCGGCACCAACCTGTTCGGCGACCCGGACCGGTTCATCGGGCCGGAGGGGTCCGGTCGTACCGGCGGCAACGGGCACGAGGCCGGCCACCGCGAGGAGGGGTACCCGCGCCCCCTTGAGCGCGACGAGGGGTATCCACGCCGCGACGAGGGGTATCCACGCCGCGAGGAGGGGTATCCACGCCGCCTTGAGCGCGACGAGCACGACGTCGACGTGCCCAGCGACCCGCGCTGGTCCGACCTGCGCGCGGGCGACCGATGGGCGTCGGTGCGCAGCGACGACCGGGGTCGCGAGTTGCGCATGGGCGAGCGCCGGGCGGCCGTACACAACGACGGGTCGGGCACGGAGATGCGCATCGAGGACCGCTGGGCGGCGGTACGCCGCGAAGAGGAGGGCCGGGGCCGCACCGATGCGCCCGGCCTCTGGCCGGACGGTGAGGCATTCCGCGCCCGGAACACCGGCAGCCAGCCGGCCCTGCCCGCGACCGACACGTACGGACCCTCGTGGGGCGGCGACTGGCGGGAGGAGACCGGCGGCGGGCACCGCGTGCGCGAGCACGACGACCGGCGGCAGCGCGAGGAGATGCCGCGGCCGGTCAGCGGCGCCCGGCGCCGTCTCGACTTCGACCGGACCGACGACCGCTGGCGCTGACGCGGCTTAAAGAATCGCTCGCTATTCGTCGATGTCGCCGGCGACCTATTTGTCGATGTCGCCGACGACGAAGAACATCGAGCCCAGGATCGCGATCAGATCAGGTACCAGGCAGCCTGGGATCAGCGTCGACAACGCCTGCACGTTTGCGTACGACGCGGTGCGCAGCTTCAGCCGCCACGGCGTCTTCTCGCCCCGTGACACCAGGTAGTAACCGTTGATTCCGAGCGGGCTCTCGGTCCACGCGTACGTGTGGCCCTCGGGCGCCTTCACCACCTTGGGCAGCCGTACGTTCACCGGCCCGGAGATCTGGTCCACCCGGTCGAGGCACTCCTGGGCCAGATCGAGCGACGCGTACACCTGATCGAGCAGCACCTCGAAGCGCGCGTGGCAGTCGCCTTCCTTGCGCGTCACCACGGGTACGTTCAGCGATCCGTAGGCGAGGTACGGCTCGTCCCGGCGCAGGTCGATGTCGAGGCCGGAGGCGCGGGCGACCGGTCCGGAGGCGCCGAACGCCGCGGCCGCCTCCGCGGTGAGTACGCCGACGCCGACGGTACGGGCCAGGAAGATGTCGTTGTTGCGGATCAGGTTGTCCAGGGCAGGCAGGCGCCGGCGTACCTCGTCGATCGCGGCGCGCGCCCGGGTCGTCCAGCCCGCCGGTACCTCCTCCTTGAGCCCGCCGACCCGGTTGAACATGAAGTGCATCCGCCCCCCGGATGCCTCCTCCATGACCGCCTGCAGCGTTTCGCGCTCCCGGAACGCGTAGAAGACCGGCGTGATCGCGCCGATCTCCAGCGGGTACGAGCCGAGGAACATCAGGTGGTTGAGCACCCGGTTCAGCTCGGCGAGCGCGGTACGCAGCCAGACCGCGCGCTCGGGTACCTCGATGCCCATCATCCGCTCGACCGCGAGCGCCACGCCCAACTCGTTGGCGAAGGCGGAGAGCCAGTCGTGCCGGTTGGCGAGCACGATGATCTGCCGGTAGTCGCGCACCTCGAAGAGCTTCTCCGCGCCCCGGTGCATGTACCCGATGATCGGTTCGCAGGAGCGCACCCGCTCGCCGTCGAGCACCAGCTTCAGCCGCAGGACCCCGTGCGTCGACGGGTGCTGCGGACCGATGTTGAGCACCATGTCGGCCGTCTCCAGCCCCGCACCGGTGCCGGCCACGAGCTCCTGGGTCACAAGAGGGAGGCTACCGCGATGGCGACCGGTTGGAGCAGCCAGAAATGCGAGCCGAGCCCGGCCGCGTCCGTCAGCTCGCCGGCCGCGCCAGCCGCCGACAGCGCCCGCAGGTACCCGGCCGGGTCCGTCGAGGCGAGGGCGAGCGGCGGGCGGGCGCCGCTGACCCCGAGGGCACGCAGCGCGTCGCGCTGCCGCAGCAGCGACCCGGGCCCAGCCGCCGCGGCCACCGCGTCGACGGCGACGTGCGCGGTCAGGTCACACGACCCATCCGGTACGGGCGGCACCTGCCTCCCGCCGCGATACCCGGTGAGCGTCCCGAGCAACGGTCGCTGCGCGCGTACGTGCCCGTAGTCCACGGCGAGCGCGAGCCCTCGCTCCACTGTGGACACCGCGGCCGCCCACGCCGCGTCCCGGGGCGCGCCGATCTCGGCCCGCCCACCCGGTACCAGCGGCCACCACCGCGCGAGCCAGGCCGCGTCGGGCTCCGATACCGGCCCGCCCAGGGAATCGTCGACGCGTACGTAGCGCGGCGTACCGGACGAGCCCAGAGCCGCCACGTCCAGCGGTACGTTGTCCAGCCACTCGGTCGCCACCAGCAAGCCGGTCACCCGGACGCGGTCGAGCGACGGCAGCCACGCGATCGACGAAGGCAACGACGCTGGGCGTGGAGCCAGTTCCACGGCGGTCAGGCGCAGCCGCGGAGCGAGCGACTGCGGTGCGGCGGCGCGCAGAGCCAGCAGCAACTCGCCCCGGCCGGCGCCCACGTCGACGACGTCCAGCGGTTCGGGGTGCCCGAGCGCGGCGTCCACCCGCTCCAGCAGGCGCAGCAGCGCGCCGGCGAACAGCGGCGAGGCGTGCGCGCTGGTACGGAAGTGCTCGCGGGGCGGCTGGGTGACGTAGAAGCCGCCGGGCCCGTACAGCGCCCGGTGCATCGCCTCGCGCCACGTGAAGATCCCCACAACGCCTGTCAGGGTACTGGTGCCGGGTGGATACTCGGGGCGACCGGTACCACTACGAGGACTGGATCGCGCGCATGAACACACGCAGGCCGACCGTGGGCATCGTGGGAGCCGGGCGGGTCGGAACCGTCCTGAGCGCCGCGCTCGCCGGCAGGGGCTACGAGATCGCGTTTCAGGCCGGGCGTGGAGTCACCCCGGACACGATCGCCGTCGCCCAACTGGTGATCTTCGCGGTACCCGACGACGCGCTCGCCCCGCTCGTCGCGCACCTCGCCGAATCCGGATCCCTCAGCAAGGGCGCGTTCCACAAGGGGCAGACCGTCGCGCACACCAGCGGCGCGCATGGCGTAGGCATCCTGCACCCGGCCGTGGCCAAGGGCGCCCGGCCGCTCGCACTGCACCCCGCGATGACCTTTACCGGTACCGCCGCCGATCTGGCCCGCCTGCGCGCCGGCATCTCGTACGGCGTCACCGCGCCCGAGGACGTGCGGCCGCTCGCCCGCCGCCTGGTACGCGACCTCGGCGGTACCCCCGAGTGGATCGACGAGCACCACCGCGCCATGTACCACACCGCGCTCGCGCACGGCGCCAACCACCTGGTGACTCTCGTGAACGAGGCACTGGACCGGCTGCGCGACGCGGGCGTGACGCAACCCGAACGGGTACTCGATCCGCTGCTGTCCGCCGCGCTGGACAACGCGCTGCGCCACGGCGACGCGGCGCTGACCGGCCCGGTCTCGCGCGGCGACGCCGGTACCGTCGCCAAGCACCTGGACACGTTGGCCGCGAGCGCGCCGGAATCCGTACCCCCGTATCTCGCCCTGGCCCGGCGCACCGCGGACCGCGCGATCGCGGCGGGCCGCCTTGACCCGGTCGCCGCCGGGCAGTTGCTCGACGTTCTCGGCGCCGAGGTACCGGTCAGATGATCGTCGCGCAGACCCGAGCCGAGCTCGCCGACGCCCGCGCGAAGCTCACCGGCACCGTCGCCGTCGTCATGACAATGGGCGCGCTGCACGAGGGGCACGAGGAGCTGATGCGGGCGGCACGCGGGCGGGCCGACAGCCTGATCGTCACGATCTTCGTGAACCCGCTCCAGTTCGCACCCGATGAGGACTTCGAGCGGTACCCGCGCACCCTCGACAAGGACCTCGCGATCTGCGCCCGCAACGGCGTCGACGTGGTGTTCACGCCGGCGCGCGAGGAGATGTACCCGACCGGCGAGCCCATGGTGCGGGTGACCCCCGGCAAGCTCGGCGAGATCCTGGAGGGCGCCAGCCGCCCCGGCTTTTTCCACGGCGTACTCACCGTGGTGAACAAGCTGCTGCACCTGACCCGGCCGCACCTCGCGTACTTCGGCGAGAAGGACTACCAGCAGCTGGCCCTCGTACGGCTGCTGGTGCGCGACACCGACCTGGCCGTCGAGATCGTCGGCGTGCCGATCGTACGGGAGCCGGACGGGCTGGCCCGCTCCAGCCGCAACCGGTACCTCTCGCCGCCGGAACGCCAGGCCGCGCTGGCACTCGCCGCCGCGCTCAGGGCGGGCGCGGCCGCCGCGGCGGATGGGCTGGGTGCCGACCGTGCGCTGCACGCCGCCAGGGCCGCCTTCGATCAGGTGGGTACCGGCACCGCTGAAACCTCTGGCCGGGCCGCCTCCGCGGAGGGGAGTGCGTCGGCGGTGCTGGACTACCTCACCCTCACCGATCCCGACCTCGGCCCGGCACCCTCGCACGGCCCGGCACGCATGTTGATCGCGGCCTGGGTCGGCACCACCCGACTCATCGACAACGCACCGGTGGCGCTCGCCTGACACCGCTTGCCCACGTGGCGTATGCTGCCGGGCTTGAGGGACCGGCGGTACCCGCGGGAAGTGTGCGGGTTCGCCACAACGGCGGGAGGACAGGTGCGAGTGGGACGCCGATGGTTCGGGCTCGCCGTCGCCGCCGGTGCGGCCCTGGCGCTCGTAGGCTGCAGCAAGCCGGCTGGCGTGGACGGCAACCTGACCAACGGCTGGCCCGCGCTGGCCAAGGCGGTCACCCCGGACCCGCCGCTGGGCGCCTGCTACGACAAGGAGTACTCGGCCACCTGGTACGGCCCGTTCGAGTCGGTACCGTGCGAGCAGAACCACC
This sequence comes from Rugosimonospora sp., assembly GCA_051986465.1. GTDB lineage: Bacteria > Actinomycetota > Actinomycetes > Mycobacteriales > Micromonosporaceae > DATEJJ01. The sequence goes on from JBPYFB010000091.1 coordinate 7,477, forward strand.
AGAGCGAGACCGCGTACGTCGGCAAGTTCACCGGCGCCGACGCGAGCCGGGAATCCCCGCCCAACAGCGACAGCCCCGCCCGCAAGGCCGCCTACGTCGACTGCGTCAAGCAGGTCAACGACTACATCGGCGGTGACTGGCACGCCGCATACGTCTGGCTCGGCCTCGTGCTGCCCAGCCCGGCGGCGTGGACCGGTGGCGCCCGCTGGTACCGCTGCGACCTGCTCAAGACCAACGACGTCGAGCACAGCACGGTCTCCAGCACCGGCAGCCTCAAGGACGGCATGCGCGGCCCCAGGTGGCTCGCGATCACCTGCATCAACACCGTCGAGAGCAACGGCCAGGTGCAGACCGAGTCGCCCGCCGACTGCGCCCAACCCCACAACGGCGAGCTCGCCGGGGTGGCCGCCGGCCGCGACGCGCCATGGCCCGGTGACTCGGCCGCGCAGAGGCAGGCCGATACCGCCTGCGAGGCGGTCGTCGCCCACTACCTCGGCTTCAGCGGTAACCACGACCTGAACAGGTCGGTCGGCTGGCTCTTCTTCTGGCCCCGGCAGACCCAGTGGGACGCCGGTGACCGCACCTTCTCGTGCTACGCCTACGCCTTCACCAAGAGCAAGAAGATCATCGGCAGCGTCAAAGGCATAGGCTCCAAAACCCCCAAGAGCTGAGGCCCCGCCGCGCCGCCCAAGATCGCGCCGCCACGCCACGCAAGATCGCCGCAACTTCATTGAAGTTGCGGTGTTGGAGCCCGCTCAACCCCGCAATTTCAATGAAGTTGCGGCAGTAGCGTCGTGATCAGGGTGGGCAGCGTGAGCGTGTTCCAGGTCGCAGCGGTAAGAGCTGATCACTGCGAGACTGGCTGGATGCACCAATGGAGTCTGCCGCGCCGGCTGCGGGCGCCCGAGCCGGGCTGGGCGGAGACGACCGATGTCGTCGTCGTCGGTACCGGGGTCGCCGGCCTCACCGCCGCGCTGCACCTGCGCGAGGCGGGGTTGCACGTCACCGTCGTCACGAAGGTGAACATCGACGACGGATCGACGCGCTGGGCGCAGGGCGGCATCGCCGCGGTACTCGACCCGCTGGATACACCCGAGGCGCACGCGAAGGACACGCTGGTCGCGGGCGTCGGCCTGAGCGACCCCGCAGCCGTGGATCTTCTGGTACGGGAGGGGCCGGCGCGGGTACGCGAGCTGATCCGCTGGGGAGCCGACTTCGACCGGTACCCGGACGGCTCGCTGATGCTGACCCGGGAGGGCGGGCACCACGCCAACCGCATCGTGCACGCGGGTGGCGACGCGACCGGCGCCGAGGTGCAGCGTTCCCTGCACGCGGCGGTGCGCCGTGACCCGTGGATCCGCCTCGTCGAGCACGCGCTCGTACTGGACCTGGTACGCGCGGCGGACGGGCGCGCCTGCGGAGTGACGCTGCACGTGCTCGGCGAGGGTACCGAGGACGGAGTGGGTGCGGTACTGGCCCGCGCGGTGGTACTCGCCACCGGTGGCATGGGCCAGGTGTACGCGACCACCACGAATCCGTCGGTCTCCACCGGTGACGGGGTGGCGCTCGCGCTGCGTGCCGGGGCGGTCGTCACCGACCTGGAGTTCGTGCAGTTCCACCCCACCGCATTGGCCGCTGGCGAGTTGACCGGGCAGCGGCCGCTCATCTCCGAAGCGCTGCGCGGGGAGGGCGCGTACCTCGTCGACGGGGACGGCAAGCGCTTCATGGTCGGCCAGCACGAGTTGGCCGAATTGGCGCCGCGCGACGTGGTCGCTAAGGGGATCCACCGCTCGCTGCTCGCCTCGGGCGCGCCCAACGTGTGGCTGGACGCACGGCACGTACCGGATCTGGTGAACCGGTTCCCGACGATCACCGCCGCCTGCCGCGCGGTCGGTATCGAGCCGACCGTCGAGCTGATCCCGGTCGCGCCCGCCGCACACTACGCGTCCGGCGGCGTGCGTACCGACGTGTGGGGCCGTACCTCGATTCCGGGCCTGTACGCGTGCGGCGAGGTCGCCTGTACCGGTGTGCACGGCGCGAACCGGCTGGCGTCCAACTCGCTGCTGGAGGGGCTGGTGTTCGCGCGGCGCATCGCCGAGGACATCGCGGCCGACCTGCCACCGCAGGCCGACCCGGTACCGTCCACAGTGGAGGGTACGGTCGTCCACGCGGGTATCCGCCGGTCGCTGCAGGAGGCGATGACCAACGGCGCCGGGGTACTGCGTAATGAAGAGTCCCTCGCCGGTACCGCCACGGCTTTGGCGGGCATGAGCGGGCTGGGCGACTCCCCGCGCACGGCGAGCTGGGAGGCGGCGAACCTGCTTACGGTGGCGAGTGCTCTGGTCGCCGCCGCCAGCCTGCGCGAGGAGACGCGCGGCTGCCACTGGCGGGAGGACTTCCCGCTCGCCGCCGACGAGTGGCGCGGCCACCTGATGGCCAGCCTGCTGCCCGACGGCCGGCTCGCCGATTCCTGGGAGGCGATCGCGTGACCCGGTCATCCATTGTGGACTCACTCGTCGCGGTCGGGCTCGACCCGGTACAGGTGGGCGACATCGTGGAGCGTGCGCTCGACGAGGACCTCGGGGCGCAGCGGGTCGACGTCACGAGCGTGGCCACGATTCCCGAAGACCAGACCGACGTGGCCGACATCGTGGCCCGCGCGCCCGGTGTCGTGGCGGGACTCGCCGTCGCCGGGGCGGTCTTCGACGCCACCTCTTCCGGTACCGCCTCATGGGTGGAGGTCGCCAAGGACGGCGCGTCGGTGGCCCGCGGCGACGTGCTGGCGACGGTGGCCGGGCCGACCCGGGCGCTGCTCACCGCGGAACGCACCGCGCTGAACCTGCTGAGCCGGATGTCCGGCGTCGCGACGCACACCCGCGCCTGGGCCGACGCGCTCGCCGGCACCCGCGCCACCGTGCTCGATACTCGCAAGACAACGCCGGGCCTGCGGATCCTGGAGAAGTACGCGGTGCGCGCGGGCGGCGGTACGAACAAGCGGATGGGCCTGTACGACGTCGCGATGATCAAGGACAACCACAAGCTCGCCGCCGGCTCGATCAGTGCCGCCTACGCCCGTGTTCGGGAGGCGTTCCCGCGGGTGCCCGTGCAGGTCGAGGTGACGACGGTCGCGGAGGCGGTCGAGGCGGTGGCGGCGGGCGCCACGTTCCTGCTGTGCGACAACATGCCGCCGCCGCTGCTGCGCGAGGTGGTGGAAGCCGTGGCCGGCCGGGCGGAGCTGGAGGCGACCGGCGGGCTCACCCTGGAGGTGGCCCGCGAGTACGCGTTGACCGGCGTGGACTACCTGTCGGTCGGCGCGCTCACGCACTCCTCGCCCATCCTCGACATCGCGATGGACCTCCGTCCGCGCTGATCTAAGGTTGCCGCGTGCTGCTCTGTATAGACATCGGGAACACGAACACCGTGCTCGCCACGTTCGAGGGCGAGAAGCTGGTGCACACCTGGCGGATCAAGACCGACGCCCGGGCCACCCCCGACGAGCTCGCCCTGCTCTACCGGGGCCTGCTCGCCGCCGATGATGTGCAGTTGAGCGGTATTGCCGCGTGTTCGACGGTACCGATGGCGCTGCGGTCGCTGCGCTCCATGCTCAACCGGTACTACCACGACCTGCCGACGGTGATCCTGGAGCCCGGCGTACGCACCGGCGTGCAACTCGCGATCGACAACCCGAGAGAGGTCGGCAGCGACCGGGTCGCCAACACGCTCGCCGCGTTCACCCTGTACGGCGGCCCCGCGATCGTGGTGGACTTCGGCACCTCAACCAACTTCGACGTCGTCTCCGCGCGCGGCGAGTTCCTCGGCGGCGTACTCGCGCCCGGCATTGAGATCTCCGTGGACGCCCTCGCCGCCCGGGCGGCGCAGCTGCTCAAGGTGGAGCTGGTACGCCCGCCCCGGGTCATCGGCAAGAACACGGTCGAGTGCCTGCAGTCCGGTATCGTGTTCGGCTTCGCCGGCCAGGTCGACGGCGTGGTGCGCGGCATCATGTCCGAGCTCGGCCAGGTCAAGGCGGTAGTCGCGACCGGTGGGCTGGCGCCGGTGGTGCTGAGCGAGTGCGCCACCATCACGCATCACGAGCCGATGCTGACGCTGATAGGCCTGCGCCTGATTTTCGACCGGAACGCCTAAGTATTTCGACCGGAACGCCCAAGTCACCGCTTGCGGGCCCGGTACACGGCGGTCACGTAGGGCAGTTCGAAGGAGTCGGGCAGGTCGGCGGCGAGATCGCGTACCTCCCGCTCGATCTCGGCCCGCTTCGCCGGCGTGGCGGTCAGGTAGTAGGAGCGGGTGCTGATCAGCGCGACGAGCCCGTCGGCGGTCATCGGTACCGAGTGCCGGAACACGCGCCGCTGCACCGGCCCGAAGAGCGGCCCGAAGAGTTCGCCGAAGTCCCTGTCGTCCATGGGCGCCTCATACTCGCCGTCCAGCATGCCGCCTCGCGCCTGGTCGACGATCTCGGTGAGCCGGGCAACCCAGGGTACGGACTCGTCCCTGATGTTCCAGATCGGGGCGAAGATCCCGTCCGGCCGCAGCAGCCGCGCGATCTCCGGGTGCGCCCGCTCCTTGGCGAACCAGTGGTACGCCTGGCCGGCCAGGACCGCGTCGACGCCGCCATCGGGCAGCGGTACCGACTCGGCCGAGCCGGCGAGCGCCTCGGCTTCCGGGGTGGTGGCGACCAGCCGGGCGCGCATGGCCTCGTCGGGCTCGACCGCGATCGCGTGGTGCCCGAGGCGTACCAGCACCCGGGTCAGGATGCCGGTACCCGCACCGAGATCCACCACGCGCTGTGGCTCAGTGCCGAGAGCCCAGCGCAGCGCCGGCTCGGGATAGGTGGGGCGCCGCACGTCGTATTCGTTCGCGGCCGGGCCGAAGGAGAGCGCATGATCGGACATCGGGCCCACGGTAACTGATTTCAGTACGGGACCTGCTGGCAAGTAGGCTCGTTGAAGAAATCATCCACAGTGACGCACCGTGACGCGAGGACCGACCGTGACCGAGCAGCAGCAGCCGCTGGTACCCGACGACGACCTGCCGGAGCAGATGCGGGTACGCCGGGAGAAGCGCGCGCGGATGCTCGCCGAGGGCGTGGAGCCCTACCCGATCGGCTTCGAGCGCACCACGACGCTCGCCGAGATCCGGGAGCGCTACGCGGACCTGCCCACCGATACGGCCACCGGCGACGTGGTCCGGGTCACCGGTCGGGTGATCTTCATCCGGAACACCGGCAAGCTCTGCTTCGCCACGCTGCGCGAGGGCGGCGGCGTGGAACTGCAGGCGATGCTGTCGCTGGACCGGGTCGGCGCCGAGGCGCTCGAGGAGTGGAAGCGGCTGGTCGACATCGGCGACCACGTCGGCGTCGTGGGCGAGGTGATCACGAGCCGCCGCGGCGAGTTGTCGGTGCTGGCCGACTCGTGGGCAATGACGGCCAAGGCGCTGCGCCCGCTGCCCGTCGCGCACCGGCCGATGAGCGAGGAGACGCGGGTACGGCAGCGGTACGTGGACCTGATCACCCGGCCCGAGGCGCGGCAGATCGTACAGAGCCGGGCAATGGTGGTACGCAGCCTGCGCGATTCTCTGCACGGGCGCGGGTTCATCGAGGTTGAGACGCCGATGCTGCAACTCCTGCACGGCGGGGCGACGGCTCGCCCGTTTGTTACGCACAGTAATGCGCTGGATATCGACCTGTACCTGAGAATCGCGCCAGAGCTGTACCTGAAGCGCTGTGTCGTCGGCGGAATCGAGCGGGTCTTCGAGATCAACCGAAACTTCCGCAATGAAGGAGTCGATTCCAGCCACTCACCCGAGTTCGCGATGCTGGAGACCTACCAGGCCTACGGCGACTACGACACGATCGGGACGCTCACCCGGGACCTCGTACAGGACGCGGCGTACGCCCTCACCGGTTCGCACACCGTCATCCTCAAGGACGGTACCGAGTTCGATCTGGGCGGGAAATGGCGAGAGACAACTCTGTACGGTGCCCTTTCGGATGCGCTGGGTGAAGAGATCACCGTACAGACCCCGATGTCGACCCTTCTGGATTACGCGGACCGGCACGGCGTTGCCGTCGAGCGCTCGTGGGGTCCGGGCAAGCTGGCCGAGGAGCTTTTCGAGAAGCTAGTCGTACCCGACCTTCGCGCACCGACGTTCGTCCGCGACTATCCGGTCGAGACCAGTCCGCTCGTACGGGAGCACCGGCTCACTCCGGGGCTCGCCGAAAAGTGGGACCTTTACGTGCGCGGTTTCGAGTTGGCCACCGGCTACTCGGAGCTGGTCGACCCGGTGGTACAGCGGGAACGCCTGATCGCGCAGGCCCAGCGGGCGGCGGGTGGCGACCTTGAAGCCATGCATCTCGACGAGGATTTCCTTCGGGCGATGGAGTACGGAATGCCACCCATGGGCGGCATGGGCATGGGCATCGATCGGCTCCTGATGGCGCTGACCGGGCTCGGGATTCGGGAGACGATCCTGTTTCCTCTGGTACGCCCTGAGTGATGGCTCAGCGAATTCTCCGGTACTAATGGCGCGCGGCTACCGCGACAGCTATTGTCTCGGGTATCGGCGCTGGCCGAAGAATGCGAAGGGAACCTGTGCGGTGGCGAGACGGGAAATTGTCGTCCTCGAGGACGACCTAGACGGAGGCAAAGCTGACGAGACGGTGAAGTTCGCGCTCGACGGCGTCCAGTACGAGATTGACCTGTCCGACAAGAACGCGCAGAAGCTGCGCGGCGCTTTCGCCGACTTCGTCGCACACGGTCGCAAGGTTGGACGCGGAGGCGTCGTGGTGGGCGGGCGCGCCGCCACCCGCGCGCGCGGCGGTGCCGCCGCAGACCGCGAACAGAACAAGGCGATCCGTGCGTGGGCGAAGCGTAAAGGGCGCAACATTTCGGATCGTGGGCGTATCCCGCAGGAGATCGTGGACGAGTACAACGCCGACGCGGGCCGTTGAGGAGGCCGGGTCCGGTGCGCGCAACGCGCCGGCCCGCTGCCCCCGATTCCCAGAGCGGCTGATCATGGAGGACGTCGTGACCCTGGGTCCGGCGTCCTCAGCGTGTCCAGGGTCTCAACCCCGGTGGCTTGAGTCTCAAATTTCCGCCGCCGGAGCCTGGATCCCGGTCGCTTCTAGCGACACGCCCGACACGCCCGGAGCGTGACGACCTACAGGAGATTTCGCTCTACGCGTAGTCCCGTGGGGGCCGGAACATCCGGGGTCGGCCGTAGGTTGGGACAAACGTTGCGAAGAGCGGGGGTTCCGTAGTGGTTTGTCCCGGGATCGAGGGACGACCGAGGGCGGGAACGCCAAGATCCCCTAGGTCGAGCCGAACGAAGCGTCGGCCCTCGGCGATAGAGTGATTACACGGATACCCATCCCGGGAACCGGCCCAGTGATGCCGCGGTAGCGAAGCCGCGGGTGGCCGAGCCGGTAACTGGCAAGGGCAGTGCCGACAGGCACGTGAGGAGCACAGGGAATGTTCGAGCGGTTCACCGACCGAGCACGGCGGGTTGTCGTTCTGGCCCAGGAAGAGGCCCGGATGCTCAACCACAACTACATCGGCACCGAGCACATCCTGCTCGGCCTCATCCACGAGGGTGAGG
>JBPYFB010000092.1:0-9764 GCA_051986465.1 Rugosimonospora sp.
GTCGCCGAGGCGCAGCCGCTGGACCCGAGGCGGGTCGCGCACCTGCGGTTGGTGCGCCGGCACCCCTCGCTGCTGGCCGAGCAGGTGGCCACGTACGCGGCGATCGAGCGGGAGCTGGTCGAGGAGATCAGCCGCCGGTTGCCCGCGGACCCGGCCCGGCCACTGGCCCGGCCGCTGCGCGCCCGGCTGCTGTGCGGCCTGCTGATGACCACGCTGCGGGTCGCCACCCAACTGTGGTTCGAACTCGACCAGCCGCGCACCTCGATACCGCAAGCCTCGCTCGCCGAGCTGCTGCGCGGCGCGCTGGCCGTCATCGACCGCGACGTGTGCTGACGCGCGTCAGCCGGGGGCCGTCAGCCTGGGGCCCGGAGGAGCCGGAACGGGATCTCCCGGCGCAGCCGGAAGCCGAGGCCGCGGTAGAGCCGCACGGCGTTGGTGTTCGCCACGGCCGCGTGCAGGAACGGTACGTCGCCGCGGGCGCGGATACCGGCGGCGACCGCGAGGATCAGCCGGCTGGCGAGGCCCTGGCCGCGGTGCGCCGGATCCGTGCACACCGCACTGATTTCGGTGTACCCGGGCAGTCGCATGCGCTGCCCGGCGAGGGCGACCAGCGCGCCGCCGCGGCGGATGCCGAGGTAGCCGCCGAGTTCGACGGTACGGGGCAGGAACGGGCCCGGCCGGGCGCGCGCGACGAGGTCGAGCATCTCGGGTACGTCGCCGGCGCCCAGCCGCTGCGCCGCCGGCTCGTCGGCACTGTCCACATCGGACCCGATGAGCTGTACGCAGGGGATGTCCAGCACGACCTCCCAGTCCGGCGGCGGCACGGTGTCGCCGGCGAGCGACGCCGTACCGCCGGGCCCCGCCAGCCGTGCCAGGTCGTCCCAGGCGCGATCGTCGGGTACCGCCGCGAAGGGCGTGACGTCGCCCGGGTAGCGGGCTGCCTGGCCGTGCCGCTCGGCGAGCGGGGCGTGCGGGCCGGTGAGCGCGGCCCAGACCGGGTTGTCCAGCACCGGGTTGTCTAGCACGCCATGCAGGCTACCGGGGTGCTGGTTCGGCGTTTGTAGCGCCCGCCTGCGGGTAGCGGCCAGCCGAAGCCACAAACGGGGTGTGGATGAGGTATCGATCCGACGATGGCACGCGCCGCGCGGGCCAGCTCATGGTATCGGCCGCGCTTGTCTTCTGCCTGGTTGCCGTGCTGCTCGCGGTGCCATGGCTCGCGGTGTACGGCAGGCGCGAGGTGTGTACCAAGGACGCCTTGCAGGCCAAGGCGGTAGCCGGCCTGGCCAACTTCGCCGACTGGTTGCACCGCAACAAGGCCTCCGGTCTCATCGGCGAGGTCGGCTGGCCCTCCGGTCGGGACAGCGCGGCCTGGAACACGCTCGCGGAAACCTGGTACGACGCCGCCGACCGGATCGGCCTGCCGGTGACCGCGTGGGCGGCGGGAACCTGGCCGCCCGACTACCCGCTGGTGGTCTACCGGCCCGATCCGGCCACGCCGGACGCGCTGACCGCCGAGCCGCAGGCGGCCGTGGTGGCGAGCCATCCGAGCACCGGCCAGTACCTGCGCGGGGTCAACCTCGCCGGCGGCTCGTTCGCCGCCGGCGACAGCAGCGGCGCGTTCGGCACGTTCGGCGGCGGCAACCCGGGCAAGTACGGCAAGGACTACTGGTACGAGAGCGGCTCGATCTACCACGACCTCGCGGCCCGGGGGCTGCGCCTGATCCGCCTCGCGGTCGCCTGGGAGCGCTTGCAGCCGGTACCGTTCGGGCCGCTGTCGAAGGCGGAACTCGCGCGGGTACAGGCGAGCATCGACGAGGCGGCGAGCGCGCATCTTGCCGTCATCGTCGACCTGCACGGGTACGGCTTCTTCGCGGCCGGCGGTGGCCGGGACGGTCCGCTGCAGCGCCTGACTCTCGGCTCGCCGCAACTGCCCACGACCGCGCTCGCGGATTTCTGGCGGCGGATGGCGCTGGCGCTGCACGGCGCGCCCGGCATCGCCGCCTTCGGGATCCTCAACGAACCCACGCACCTGGCCGCCGACGGCGCGGCCGGTGCCCGGCTGTGGGAGCGCACCTCCCAGCAGGCGGTCGACGCGATCCGCCGGACCGGAAGCACCGCGGCCGTAGCGGTCAGCGGGTACATGCCGATGAACCCGCTGTCCTGGGGGGAGATGTACCCGACCGCCTGGATCCGCGATCCGTTGCACCGCGTGGCCTACGACTCGCACGCGTACTTCGACATGTACAGCACGGGCTACTACAAGTCCAGCTACGACCGGGAACTGTGGCGCGCCATGCTCGAGGCGCCCCGACCGTGCCAATGGCTGATCCCGCAGACGCACCAGGTGCTCCGCTCGCCGTAGTAGTCATTCACCGCAGTCGACAAACACCGTCGACACCGCATCGGCCATTCGGCCGGTTTGGGTGTCGAAAAGGTTGACTACCGTCAATAGACGCTGATATCAAGGCGGTCGTCGGCAGCTACGGGGAGGTCGATGATGCGCAGCGTATTGACGGTCCAGGTACCGGCGCCGGCCGGCATCGCCCCCGACCAGATCCAGTTGCGCGATGGCGATTCAGCCACCTTCGGGGAATGCCGCTGCGGCCGCTGCGCCCTCGACCTCACTCTCGACAAGGGGCCGTGGTTCGCCGCCCGGATCACCGCGGCGAACGGGCACGGGCTGCTGACCAACCTCACGCCGAACCGGGTACTCGTGGTGAAGAACATGGAGAACTCGTACGAGTACTTCACCGTCGAACCGGGTCGCCACCTCGCGCCCGTACCCTTCGAACTGTCCCGCATCGGCGCGGCGGCCGACCTGGCCGACGCCGCGGTGACCGTCTTCGGTGCGGAGCCGTGGCGTACGGCCGCGCGGGTCCGGCCGTGTCCCGCGGCACCGTCGCAGCGCCCCGACCTCGACCCCCGAGCGACCTACTACACGGTGCTACAAGCACTGTGCGAGCCGCGGCTGCGCGAGTCGGTGGACGCGCCGCTGCCCACCTCGGAGGAGATCGCCGGCGCGCTCGGGCTGACCCCGCGCGCGGTCGACGCGCATATCGAGTACCTCAGCGGCAAGTTGGGCCTGCCGCGCGGCGGCGGTCGCGAAGTGCTTGTAGCGGCAGCGATCCGGCGGCGCCTGATCCCGGTCTGACGGGTTGGCCGCGGTAGCAGCTATATCGACGTGAGTCAAGCAATTGGCCTCTGGGCTGGCCCGCATACCGGCCAGTGCGGCGAGACGCAATGATTCCCTCGCATCAATGTCCAGGTGTTGAGGGCGGTTAGTGATGAGCGCATTCCGGCGGTTTCCCCGGCTGGGCGGCAAGGCGTTGCGTATCACGCTGGTGTTGGTTCTGCTGTTGAGCCTCGGCGGTGGCACGGCGATGGTGGTCTCCGGCCCTGGTGGGGGAGCGTCGGGTGGTGCGTCTGCGGGTGGTGCGGCGGGTGGCGGGTCTGGCGGCGGTGGGGGCTTGTTGGGGCTCATCCGCGGTTGGGTGGGCGGCCATGGCGGCAAGGAACGGCCGGTGGTCAAGGCGCGCAGGTTGCCGGATGGTGGGGTGCCGCGGGCGGATGCGGTGCCGGCGGGGAAGGTGTGGCCGGCGGCGAAGCGGGTTGCGGAGTTGCCGGCGCGGCGGACGGCGAACGCGACGTTCTACCGGATGAGTGATGGCCGGGTGCAGGCGGATATCGCGGCGGCGCCGGTGAATTACCGGGATGCGAAGGGTGCGTTCCAGCCGATCGACACGACGGTACGGCCGACGACGGCGCAGGGGTTTGTGGCCGGCAACACGACGAACGTGTTCACCACGCTGTTCGGTGACTCCTCTGCGCGGTTGCTGCGGGTGCGGTTCGGGGATCGCTGGGTGGAGTTGGGCCTGCCGGGTGCGGCGCGGCGGATCAGCCCGCGGATCACGGGTTCGAGCGTGACGTATCCGGGCGTGGCGCCGGGTGTCGACCTGGTGTATGACGTGACGTCGCGCGGGTTGAAGGAGAAGCTGGTGCTGGCGCGCCCGGTGGCGGGTGGGTTGTCGGTGTCGTTCACGGTGACGAGCGCGGGGCTGTCGGCGGTGGCGCAGCACGACGGTTCGATTGCGCTGACAGCCAAGGACGGTACGCCGGCGCTGACGATTCCGGCGCCGTACATGTACGACTCGGCCGGGGCGCGGTCCACCGCGGTGACGCAGCGGCTGTCGGGTGGGGTGTTGACGGTCAGCGCGGACCGCTCCTGGTTGGCGGCGGCCTCTCGCACGTACCCGGTGATCCTGGACCCGACCATCAACGTGCAGCCGGTACCGGCCGATGGGCAGGACGTCGAGATCTACTCGGGTGCCACGGGTACGAACTACAACAGCACGTACCAGTTGAAGGTGGGTACGGACGCCTCGCAGGCGTGGCGGACGCTGGTGCAGTTCCCGCTTTCCGGGGTGCCGGCCGGTACCACGATCGACGACGCGACGCTGTCGTTGTACTACGACCAGACGCAGTACACGTACGCGTACGACGTGGCGTTGGAGGCGCGGCAGGTGACCGCCGGGTGGTCGGAGTCGACGGCGACGTGGGCGAACATGAACGCGAACATGGCGGCGGTGCCGGCGGGCAACGTGGTGCAGGTCGACGACACGAACACCGCCAGCGTGGCGATGAAGGGGACGTGGCCGGCGTCGACGAACACGACGCTGACGCCGTTGGCGATCAACTCGACGTACCGGTACAACAGCGACACGACGACGGGTGACACGTTCACCTGGGTGCCGACGATCACCCAGAACGGCAACTACCAGGTTGAGGTGCACTACGTGACGGAGTCGGACCGGCCGACGAATGCCCCGTACACGGTGTACTACAACGGTGGTTCGAAGGCGTACACGGTGGACCAGACGGGTTCCGGGGAGGGGATCTGGAAGACGCTGGGTACCCACCCGTTCGTGGCGGGTACGACCGGGAAGGTCGTGCTGGGTGACGTTTCGGGGAAGTCGGCGATCGCGGACGCGGTGCGGCTGACGAAGTCCGCGGTGGACACGAAGAAGGCGGCCGTGTCCTCGGCGTGGAACAACTTCAGCGTGCGGGACGCGGTGCAGTCTTGGATCAACACGCCGTCGAGCAACCACGGGTTCATGGTGAAGGCGGTGGACGAGGGTACCAAGGGCCGCGGTGGGCCGATCTACGAGGCGTCCGAGTACTTCTACCAGAACGGTGGGCGGGACTACAACCTGCCGAAGTTGACGGTGACGTTCGGCCGGCCGGGTGTGACGGTGGCGCAGCCGACCACGATCACCGCGACGGGCGCCGCGCTGTCCTGGTCGTCCTATGTGGACCCGTCGACGGCGGCGGGGGACAACATCGTGGAGTACCAGGTGCATCGCAGCGTGCACCAGACGTTCACCCCGTCCGCGGCGACACTGGTGGCGCCGGTGTCCTCGACGGGCACGTCGTACCAGGACACCTCGGCGACGCCGACCGCGGCGGACACCCCCGACACGCAGCTGGGGCAGTACTACTACTACATGGTGGCGGTCAAGACCGCGGATGGTCAGCTGATCGCCTCACCGACCGTGGGGGTACGGCTGCCCAAGGCCGGTCATGTCACGCAGGTGTACCGGACCGGCACGGTGGACACCACGCTGTCCAAGACGCTGCCGACGACCAATGTGGACGTCTACGACGGTGACCCGTACGTGTCGGCGGGGAACAACTCCAGCTACTACGGCGTCACCCGCGGATTGGTGAAGTTCCCCGCGCTGTCCGGGATACCGTCCGGCGCGCAGATCACCGACGCGCAGCTGCGCATGTGGACGACGTACGACTACGGCGCCAGCGACGGGTTCGTGGACGTACACAAGCTGAACCGGGCGTTCACCGAGACTGCCGCGACGTGGAACCAGGCGGCCTCGGGTACCGCGTGGACGACGCCGGGCGGCGACTTCGACGCGACTCCGCTGTCCACTGTGGGCGGTAGCACGGGAATCACCAACGACCCGGAGTGGGAGTCGTGGGACGTCACCTCGGCGGCGCGCACCTGGCTGGCCACCCCGGCGAGCAACGACGGCCTGCTGCTGAAGATGCACGACGAGACGGTCGCCACCCAGCGGGTGATGCTGCTGTCGTCGGAGGGCCAGGACCCGATGATGCGGCCGACGCTTCAAGTGACGTACCTGCAGAAGACCCCGGACTCGACGTATTACGCCCCGGACACCCCGGCCCGGATGATCCCGGGGGACACCTACACGATCCCGGTGACGGTCTCCAACCCGACCCTGAACACCTGGGCCGCGTCGACGTGGGAGCTGTCCTACCACTGGGCCTTGCCGGATGGTACCGACGCCACGACCGGCGGCAACCAGGTGGCCACCGCGTTGCCGAAGGACATCGTGCCGGGTGACACGGTCACCATCAACGCCACGCTCAAGACGCCGATCCAGTCCGCGTCGGGCAACAAGCGCACCAACTACGTGCTCAAGTGGGAGCTGCACAACAAGACCACCAACCAGTGGCTGTCGGCCACCGACGGGATCGCGTCGCTGGACCAGAACGTGGCAGTCGAGGATCCCACCTCCGACGAGCTCGGCCTGGAGAAGTTCTATGACTACAGCGGCATCGGTACCGGTGCCGGCAGCACGCTGGTGAACAACGTGCACGCCGGGAACACGGTGTGGTCGTACAACGCGTTCGACAACCCGTCGGTTGGGCTGTCCACGTTCCTGCGGATGTCGTACAACTCGCTGGACACCTCCGACACCGTGTCCGGGTTTGGCTGGTCGATGCAGGCCTCGTCGCTGACCCGGTTGGGTGCGCCGTTGGACTTCCACCCCAACCCGAACCCGACCACGGTCACGCTGACCGACGGGGACGGTACCAGTAGCACGTTCAGTTGGGATGCGACGGCGAACGAGTGGAAGGCCCCGGCCGGGGTGCACCTGTACCTGCAGAACCTGGTGGTGTGCAAGCCGAACACCGAGGAGTCGCGGGCGTGGGTGATGACCCGGCCGGACCGTACCCAGTTCTACTTCGACTGTGACGGGTACCTGTCATCCATTGTGGACAAGAACGGCAACACGATGTCGTTCACGTACGAGGTGCGTAAGTCGCAGAACAAGCCGACCGAGTTCCTCAAGTACATCACCGACGCCACCGGCCGGCAGACGCTGACCATCGACTACTGGGCCAAGGGTGACACCTACGACTACATCGATGACAATACGTGGGCGAAGGTGACCGGGCAGAGCAACCTGACCAACCCGTTCATCATCGACCATGTCAAGCAGATCACCGATGTCTCCGGCCGCAAGCTTGCCTTCACTTACACCACCAAGGGCCTGCTCGGCCAGATGGTCGACGGGGTCGGCTCGTTCCAGCCCAAGACGTTCGGGTTCCAGTACGACATGACCCAGGGCAACAAGAACGTCAAGCTGGTCAAGGTCGTCGACCCGCGGGGCAACGCCACCAACCTGTCCTACTACTCCACGCCGCAGGATGACCCGAAGTTCCAATGGTGGACCAAGAGCTACACCGACCGCCTGGGCAACCCCACATCGTTCGCCTACACCGACCCGGACGGCACTGCGGGCTCCTACATCCAGACCGTCGCCACCGACGCGGAGAACCACGCCAGCACGGAGCTGACCGACGGCTTCGGGCGGATGACCCAGGCGACCAACGCGAAGAACCAGACCACCAAGCTCAACTGGGACGCCGACAACAACGTGGTGCGGGTGGAGGAGGCCAACGGCGCCGTCTCCACCTGGACCTACGACCCGAAGACCGGCGACCCGACCGAGTTCAAGGACGGCGAGGCCAACAAGAACGGCTGGGCGGGCACCAACCTCACCTACCAGACCGGTCTGAACGGGCACATCGCCGACCTCATCGGCAAGGTCAGCCCCGAGGGCCGCACCTGGACCTTCGGCTACGACACGGCGGGCGACCTGACCTCTGTCACCGATCCCGACGGAAACGCCACCAGCACCGCCGGCGACTACACCACCACCTACACCTACGACGGGTTGGGCCAGCTACGCACCAGCACCGACGCGAACAACCACACCACCAAGTACGACGCGTTCGATGCGAACGGCTTCCCGCAGACCATCACCGACGCGAAGACCGAAGCGACGAAATACACCTACGACGTGCGCGGAAACGTGCTGACCATCACCGATCCGCTGCAGCACACCAGCAGCTACACCTACGACGTGTACGGGCGGCGGGGTGACGCCAGCCGCGGCAGCGCCGGCTTCGCCTCCAAGGTACCGAAGGACCAGGCCGCGGGCGCCTACATCATCACTCCCGCGCCGGTCTACGACCCGAACGACAACACCACCACCTCCACCGCCGCGAACGGCGCCGTCTACACCGCGGCGTACGACGCCTACGACCAGATGAGCTACCTGCTGGTACCGACAGACAACAGCGGCGACCCGCAGCGCAAGACCTCATTCACGTACGACAAGGTCGGCAACGTGCTCACCACGACCGAGCCGAACGGCAACCTCACCAGCGCGGTCGGCGACTACGTCACGACGCAGGCGTACGACGAGATCTACGAGGAGACTTCGAGCACCGACGCGGCCGGCAACAAGACGAGCTACACCTACGACAACGTCGGCAATCTGAGTACGGTCGTCGACCCGCGGAAGAACGCCACCGCCGACCCGTCCGACCTCACCAGCCGCTACGACTACGACCTGGTGCACCGGCCGACGAAGGTGACCGACGCGTCCGGCAAGTTCAAGACCACCACGTACGACCACGACGGCGTGACCACCTCCTCCACCGACGAGGACGGCAACACCACCGGCTACACGCTGGATCCACGCGCCGACGTCCTCAAGGTGGCCGTACCGGCCAAGAACAACAACGGAACGATCGTCTACAACACGACGCAGTACGAGTACGACCAGGTCGGCAACACCACCAAGACGACCAGCCCGCGCGGGGTGGCCACGACTGGCGTCGCCAACGACTTCGTCTCCGAAACCAAATACGACGAGTTGAACCGGGTCGCCTCGAAGCTGAGCCCGTACGACCCGAACGACTCGCGGTACAACACGCCAAACGTCACCACGTATACGTACGACCCCGCGGGCCGGCTGGCCACGGTCAGCGCACCACCGTCCAACGGGCAGACCGTCCGCAACGACACCAAGTACACCTACTTCGACAACGACTGGACGCGGACGAGCACGGACCCGTTGGACATCCAAACCGGGTACGACTACGACGCTCTCGGCAACCAGACCCTGCGTACCGTCACCTCGGCCGGCGGCTCCTCGTCGCGCAAGCTGACGTGGTCGTTCTACCCGGACGGCAAGCTCGCGGCGCGCAGCGACGACGGCGTACCGGTCGGCCTGCAGGTCGAGCTCGCCGACAACTCCGACGCCCAGAACACATCCACCGCGGGTACCTGGAACACGACCTCGACCGGCACAGGCTTCCAGGGCTACGACTACGCCACGCACGGCGGCGGCGGTACCGGCGCCAACTCGTTCACCTGGAACACCGTCATCCCGGAGGATGGCAACTACACCGTCTCCGTGAAGTACCCGGCGGTCACTGGCGCGGCGAGCAATGCGCAATACACCGTCAACTACAACGGCGGCTCAGCCACCGTGACGGTCGACCAGACCGCCAACGCCGGCAACTGGGTCAGCCTCGGCAAGTTCGCCTTCAGCGCCACCGGCTCCGGGCAGCAGGTCACCCTGACCGACAACGCCAACGGCACCGTCGTCGCCGACGCCGTCAAGGTCGTACGCGACAACTCGGCCGACACC
>JBPYFB010000093.1:0-13342 GCA_051986465.1 Rugosimonospora sp.
ACGCCTCGGTGTAGATCACGACGAACTCCACGGCCGGGAAGGTGGTGCGCAGGTGATGCAACACCTCCACGAGGGACGCGGTGAGCACGCTGACGTCGACCATGCACACGTCGGGCCGGTACATGGGGCACAGCGCGTACAGGCCCTTGAGCGTGGAGGTCTGCGCCACCACGCTGATGTCCGGCTGGCTCGCGAGGTTGGTGAGCAGCACACTATGCGGTAGCCGGCGACCTGATTGGATCACCAGCCGAATAGCTCGTCGGTCGATCTCGGCCATCTCGGATCACGCCCCCGCCGGCTGACTTCCGGATAGCGGTCTGTGGTTGGGTCAAGCAATATCATCTATAGATTTGAATGAGTCTAGGTTCATTCGAGTAATTCGCTCAACTGTCGGATATGCCATGTCCAAACCGTGAACAGCGAGGACACGAACCCTTGGGGGGTTTCGGTCCCCCCGGGGGACTCTCCCGGCGCTACTACGACATATCAGAGTCATTGAATGTCATCGAAGGCTGACTCGTCTAGTGCCTAGCCTTCGCACGCGCCAAACAAGGGATTCGGCCATGGTGAACCGAAGGCACGTCCTCAAGGCCGGTACCGTCACCGGTGCAGCCCTACTCGTCCCGGCGGCGCTTGTCGTGCGCCGTAGGGCCGCGGTCGCCGACCCGGTGCCGGGCGGCACGCTCGACCCCAACACCCTCCCGAAGTACGTCGCGCCGCTGTACATTCCGCCCGCCATGCCGCGGTCGGGTACGGCGGGCGGCGTCGATGTCTACTCCGTCGGGACGCGGCAGTTCACCCAACAGATGCTGCCGCCCGGCTTCCCCGCGACGGCCGTGTTCGGCTTCGGATCCACCACCGACAGCAGCACGTTCCACACCCCGGCCGCCACGATCGAAGCGCGCGCCGGCACCCCGGTCCGGGTCACCTGGTCCAACCAGCTCGTGACATCCACCGGCCGGTACCGGCCGCACCTGCTGCCGATCGACCAGACCCTCCACTGGGCGAATCCACCGGGTGGTGTATCCGGACGCGACTCGCGCCCCACATTCACCTCAACCCCCGGCCCGTACCGGGGGCCGGTGCCGATCGTGGTGCACCTGCACGGCGCGCACGTCTTCGAGGAGAGCGACGGGTACCCCGAGGCGTGGTACCTGCCACCGGCGAACAACATCCCGGCCGGATACGCCACCGTCGGTTCGTACTACAACAAGTACAAGGCGCAGGCGCAGGCGCGCAACGGCACCTCGTGGTCGACGGGCAACGCCGTCTACCAGTACCCGAACGACCAGCGCGCGACGGCCCTCTGGTACCACACCCACGACCTGGGCATGACCAGAGTCAACATCTACGCCGGGCTCACCGGGTTCTATCTGCTGCGCGGCGGCGCGGCGGATCTGCCCCCCGGTGTCCTGCCGGGGCCGGCTCCGCAGCGCGGCGACAGCCCAGGGGTGGTGTATCACGAAATCCCCATGGTGATTCAGGACCGTTCATTCAACGCCGACGGTTCGCTGTTCTTCCCCGCGAGTAGAGGGTTCTTCGGCGATACACCACCGGACGGGCCGTGGGCGCCGACGACCGACGTGCCGCCGATCTGGAACCCGGAGTTCTTCGGCAACACGATGATCGTGAATGGACGGACGTGGCCATCGCTCAACGTGGAGCCGCGCCGGTACCGCTTCCGGCTGCTCAACGCGTGCAACGCGCGTACCCTCCTGCTGCGCGTCGCGAGCAACCCGGCCGCGCCCCGCCCGGCCGCCACCGCGCTGCCGTTCTCCGTCATCGGCACCGACGGCGGCTTCATCCCCGCGCCGGTCAGCGTGCAACTGTTGCGGATCGCGCCGTCCGAGCGGATGGACGTCATCGTCGACTTCACGCGGGTACCGGTCGGCACGTCGCTGTATCTCATCAACGAGGGACCGGACTCGCCGTACGGCGGCGGCGTCGAAGGCACCGACTTCGACCCGGCCGACCCGGGTACCACCGGCCAGGTGATGCGCTTCACCGTGTGCCCGTCGACCTCAGGCCCGGACACCAGCGTGCCGCCCAGCCAACTGCGCCTGCCGTCGATCACCCCGGTCGGCGCCGCGAGCAAGACCCGCCGCCTGTCGCTCAACGAACTCGACTCGGCGTTCTTCCCGGACGCGCCCACGGTCGGCCTGCTCGGCACGCTCAACGCCGACGGGTCCCCCAACCCGCTGGAGTGGATGGACCCGGTGACCGAGAACCCGGCGGTGGGTTCGACGGAGGTCTGGGAGCTGTACAACTTCACCGCCGACGGCCACCCGATCCACGTCCACCTCGTCCAGTTCCAGGTCGTCAGCCGGCAGCCCTTCGACACCGCCACCGGGGCGCTGACCGGCCCGGCCCGGGGGCCGGAGTCCTGGGAGAACGGGTTCAAGGACACCCTGGTGGCGCTGCCGTCCGAGGTCACCCGGTTGCGGGCCAAGTTCGACCTGGCCGGCCGGTACGTCTGGCACTGCCATATCATCGACCACGAAGACAACGACATGATGCGGGCGTACCAGATCTCCTGAGTTGGTTTAGCCGCACGGCTTGAGGGAACCGAGCATCTCGCACTCACCAGGAGGCGAGATGCTCGGTCCCCTTCGCGTGGCGCTGGTGCACGGCGACGCGCCCGCGCACCTCGACGGCGTCAGCGACTACGTGCGGCGCCTGGCCGAGGCGCTGCCCGGCGCGGGGGTCGAGCCCGTCGTGGTGCCGGTACGCCCGGCGCGGGGCAGCCGCTGGTGGTCCACTGTGGACAATGCGCGGTCCCGGGTGTCGGCGGCGCGCCCGGACGTGGTGCACGTCCAGTTCGCACCGTCGGCGTACCGGTTCTCCCGGCTGCCCGGACTGCTGCTGCCACTCCTCATCAAGGGCGCGCCGCTCGTGACCACGCTGCACGAGTACGCCGACCCGTCGCGCGGGCCGTGGGCGCGGCTGGACCGCAACGCCGGCCGGCTGGTACCGGCGAGCCGGGCGCTCGTGGTGACGAACGAGGCACACGGGCGCACCCTGTACCGGCGCACCGGCCGGCTCGCGGCGCGCATCCCGCTGGCGCCCAACGTGGCGCCCGTACCGCCGGCCCCCGGTACCCGCGAGCGGGTCCGCGCCGAACTCGGGCTGGCCGCGCGGGCGCCACTGCTCGCCTTCTTCGGCTTCGCGCACCCGGTGAAGGGGCTGCGCTACCTCATCGAGGCGCTGCCCGCCCTGCGGACCCGGTACCCGGCGGTGCACCTGCTCGTCGTCGGCGGCTTCGACTCGCTGGCGCTGCCACCGGCGCATGCGCAGGCGTTCCGGGCGGAGCTGGCGAGCCTCGCCGGCCGGTTGGGGGTCTCCCGGGCGGTCACCTTCGCCGGGTACCGGCCGCCGGCCGAGGCCTCGGCGTTGCTGTCCGCGGCCGACGTCGCGGTGCTGCCGTTCACCGCGGGCGTGACGGGCAAGAGCGGCGCGCTGCTGACCGTACTGGCGCACGGGCTGCCGACCGTCGTCACCGTCCCGGACGTGCCCGAGCCGGAGCTCTCGGACGGGCGCACGGTGCTGTGCGCGTACGGCCGGCGGGACGCGGGTGCGCTCGCCACCGCGATCGGGCGCGCGCTGGCCGACCCGGTACTCGCCGCGCGGGTCGCCGAGGGCGGGCGCGACCTGGTCGCCGGTCGCACCTGGCCGGCGGTGGCGGCGGCCCACCGCGACCTCTACGAGACGCTGGCGCGTGCGGCGCGGTCGCTGGTCCATGCCTAGGTTCCGGGACATCCTCGTCGTCGACCTGCTCGGTGGCCTGGGTGATCTGGTCCTCGCGCTGCCGATGATCCACGCGCTGGCCGCCGCGTACCCGGCCGCCGCGCTGCGCGTACTGACCCACGAGCCCGGCGCCGACCTGCTGCGCGGGGACCCCGCGGTGGCCCGGGTGCTGACCCCAACCCACGCCGGGCCGGGCGCCGAGGGCGAGGCGGTGCGTGCCGCCCTGGCCAGCCGCCGGCCCGACCTCGCGGTCAGCACCACCCGCTACGACGGCATCCCCGAACTATTGGAGAACGCGGCCGGGGTGGCGGTCACCAACCTGTGGCGCTCGCCGCCGCCCGACGAGCTGATCGACCGGCGGTACCTGCGGATCCTGGCCGGCGAGGGGCTCATCGACCCGGCCGAGTGCGACCGCCCGGCGCGCATCGCGCTGTCGGAAGCCGAGCGCGCGGCCGGGGTACGGGCGGTGGCCGAGCACCTGCCGCCGGTACCCACCAATGGCTTGATCGTGCTGGCCGCGGGCGCCGGCATGGCGGTCAAACGCTGGCCCGACGCGGCCTGGCGCCAGCTCGCCGCGCGGTTGCGCGCCGCCGGCCACCCGCTGCTCGCGCTGGCTGACGGCGCGGAGATTCCGGGGGTACCCGCGCTGCCCCGCGCCGGCCTGCGGGCCACCGCCGCCGCGCTGGCCGCTGTCGGCACGAGGTGCGGCGCGCTGGTGGGCGGGGATACTGGTCCGGTACGCGTTGCCGTGGCGGTGGGGGTACCGGTGGTGGGACTGTTCGGACCGACGGTCGCCAGTCGCTACGGGTTCGGCACGCACCGTGCCGTCCACCTCTCCGGTCTGCCCGGCTGCCATTATCGGCGCCCCACCGCGATAACCGAGCAGCCATGCTGGTGGACGGCGCGCTGCCCGCTGCGCGAAGCCGGGCCGGCCTGCCTCGACGACATCAGTGTCGACGCGGTGCTGGCCGCCCTGAAGGAGCTGATGCCCACATGACCACTGCGCTCGGCCTGCCCGAGGCGGTGCGCGCCTGCCTTTTCGACCTCGACGGCGTGCTCACCCCCACCGCCCTCGTGCACAAGGCTGCCTGGAAGCAGCTCTTCGACGACTTCCTCGGGCCGGGGCGGCCGCCCTTCACCGACGAGGACTACGAGAAATACGTGGACGGCATGCCGCGCGAGGACGGGGTGCGCACCTTCCTCGCCTCGCGCCACATCACGCTCCCCGACGATGAGGTGCGCGAGCTGTCGGCGCGCAAGGACGACCTGTTCCTGCACCAGGTCGCGACCCACGGGGTCCAGCCGTACCCGGGCTCGCTGCGGTACCTGCACGCGGTGCGCGACGCCGGCCTGCGCCGCGCGGTCGTCTCGGCGAGCACGCACTGCGCCCAGATCCTGCAGGCCGCCGGCATCGCGGACCTGATCGAGGAGCGGGTCGACGGCGTCGTGGCGAAGGAGGAGAAGCTGCGCGGCAAGCCGGAGCCGGACACCTTCCTCGCCGCCGCCCGCCGCCTCGGCGTGCCACCCGACGCGGCCGCGGTCTTCGAGGACGCGCTGGCCGGGGTCGCGGCCGGGCACGCCGGGCACTTCGGTTACGTGATCGGGGTGGACCGGGTCGGCGAGGCCGCGGAACTGGCGGCGCACGGCGCGGACGCGGTCGTGAAGGACCTCGACGAGCTGGTGACCGCCTCATGATCGAGCAACCCCACTACGCGGTCGACCCGTGGACCATCCGGGAAACCTCGCTGGACCTGGACGTGCTGGCGCAGAGCGAGTCGGTCCTGGCGCTCGCGAACGGGCACATCGGGCTGCGCGGAAACCTCGACGAGGGCGAGCCGCACGGGCTGCCCGGCACGTATCTCAACTCGCTGTTCGAGACCCGGCCGCTGCCGTACGCCGAGGCGGGGTACGGGTACCCCGAGGTCGGGCAGACGATCATCAACGTGACCAACGGCAAGCTGATCCGGCTGCTCGTCAACGACGAGCCGTTCGACGTGCGCTACGGGGAACTGCGTTCGCACGAGCGCACGCTGGACATGCGCGCCGGGGTGCTGCGCCGCGCGGTGACCTGGATGTCCCCGGCGAGCTGCACGGTGGAGGTGGAGTCGACCAGGCTGGTCTCCTTCGTCCACCGGGCGGTGGCCGCCGTCGAGTACGTGGTGCGGCCGGTGGACGCGCCGGTACAGGTCGTCCTGCAGTCCGAGCTGGTCGCCAACGAGCAGTTGCCGCCGATCTCGGAAGACCCGCGGGCCGCGGCCGCGCTGCACAACCCGCTCGTAGCGGAGCACCACGGCGGGCGCGACCTGCGGGCGGCGCTGATCCACTGCACCCGCCGCAGCGGGCTGCGGGTGGGCGCCGCGATGGACCACGTGATCGAAGGTCCACAAGGGACGATCTCGACCGCGGAGGTACGGCCGGACACCGCGCGGCTCACCGTCATCGCCCAGCTGAACCCGGGCGAGAGCCTGCGCCTGGTGAAGTTCCTCGCGTACGGCTGGTCCGCCACCCGGTCACTGCCGGCCCTGTCGGCACAGATCGAGGCCGCGCTGACCGCCGCCGACGTGATCGGCTGGCAGGGCCTCGTCGACGCGCAGCGCGAATACCTCGACGCCTTCTGGCACACCGCCGACGTGGAGCTCGACGGCGACGACGAGGTACAGCAGGCGGTCCGCTTCGGCCTCTTCCACGTGCTGCAGGCCAGCGCCCGCGCGGAGCGCCGGCCGATAGCCGCCAAGGGGCTGACCGGTCCCGGGTACGACGGGCACACGTTCTGGGACAGCGAGACGTACGTGCTGCCGGTACTGACGCTCACCCAGCCGACCGCTGCTGCGGACGCGCTGCGCTGGCGACAGTCCACACTGCCGATCGCGATCGAACGGGCCAAGCAGCTGAACCTGGCCGGGGCCGCCTTCCCATGGCGCACCATCGACGGCCGGGAGTCCTCCGGGTACTGGCCCGCCGGTACCGCCGCCTTCCACGTCAACGCGGACATCGCCGACGCGGTCATCCGGTACGTGGACGCGACGCAGGACGCGGAGTTCGAGCGCACCGTCGGGGTGGACCTGCTCGTCCCGACGGCGCGGCTGTGGATGTCGCTGGGCGACTTCGACGCCTCCGGGCGCTTCCGTATCGACGGAGTGACCGGCCCGGACGAGTACAGCGCGCTGGCCGACAACAACGTGTACACGAACCTCATGGCGCAGCGGAACCTGTACGGCGCCGCCGAGGCGGTCGGCCGGTACGCCGAGCGCATGCGGGAGTTGGGCGTGACCGCGAACGAGGTGGCGAGCTGGCGGGCGGCGGCCGACGCGGTGTTCATCCCGTACGACGACGGGCTGGGCGTGCACCCGCAGGCCGAAGGCTTCACCGAGCACGAGGTGTGGGACTTCGCCAACACGCCGCCCTCGGGGTACCCGCTGCTGCTCAACTACACCTACTTCGACCTGTACCGCAAGCAGGTCGTGAAGCAGGCCGACCTGGTACTGGCGCTGCACCTGTGCGCCGAGGCGTTCACCACCGAGCAGAAGGCCCGCGACTTCGCCTACTACGAACCGCTCACCGTGCGGGACTCGTCGCTGTCGGCGTGTACCCAGGCGGTGATCGCGGCCGAGGTCGGGCAGCTCGACCTGGCCTACGACTACCTCGGCGAGGCGGCCAGCCTGGACCTGCAGGACCTGCAACACAACACCCGCAACGGGGTACACATCGCGTCGCTGGCCGGCGCGTGGACCGCGCTGGTGGCCGGCTTCGGCGGCATGCGCAACCACGGCGGGAAGCTGTGGTTCGCCCCGCGCCTGCCCGAGCAGTTGCGATCGATGGCGTTTTGCCTGTGCTGGCGCGGCACCACGATGCGGGTCGCGATGACCCATCAGGAGACGACATACACCGTGCGCAGCGGCGACGGTATCGACTTCGTGCACTGGGGCGAGGACGTGTCGCTGCGCGCCGGCGGCTCGGTGACCCGCCCGGTGCAGATCCCGCCGCCCGCCGCCGCCACCCGCCCCCGGCAGCCACCCGGCCGGGCGCCGCTGCACCGCCGGGCCCACTAGCCTCCTATGTGGACCTCGCACTCGCCGGTCGCGGCGGGTACGTCCACTGTGGACGTCGATGTGCCGGAGAGAACCGAGACGCGCCACGGCGCGGGCGGCCCGTCGCGGGTGACCCGTACGGTGTCCCCGTCCCGGACCACCTCGAAGGTGGCCGCCGTGGTGCCCTCGGTCGACGGCACCGGTACGGTCACCCGCGCGCCGTCCTCGGGCTGGTACACCCGCAGCGTCACGCCCTCGTGGTACGCGTAGTCCGGGCGGTCCTCGCGGGCGCCCACCGGGATCACCGAGCCGGGCCGCACGAGCAGCGGCACGCTGTCGAACCCGTGCCGCTCCCGCAGCCACGCCGGGCCCCGCACGGTCTCACCGGTCGTGTACCGGGTCCACCGCCCCGCCGGCACGTAGAAGGACGTCTCCCCGCCGGCACTGAAGACCGGCGCCACCAGCAGGCTGTCGCCGAGCATGTACTGCTGCTCCAGGTGCGTCACCGCCGGGTCGTCGGGGAACTCCAGCACCATCGGGCGCATCACCGGTACGCCCTGCTCGTGCGCGCCGATCGCGGCCTGGTACAGGTACGGCATCAGGCCGTTCTTCTGCCGCGTGAAGTGGCGCAGCACGTCGACGGCTTCGTCATCGAAGAGCCAGGGCACCCGGTACGACTCGTTTCCGTGCAGCCGGCTGTGCGAGGAGAGCAGCCCGAAGGGGATCCACCGCTTGAACAGCGCCGGTTCCGGCTGCCCCTCGAAGCCGCCGATGTCGTGGCTCCAGAACCCGAAGCCGGACGCCAGCAGGGACAGGCCGCCGCGCAGGCTCTCCGCCATCGACTCGAACGTCGCCAGGCTGTCGCCGCCCCAGTGCACCGGGAAGCGCTGCCCGCCCACGGTCGCGGAGCGCGCGAAGAGTACCGCCTCGGTCTCGCCCCGGTACTCGCGCAGCAACTCGAAGACCGTCTCGTTGTAGAGGTACGTGTAGTAGTTGTGCATGCGCTCGGGATCGGAGCCGTCGAAGTAGACGACGTCGGTCGGTATCCGCTCCCCGAAGTCCGTCTTGAAACAGTCGACGCCCATGTCCAGCAGGGCGCGCAGCTTGTCCGCGTACCAGCCGCGCGCCTGCGGGTTGGTGAAGTCGACCAGCCCCATCCCCGCCTGCCACCGGTCCCACTGCCAGACGTCCCCGTTCGCCTTGCGCACCAGGTACCCCCGCGCCGCGGCCTCGGCGAACAGCGGCGAGCGCTGCGCGATGTACGGGTTGATCCACAGGCTGATCCGCAGCCCGCGCTCCTTGAGGCGCTTGAGCATGCCGGCCGGGTCGGGGAAGGCGCGGGTGTCCCACTCGAAGTCGCACCACTGGAACTCGCGCATCCAGAACGTGTCGAAGTGGAAGACCGACAGTGGCAGGTCCCGCTGCGCCATGCCGTTGATGAAGCTGCTCACCGTCTCCTCGGTGTAGGAGGTGGTGAACGAGGTGGTCAGCCACAGCCCGAACGACCACGCCGGCGGCAGCGCCGCGCGGCCGGTCAGCGCGGTGTACTTGCGCAACACGTCCTTGGGGGTCGGGCCGTAGATGACGAAGTACTCCAGCGCCTGCCCGGGCACGCTGAACTGCACCCGCGACACGGACTCCGAGGCGACCTCGAAGGAGACCCGGCCGGGGTGGTTGACGAACACCCCGTACCCGCGGTTGGTGAGGTAGAAGGGGACGTTCTTGTACGCCAGCTGGCTGCTGGTGTGGCCGTCCTCGTTCCAGATGTCCACCGACTGGCCGTTCTTGACCAGCGGGCCGAAGCGCTCGCCCAGCCCGTACACCGCCTCGCCCACGCCCAGGTCGAGTTGCTCGTGCACGTAGTGCTCGCCGGCGCCGGTCTCGATGAGGCCGGTGCCGCGGTCGCCGCTGCCGGTCAGTACCCGCCCGCCGGCGAGGAAGTCCAGGCGCCAGTCGCCGTCGAGCCGGAACCGGGCGGACAGCGCGCCGGCGGTGAGCGTGGCGCTGGCCTCGTCCTGCTGGACCGATACCGGCGTCGAGGCGTCGGCCGCGATCGGGAAGGACGGCGTCGCGGGGCGGCCGCCGAGGTGGTGGCCGATGCGCACCGCGACCACGTCGGGCATCGGCGACCAGGCGGTGACGGTGACCACGGGCAGGTCGACGGTGTCGAAGCGGCTGCGGACGGGGCGCACCGGCGCGTACACGGTCAGCGATCCGGGTTCGGTCGTGACGTCGTACGCCCGCACCGGATGCTGCGCCGAAACGCCGTCGAGCTGGCGCCACAGGCCGTAGGTGAACTTCATTCTGCTGTCTCCGCCTTGCCTGGCATGCGGGGTAAGTTTAACGCCTCAACAAACTATCCGTATCGGCTCTCTGCCCGCAAGGCCCGGCCTTGATCAATCCAGCCTTGATCAATCCGGCGGGTACCCTGACAGGCGTGGTGCTGCTGGACCGCCTCGGTGTCGCGTGCGGCTACGCGGTCGCGCTCACCGCGGGCGAGCTGATGTCGACCGACTCCGCGCTCGACTGGGCCAGCACCAACCTCGCGAACCTGCGCCACCGCCCGGTCGCGGCGATGGTGGTCTCCGCGTTCCTCGCCGAGGACGACCGGATCGCCTGGGTGCTGCTGGCGCTGACCGGCATCGCGGCCACCGGCTGGATCCTCGGCGCGTGGCGCACCGCCGTGCTCCTCGGCGCCGCGCACGTCGTCGCCACGCTGATCAGCGAGGGCGTGCTCGCGCTGCGGATCGCGGCCGGCGCGGTACCCGCCGCGCAGGAGCACATCCGCGACGTGGGACCGTCCTATGTGGTCATCGCGGCGCTCACCGCCGGCCTGCTGTACGGCACGTGGCCCTCGCGGGTGCCGTGCGCGATCGGCTTCGCGCTGATGGCACCCGGCTCGTTCGGCGGCCTACCCCGCCTGGAGCTGGCCGCGATGGGCCACGTCTGTGCGGTGCTCATCGCGGCCGGGCTCGGGCTGGTCATGGTACGGCGACGCCGCGCAGCGACACCGGCCCGAGCGTCGGGTCCAGTTCCGTAGCCTGGTCCACGCCGGCGGGCGTGATCGTGTCGATGACCTTCGGCGCGGTACCCGGGTCGATCCCGCATACCGCCGCCGTACCGCCGGGCTGGCACAGCCCGAACTGGTACGGCTGCGGGGTGGCCGCGAAGCCGCGCGCCTGGTCGCCGCTGAACCCGTCCTGCCCGTGCAGCGCGACGGTGAACACCCAGCCGCTCGCCGGCTGGCCCAGCGCCGCCTTCGGCACCGCGATGAGCAGCGAGCGGGTCGCCTCGTTCGCCGTCACCGTGGCCGTACCGAGGGAGTGCCCGGCCGCGTCCACGAAGACCGGCGGCGCGAAGCCCTGCACCTCGATCCGGCTCGACCAGGCGTCCTGCGCCGCGATCTGATAGTTACGCGAGGCGAACGGCGGGGCGGACGAGAACGCGCCGGCGCCCGGGTCGCGGACGAACACGTCGAACAGCTGCGCGCCCAGCGGCGAGCCGAACGTGGGGGTCAGGTCGCGCAGCTGCGCCCGCAGGTACACCGTGTCGCCCGCGTCGATGACCTGGAACCGCTGCAGGTCGAAGGCACCGTCGTGGAAGTCGCCCGCGGTCGGGTACCCGTACGTGCCGGGGCCGTGGTCGTCGCCGGACGGGTCGGTGAGGTCCAGCACCGTGGTACCCGGCAGCGCGTCGGAGACGACACTGGTGCGCGCGTACCCGGTCGCCCCGCCCTTCGCCGCGGCGACCGTGACGACGTTGTCGCCGAAGCTCGTCGTGATGGCGACCGAGAAGTGTCCACTGTGGTCAGCCACGGCGGATGCCATCGCCGTCGGGGCGCTGATGTCCGTCGGCGCCACCGCCACCGTGACGGTCGCGTCCGGCGCCGTGGTGCCGGTGACCGCCGTCGCGCCGGCGCTGGCCACGGTCACCGGCAGGGCCGCGGGCGGCTGGTGCGCCACATACCGGTCCCGCACGATATCCGGCTGCTCGACCGGCCGGCCCGGCCCGCTCGCTGCCAGCGAGACCGACAGCCGCAGCCGCTGCGCCTGCGCCCAGGTCAGCGGGGACGCCGAACCGGCCGCCTTGCCGTTCAGGAAGCCGATCGAGGCGGTGGCCGGGTCCGAGCCGTACGGCGAGGCGGCCAGGTCGGCGTTCTCCCAGTCCTGCTCCGGTACCAGCCCGACCCCGGAGGCGTACCCGTCCATCGCGGCGAGCAGGCCGGTGGCACCGGCCCGGTCGCCGGACTGCAACTGCTGCTCGGCGCGCTCACCGGAGAGCACCGGCCACAGGTGCCCGGAGCCAGCGTTCCCGGTCGGCCACGGGCGCCCGCTGGGTGAGCAGTCCGTCGCGTCGGGCTCGTAACAGTCCCCGTACCCGTCCTCGCTGCCGGCCTGTGCGGTGCCGTACCGGTAGTAGCCCGGTCCGGATGCGGTGCTCCGGCCGATCACGCTGTCCACGATGGACAGTGAGGCGCGCACGTCCGGATCGCTCGCCGGCAGGATGCCGAGCCGGGTCAGCTCCAGGAAGCCGGCGTCCACGACAGCCCGCTGGTCCGCCGGGACGCTGCCGTTGCCGAGCCCGTAGCTGATCGCGGCGTCGGGGTCGCCGGTCTTCGACAGCCGGATGAAGTAGCGGCCGTCGCCGTACGGGCCGGTGGTGGTGACCGCCCAGCCCTTGATGGACCGCTGGAACTCGTCGGCGGTCGACCGGTACACCCGCGCCGCGGCCGGGTCGCCGTGTCCGTCCGCGATCCGGCCGGCCGCGACCAGCCCGGCGATCTCGGCCGCGATCGTGGACGGCGAGTACCCGCTCTGCTCCTCCCACCGTTCGTTGCCGTACGCGGGGCCGTGCGCGACGACGAAGTCCGCGGCCGCCTTGATGTGCGGCCACAGCTGCGCGTCGCCGGACAGGCCCGCCTGGTAGGCCATCAGGATCGGGAACGAGGACTCGTCGAGCTGGTCGCCACCGGTGTCCGGCGCCGCCTTTCCGTTCAGCAGGGAGTTGCGCGGGAACCGGCCGTCAGCGCTCTGTTGGCGCAGGAGCAGGAAGCGGGTCGCGTCCCGCGCCGTCGCGAGGTCGCCGTCGGCGAGCAGCCCGGTGAACGCCTCGTACAGGTCCCGGGAGAACACCTCGCGGTAGGAGCCGAAGTAGACCGGGGCGCCGGACGGGGTGCTCGCCGCGCTGACCGCCTGACCCCAGGGGCTCGCCAGGGAAGCCACGATCGCGCCCGGGAACGTCTTGTCCTCGCTCGCCTTGAGCACGTTGGCGGAGAGGTAGTCCTTCGTGGTCAGGTGGGCGTCGTACGCGCGCCAGCCGGCCGCGTACCGCCCGAGGGTCGCCTGGAACGGCGCGTGCGCGGAGGTACCGGCGGTGGCCACCGCCCCGGGTACGTCGCGCCCGAACCCGAGTGCCAGCGTGGCCGTTCCGTCACCCGAGGTGTCCACCCGCGCGGTCTGCACCACGTTGCCGCCGTCCGCGGTCGCGTACTGTGCCGTCAGCGCGTGCGCGGAATCCAACTGGGCCAGCCCGTCGCTCGCGGTACCGGCGAAGCCGGTGGATTCGGCGAG
>JBPYFB010000094.1:0-27871 GCA_051986465.1 Rugosimonospora sp.
TCGCAGGTGTGGCAGTGGATCCACAATGGAGTACGCACCGCCGAGGGCACCCCGGTGACCGAGGAGCTGGTGCGGCGCATCGAGGACGAGGAGCTGGCGCGGATCGGCGAGTCCCGCGCGGACCTCGACCCGCACCGGCTGGTTCAGGCGCGTGAGCTGTTCGAGCAGGTGGCGCTCGCCGACCAGTTCGTCGACTTCCTCACCCTGCCCGCGTACGAGCTCATCGACTGATGCTCGGCGAGGACGTCTACGAGGACCTGGACCGGCGCCTCGCCCCGGTCGACGCGGCACTGCGCCGCGACTACCCGGGTGAGGCGCCGGGGCGGCAACCGGTCCACACCGTTTACGTACCGGCCGACCGGGTCACCGACGACCTCGTTCCACAGTGGAGTGCCGCGGCGCTCGCGGCGCTGGCGGAGCACCCGCCGCTACCCTTTGCCGAGGAGCTGCGCGAGCGGGTGCTCGGGAAGCTGCGCCGCGAGCCGATCGAGGACCTGCGGGTGGACTTCGAGGACGGGTACGGCGTGCGCTCCGACGAGGAGGAGGACGCGGCGGCCCGGGCCGCGGCGCGCTTCCTCGCGTCCCGCCCGACCCCGTTCACCGGCATCCGGTGCAAGAGCCTGGAGGCGGCCACCCGGCGGCGCGCGGTACGCACGCTGGACGTGTTCCTGGACGCGCTGGGCCCGCCGCCGCCCGGATTCGTGGTGACTTTGCCGAAGGTGAGCGCACCCGAGCAGGTAGCCGCCATGGTGGTCCTATGTGGACACCTGGAGCGCGGGTACGGCACGCTGCGCTTCGAGGTCCAGGTGGAGACGCCGGCCGCGGTGCTCGGCGCGGACGGCGTGGCCACCGTGACCCGGCTGATCCGGGCGAGCGAGGGGCGCTGCGTGGGGCTGCACTACGGCACGTACGACTACAGCGCGGCGCTGGGCATCGCCGCCGGGTACCAGTCGCTGGAGCACCCGGCCGCCGACCACGCCAAGGCGGTCATGCAGGTCGCCGCCGCCGGCACCGGGATGCGCCTGTCCGACGGCTCCTGCAACCTGCTGCCGGTCGGCGACACCGGCGCCGTCCAGGAGGCGTGGCGCCGGCACGCGCGACTGGTGCGGCGCGGCCTGGAGCGCGGCTTCTACCAGGGCTGGGACCTGCACCCCGCGCAGTTGCCCACCCGGTACGCCGCGACCTACGCCTTCTTCCGGGACGGGCTGCCCGCCGCCGTCGAACGGCTGCGGGCGTACCTGGACCGGCGCGGTGGCGGGGTGCTGGACGAGCCGGCGACCGCCCGCGCGCTGGCCGGGTTCCTGCGTCGCGGCCTGGACTGTGGCGCCATCGACGAGTACGAGGTCGACGGCTGTGGGCTTTGATCTCGTCCTGCGCTCCCGGCGCGTGGTCACCCCGGACGGCGAGCGCGCCGCGGCGGTGGCTGTCGAGAGTGGACGGATCGCCGCGCTGCTGCCGTACGATTCGCCCGGCACGGACCTCGGCGGGCTGGCTGTGCTGCCCGGGCTGGTCGACACGCACGTGCACGTGAACGAGCCGGGGCGTACCGAGTGGGAGGGCTTCGCCACCGCGACCCGGGCCGCAGCAGCCGGCGGTGTCACCACCATCGTGGACATGCCGCTGAACTCGATCCCGCCCACCGTATCGGTGGAAGCCCTGGCGGCGAAGCGGGCGGCGGCGGCCGGACAGTCCCATGTGGACGTCGGCTTCTGGGGTGGCGCGGTACCCGGCAACGCGGCCGAGTTGGTACCGCTGCGCGAGGCGGGCGTCTTCGGCTTCAAGTGCTTTCTCGCCGACTCCGGGGTACCGGAGTTCCCGCCGCTGTCCGCCGCCGAACTGTCCGAGGCGCTGCGTGCCGTGGACGCGCTGTTCGTCGTGCACGCCGAGGATCCGGCGGCACTGCGTACCGCGCCGGCGTCCCGGCACTACCGGGACTTCGTGGCGTCCCGCCCACCAGAAGCCGAGAACCGGGCCGTGGCGACCGTGCTGTCGGCGGCGGCGGGCACCGGGGCGCGGGTACACATCCTGCATCTGTCGTCCGCCTCGGCGCTGCCGCTGATCGCGGCGGCGAAGCGGGACGGCGTGCGGGTCACCGCGGAGACCTGCCCGCACTACCTCACGCTCGCCGCGGAGGAGGTGCCCGACGGGGCGACCGAGTTCAAGTGCTGCCCGCCGATCCGCGACTCGGCCAACCGGGACGCGCTGTGGGCCGGGCTGCGCGACGGGGTGCTCGACATCGTCGTCTCCGACCATTCGCCGTGCCCGCCGGAGCTGAAGCGGCGCGCGGCCGGCGACTTCGCGGCCGCCTGGGGTGGCATCGCCTCCCTGCAACTGGGCCTGCCCGCCGTGTGGACGCACGCGCGCGAGCGCGGGTACGGGCTGGGCGACGTGGTGCGCTGGATGGCGCGCGGGCCGGCCGAGCTGGCCGGGGTGGCGGGCAAGGGGAGCATCGCCGTCGGGTACGACGCGGATCTCGTCGCGTTCGACCCGGAAGCACCGTACACAGTGGACCCGGCGCGCCTGCTGCACCGGCACCCGGTCACCCCGTACGCGGGGCGCCGCCTGACCGGCGTGGTACGGGAAACCTGGCTGCGCGGCGTACCGGTTGGGCCGAAGCCGTACGGGCGCCTGTTGGTACGGCGATGAGTCCCTTCCAGACGCTGCCCGACCTCGCCTCCCAGGCGCTGGGCGGCAGTGTCATGTATGCCAACGACGAGTTCTTCGCCGCCCGCGACAACCTCGTCAACCCGCATCCGCCCACGTTCACGCCCGGCACCTTCGGCGCGAAGGGCCAGGTGTACGACGGCTGGGAGACGCGCCGCCGCCGGGAAGCCGGGTACGACCACGCGATCGTCCGGCTCGGCGCCCCCGGTACCGTGCGCGGCGTCGTCGTGGACACGGCGTTCTTCACCGGCAACTACCCGCCGCACTTCTCTCTGGAAGGCTGCGGCGCCGAGGGGTACCCGAGCGCCGCGGAGCTGGTCGAGGCCGGCTGGTTCCCGCTGGTACCCCGCTCGCCGCTGCACGGTGACGCGCCTAATCCGTACACTGTGGACGATCCCCGCCGGATCACCCACGTCCGCCTGTGCATCTACCCCGACGGTGGGGTGGCCCGGCTGCGCGTGCACGGCGAGCCGCTGCCCGATCCCCGGTACCTGCCGCCCGGCCTGGTCGACCTGGCCGCGCTGGAGCACGGCGGGCGGGTGGTCGAGTGCAGCGACATGCACTACGGAGCGCCGGGCAACCTGATCCTGCCGGGGCTGGCCCGGGTGATGGGGGAGGGCTGGGAGACCCGGCGGCGGCGGGACGACGGCCACGACTGGGTGGTGGTACGCCTGGCGGCACCGGGCCGGGTACGCCTCGCCGATATGGACACCAGTCACTTCAAGGGGAACGCGCCCGGTGCCGCCGCGCTGTTCGGCCGCGCCGGGCAGGGCGACTGGTTCCCGCTGCTGCCACGCACCCGGCTGCAGCCGGATACCAGGCACCGGTTCCGGGTACCCGACGCACCGGTCGCGGATCACGTGCGGCTCGCGGTCTACCCGGACGGCGGCATGGCCCGGCTGCGCCTGTACGGCGAGATCGACCCGGCGGAGCGGGACGCGCTCGCGCTGCGCTGGTTCAACGCGCTGCCGCACGCTCAGGCGGTCGAGGTCGCCACTGTCGAGTATGGACTGTCACCCGCGGACGCCCGCTCCGTCGTCGCCAGTCGCCCGCTCACCGACGCCGGATTCCTACGCAGATAGGCTGAAGCGCGCCACCACGACCGACTCCACCGCCGCCACGACGTTGTAGGCGAGCAGTGAGACCGCCGTCAGCACCGCCACCGCCGCCCACAGGCTGTCGTAGTCGAACGTGTTGGGCGCGGCGATCATCACCTGGCCCAGGCCCTTCCCGGTCGCCAGCCACTCGGCGAGCAGCGCGCCGATGAGCGAACCGGCCAGGCCGACCCGGGCGCTGGCGAACAGCGCCGGCACCGAGGAGGGCAGCATCACCTTCCGCGCCACCGTCCACGCCCCCGCGCCGTACGCCCGGCACAGGTCCACCGTCTGCTGCGACGTGGAGCGCAGCCCGAACGTCATCGTCACCAGTGCGGGGAAGAAGACCACCAGGCCGCTGATGACCGTCGTGCTCAGCAGGCCACGCCCGAACACCAGCGTCAGCAGCGGGGTCAACGCCACGAGCGGCACCGAGCGGAGCACCACCGCGATCGGAAGCAGGGCCTGCTCGACGCCGCGGGCGAGGACAAAAGCGAGCGCCACGACGACCGCCGCGACGAGGCCGGCGACGAAGCCCAGTCCGGCGTCGAGGAGGGTACGGGCCAGGCCGGCGAGCACGAGATGGCGGTGGGTACCGGCGTCAGCGCCGCTGAACAGGTACCTGGCCACGGCGGCCGGCGACTTCGCGACCAGCGGGTCGATCGTGAACGCGTGCAGGAACGCGATCCAGAGCAGCACCACCACGGCGAGCGACACCACGAAGTTCACCAGTGGCCGCAGCGCCTTCACAGCGAGCCGTCCACTGTGGTCGCTCGCGACCAGGGCAGCGCGATCCGCCCGACGAGGCCGATCACCGCGTACGCCGCGCCCGCGATCGCCCCGGAGACCAGCGCGATGCCCCAGGTGCGGGCAACCTCCAACTGCTGCTCGCTGATGGTCATCGCCACGCCCAGCCCCGCGTCGACGCGGCCCAGGTACTCGCCGATGATCGCGCCGAGCAGGGCGGCGGGCGCCGCGATCCGCAGGGCTGCGACGATGCTCGGCAGGGCGGCGATGGCCCGTACCCGGACCAGTTGCTGCCAGCGCCCGCCGCCGTACGCCCGCACGACGTCCAATGAGGACCGATCCGCGCGGCGCAGCCCGAGCAGGCCGCCGATCAGCGTGGTGAAGAAGACCGACAGCCCCGCCATCGCGTCCATCGGCCGGGAGCCGGTGAACACGAGCGAGAGGATCGGACCGACCGCCACGATCGGCAGGCAGTACGACGCGACGGCGAGTTGCGTGACGACTCGCTCCAGCGCGGGTACCAGGAGGACCAGCACCGCGCAGCCCAGCGCGAGCCCGTTGCCGGCGAGGTACCCGACGAGCGCCTCGGTACCGGTCTGCCGGATGTGTGGCCCGTAGAAGCCCCACCCGTCGTGCAGCAGCTGGCGCACCACCGCCCACGGCGTCGGTACCCCGTCGGCAGTGGTGAACACGGTGGCGGCGAGGCCCGCCCACGCGCCGAGCAGCCCGAGCGCGCCGAGCAGGCCGCCCAGCCGCCGGCTCACGCCTGCTCCCCACGGCCGAACAGCAACTCGGAGAGGTGGTCAGCGTGGGCGTGGAACTCGGGGCTGCGCATCATCTCCGGGGTGCGCGGGCGGGGCAGGTCGATGCCGACGACCTCGACGATCCGCCCGGGGCGCGGCGACATCACGGCGACCGCGTCGGACAGCAGCACCGCCTCGTTGATGGCGTGCGTGACGAGCAGTGTGGTGGTGGCCCGCGCCTGCCAGATCCGCTGCAGTTCCAGGTTGAGTCGCTGGCGCGTCATGTCGTCCAGCGCCCCGAACGGCTCGTCGAGCAGGAGCACCTTCGGGTCGACGACGAGCGAGCGGGCGATGGCGACGCGCTGGCGCATGCCACCGGACAGCTGCGCGGGGCGGGCCTTCTCGAAACCCTCCAGGCCAACGAGGCGGATCAGGTCGGGTATCAGCTCGGGGTGCGGCGTGATTCCGGCGATCTGCAGCGGCAGCCGGATGTTGCCGGCCACGCTGCGCCACGGCAGCAGGGCGCTGTCCTGGAAGGCGATGCCGAGATGGTGGCGCCGCCGGGCCACTTCGGGTGCCTCGCCGTGAACGAGCGCGACGCCCGCGCTCGGCGCCTCCAGCCCGGCCAGGATGCGCAGCACCGTCGACTTGCCACAGCCGGACGGGCCGAGCAGCGCGAGGAACTGCCCCTCCCGGCTCGCCAGGTCGACGCCTTCGAGCGCGGTGATCTGGCGCCGTCCCAGCCGGAACTGCTTGCGCAGCCCGCGCAGCGAAAGTCCGCTGCCCTCCACGGTGGCCGGTGCGGCGGCCACCGTGGACTCGTCGACGGGTTGTGCGGTCACGACGGGGAAGCGCTCGGCACGCTCGGCAGGGCGCTGATGAGTTCGGGCGACTCCCGGTAGACCTCCGCGAGGAGCGAGAAGTCGAAGAGCTTGGCGGCGCTGAGGTTCAGGCCCCCGGTGGCGAGCGTCTTGATGTTCGCCTCGATCAGCGCGTCGCTGACCGTGAAGATGCCGTTGGCCTTGGTGTCGGCGCTGAGGATGAGGGTGTTCTGGGTGGCCGACTCCAGGGTCTGCTCGGCGGCGCTCAGCCCCAGGCCCTTTCCGTACGTGTTCGCGGCGAGCCCGGCACCCAGCGTCGGGTCGGCGAGGCTGTCCGTCCAACCCTTGATCTCCGCCTTGAGGAACGCCTTGAGCACGTCGCGCTTGGTGTCGATGCTGTCCTGGCGCACCATGTACGTCTCGCTCACCAGCGGGTACCCGAAGTCGGCCAGCAGGAACGTGGTCACCTCGAAGCCCTTGCTGCGCAGATCGTTCGGCTCGTTGGTGAGGAACGAGAACCAGCCGTCGACGGTACCCTGGGTCAGCGGCAGCGGGTCGAACTGCACCGGTACCTTCGTTATCTTCGAGGCGTCGATGCCGGACGCCGTCACGAAGGCACCCCATACCGATTCGTTGGTCGCCTGTACCCCGATCTTCTTGCCGTACATGTCCTGCGGCGTCTTGATGGGCTTCTTCGCCATCGACAGGATCGCGAACGGGTTCTTCTGATACTGCGCCCGGATGATCTTCAGTGGCGCGCCCTTGACCACGGCGGCCCCGGTGATGTCGGGGCCGCTGATGCCGACCAGCGCCTTTCTCGTGACCACGTCCGTCTCTTGTGGAGTCGCCGACGGTCCACCGGCGATCAGGTTGACCGAGGAGAAGCCCTGCGTCTTGTAGTAGCCCTTCGAGTCGGCGATGTAGCTGCCGGCGAACTCCACGTTCTTGATCCAGGACAGCCGTAGCGCCAGCCCACCGAGGTCCTTGCCGCCGCCCGAGGACGCCGTGCCGGCGGACCCGGAACCGGAGCCGGAACCGCACGCGGCGAGCAGTGGCCCGCCGGCCGCGGCAAGGCCGCCCCATTGCAGCCCGCGAAGAAGAAGACGGCGGCGGGACAGCGCCCGCACGTCGGGAAAGGTCGATTCGGGATTGTCGCGCAAAAGCTCGTGCCCCCTTCACATCGCCGGGCTCCCACCCGTGATGGAAGGACGCTAGGAACACCTCGTTGCTGGCGAATTGCCGAGCTGTGGCGGACATGTAACGCGCTGCGCCTCGTCCAGGAGGGCGCGTACCTGGTGCGCGCCGCTACCGGTGGCGCTCGCCAGCACACCCGGACCGGCGAGCGGCATCAGGGCGGCGCCCGGGCCGAGTACCCGGCCCGGCGGCGGTCCACCCTCGACCCAGGACGGCGAGACGACGAGCAGCGAGCCGGCCGCCCGGGCGTCGCCGAGCACGGCCGGCCCGTCCCAGCCCGGCGCGGACGGGCCGACCGCGAGCTCGTGGCGCAGCAGCGGCCGGCCGTCGAGGCGCACGTCCACGTCGACCGTGGCCTCTCCGGAGGGCTCGCCGTACCGCCCGCAGACCAGTTCGTCGCGCCAGCGCAGCGACGCCCCGCCGGTCAGCTCCACTGTGGACAGCGTATGGTGCCGGCAGCCCGCGGCGGCGACCAGCGGCTCCGGCAGCCAGTCGAGGCTGCCGGCGACCGTGGCGCGCACCTGGAAGCTGGACCGGGCGGCGTCGCGCGAGGGCAGCGCCACCGAGGCGGCGACGGTACGCACGCACAGCCGGGCGCCCGGCCCCACCTCGATCGACAGGCACA
Organism: Rugosimonospora sp.; assembly: GCA_051986465.1. Lineage (GTDB taxonomy): Bacteria > Actinomycetota > Actinomycetes > Mycobacteriales > Micromonosporaceae > DATEJJ01. The sequence goes on from JBPYFB010000094.1 coordinate 7,889, forward strand.
GTTCGTCGCCGCCCAGCGGTCCGGCCGCCCCGCCGACGAGATGCACCTGGCAAGGCCCGGTACGGCGCAGCACCAGCGGCGCCTGGCTCGCGAGCACCGCGAGCCGGGTACCGCTGCCGGCGGCCTCCGCGACGATCCGGGCGTGCGCGCGCATCAGCCGTCGTGTACCGCGGCGCGGACCCACTCGGCCACCGGCGACGCGGCGGGATCCTCCACAAGGGACAGAAACACGGTCGGCAGGTCGCCGCGGCGGGCGGCCGAGTCGCGCGCCATCACCGCGAGATCCGCGCCGACCAGTGGGGCGAGGTCGGTCTTGTTGATGACGAGCAGGTCGGCGGTGGTCACGCCCGGGCCGCCCTTGCGGGGCACCTTGTCCCCGCCGGACACGTCGAGGACGAAGATCTGCCGGTCCACGAGTCCTTTGCTGAACGTCGCGGTGAGGTTGTCCCCGCCGCTCTCCACCAGTACGAGGTCCAGCGGCCCCAGGCGGCTCTCCAACTCCTCCACGGCGTCCAGGTTCGCGGAGATGTCGTCGCGGATCGCGGTGTGCGGGCAGCAGCCGGTCTCCACCGCACGGATCCGCTCCGGCGCGAGTACCCCTGCCCGGCGCAGGAAGTCGGCGTCCTCCGTCGTGTAGATGTCGTTGGTCACCACGGCGACGGCGAGTTCCCCGGCGAGCGCGCGGCACAGCGCGGCGACCAGAGCCGTCTTGCCCGAGCCGACCGGGCCGCCGATGCCGACCCGCAGCGCCCGGCCGGCGTGGCGGTGCAAGGCCGCATGCCGATCATCGTGCCCATGCGGCAAGCCGTCCCGAGGCAAGCCTTCATAGGGCGAGTGTTCATGAAGCAAACAGACGCACCTCCCAACTCGCGTGCTGCTCGGCGCCGATGTCCGCGAGCGGCGCGGTCGCCGCCGGCAGTTCGGCCACCGGGTCGTTGGCATGGCGCGCGCCGCGCGCCGCGATCCGGTCACACTCGGCGGCGAGGCCGGCCAGCAGGGCCTGCACCGGGTACGGGTCGAGCGCGAGCAGCCGTACCGCGGCGCCGGCCGGGCCGGTCAGCACGGCGTACGCGGCGGCGAGTGCGGCGTCCTGCGGGCTCAGGCCGGCGGCGGTCGCGACGGTACCGAGGGCGACCGGCTGGTGCGGGTCGGCGGCGAGTGCTCCGTACACTGTGGACGGCCAGGTGATCCGGCCGGCCCGGACCAGTGCCCGCCCCTGGCGCCGGGAGGCGAGGCGCAGCGCGGGTGCGGCGGTGCGCGCGTCCAACCCGGCGTCGAGCTCCCGTGGCGAGGTGCCGGAGCAGGCCGCGGCGGCGAACGCGGCGGCCACCAGTCCGGCGGTTGCCAGCCGGCCGCGCAGGTACGCGTCCAATGTAGACAGATCCCGCACCCGCCCCGCCGCGCACGCCGCCTCCAGCCCGCCGGAGTGCGCGTGCCCGCCCGACGGGTAGCGGCCGTCGGACAGCAGCAGCAGCGCGGCGAGCGGAGCCATCAGAACAGGAAGTACCGCTGGGCCATGGGCAGCTCGACCGCCGGCTCGGGCTCGATGACCTCGCCGTCGACGCGCACCGTGAACGTGTCCGGCTCCACCTCGATACGCGGTGTGGCTCCGTTCTCGGGCAGGTCCTCCTTGCCGCGCGAGCGTACGTCGGCCACGGGTACCAGCGCCCGGCGCACCGCGAGCCGGTCGGCGAGCAGCCCGTCGATCGCGGCCGGCGCCACGAACGCCATGCTGGTCGCGGCGGCGGTGGCACCGTAGGCACCGAACATGGGGCGTGGCAGGATCGGCTGCGGCGTGGGGATCGAGGCGTTCGCGTCGCCCATCGCGGCCCAGGCGATCATGCCGCCCTTGATGACGAGGTGTGGCCGTACCCCGAAAAACGCCGGCTCCCACAGCACCAGGTCGGCCATTTTGCCAGCCTCCACCGAGCCGACCACGGCGTCGATGCCGTTGGCCACGGCCGGGCAGATGGTGTACTTGGCCACGTACCGCCGGGCCCGCCGGTTGTCCGCCGCGGTGTCCCCGGGCAGCGCGCCGCGCCTGGCCTTCATCACGTGCGCCGTCTGCCAGGTGCGCAGCACCACCTCGCCGACGCGCCCCATCGCCTGCGAGTCCGACCCGATCATCGAGATCGCGCCGAGGTCGTGCAGCACGTCCTCGGCGGCCATTGTGGACGGTCGGATGCGGCTCTCCGCGAACGCCAGGTCCTCGGGCACGGCCGGATTGAGGTGGTGGCAGACCATCAGCATGTCGAGGTGCTCGTCGAGGGTGTTGCGGGTGTACGGGCGGGTCGGGTTGGTCGAGGAGGGCAGCACGTTCGGGTACCCGGCGACCGTGATGATGTCGGGCGCGTGCCCGCCGCCCGCGCCCTCCGTGTGGTACGCGTGGATCGCCCGCCCGGCTATGGCCCGCAGGGTGTCCTCGACGAAGCCCGCCTCGTTCAGGGTGTCCGTGTGTATCGACACCTGCACGCCGGCCGCGTCCGCCACCCGCAGGCACGCGTCGATCGCCGCCGGCGTGGTACCCCAGTCCTCGTGCAGCTTGAAACCGCCCGCACCGGCGCGCAACTGCTCCCACATCGCCGCCTCGGAGACGGTGTTTCCCTTGCCCAGCAACAGCACGTTGACCGGCCACGGGTCCATCGACTCCAGCATCCGTGCCAGGTGCCAGGAGCCGGGCGTGACCGTCGTCGCCTTGCTGCCCTCGGCCGGCCCGGTACCGCCGCCGACGAGCGTGGTGATGCCCGCGCAGAGCGCCTCCTCGACGATCTGCGGGCAGATGAAGTGGACGTGGGTGTCGATGGCGCCGGCGGTGAGGATGCGGCCGTTGCCGGCGATGATTTCGGTGGATGGGCCGATGACGAGGTCGGGGTGGACACCGTCCATGGTGTCGGGGTTTCCGGCCTTGCCGAGCGCCACGATGCGCCCGTCGCGGATGCCGACGTCCGCCTTGACGACGCCCCAGTGGTCGAGGATGACGGCGCCGGTGATGACGGTATCGGGCGCGCCGCTGGCGCGGGTCGCCGTGGACTGGCCCATCGACTCGCGGATCACCTTGCCGCCGCCGAAGACCACCTCGTCGCCGCCGGCGCAGTGGTCGGCCTCCACCTCGATGAGCAGATTGGTATCGGCGAGCCGGATCCGGTCCCCAGTGGTCGGGCCGTACAGCGCGATGTATCGACTACGGTCGACCAAACTCATAACGCACCTCCGGCCTCGCCGCGCAGGCCGGGTACCACCCGGCGGCCGGCCAGCGGCACCAGCACCACCTCGCGGGTCACCCCGGGTTCGAAGCGTACCGAGGTGCCCGCCGGTACCGAGAGCCGCTTGCCCCAGGCCGCCTCCCGCTCGAAGCGCAGGGCCGGGTTCGCCTCGGCGAAGTGGTAGTGCGAGCCGACCTGTACCGGACGGTCGCCGGTGTTGAGTACGGTCAGCGCCGTCTCCGGGCGCCCGTCGTTGATGGCCACCGGCTCGGGTGCCGGCAGCACCTCGCCCGGGATCACGGGATCGGCTCGTGGACGGTGACCAGCTTCGTACCGTCCGGGAACGTCGCCTCCACCTGTACCTCCTTGAGCATCTCCGGTACGCCGTCGAGCACGTCCTCGCGGCCGAGCACGTGCCGCCCCGCCGCCATCAGTTCAGCCACCGGGCGCCCGTCGCGCGCGCCTTCGAGCAGGAACGCGGTCACCACCGCGACCGCCTCGGGATAGTTGAGCCGCAGGCCGCGCTCGCGCCGCTTCGTGGCCAGGTCGGCCGCGACGTGGATGAGCAGCCGCTCCTGCTCGTGGGGCGTGAGAAACAAACGAACCTCCCGAGGGGACGATCGGCGTTGGCATGCTCGCACGCCATGATTTCAGCCGGATTGCGGCAGCGCGAGGTCCTTGGCCCACGGCGGGTTCGCACCCTGCACGGCGCAGGTACGGGCGGCCACCTCGACCGCGAACGCCATCGCCTGCGCCACGTCGTCCGGCTCGGTACCCGGGAGCCGCGCCTGCAGGTGACCGTAGTACCAGAGCCAGCGCAGCAGCCCGGCGGTGAACGCGTCGCCCGCGCCGACGGTGTCGACGACCGCCACCGGTACCGCCGGCACCGCCACCCGGGTGCCGGCGAGCGAGGCGACCGCCCCCTCGCCGCCCCGGGTGAGCACGACCAGCCGTACCCCCGCCTCGTGCCACCGCGCGCAGGCCGCGTCGAAGTCGCCGTCCGGGCGCAGGATCGCGAGGTCCTCGTCGCTGAGGCGCACGACGTCGGCGAGCGCGCACCAGCGTTCCATCGCGGCCTGGTACTCCTGCGCGGGTACGAGCCCGGGTCGCACGTTGGGGTCGATCGAGATGGTGGCCGCGGGGCGGGCCGCGGCGAGCAGGTCCTCGATGAGCGGGCCGCCCGGCCGCAGCGCGAGCGCGAGCGATCCAGTGTGGACACACGCGGCGCCGGCGACCCGGGCGGCGGTGAGCTCCTCCGGGCGCCAGTCCCAGTCGGTCACGCCGCGCAGGTAGAAGTCGTAGCCGGTGCGCCCCTCGGCGTCGACGGCGGTGATGGCGAGGCACGCCGCGCCGTCGGCGTCGACGCTGGCGGACAGGTCCACGTTGGACGCTTCGAGGTGGTTGCGCAGCAGGGTGCCGAGCAGCCCGCGGGACAGCCGGCCGAGGAAGCGGGTCGGCACGTCGAGCCGGGACAGCGCGACCGCGGTGTTGGCCGGGCCGCCGCCGGGGTATACCCGCAGATCCAACTTGTCCGGTGTGGCGGCGGAGGGGAACGCGTCGGCCACCGCCTCACCGATCACCGCGATGTATCCGTTACCCGCCATCGATGCTCCCCCGCGCCGGTATGACCGCGTTGTCCCGGCGCAACTTCGCCAGTATCTGCTCCAATGTCGACAGTTCGGCGGCGGTGAGTTCGAGCAGCGGGGCCGGCGGCTCGTTCAGGATCTCGTCCGCGCGAGCCGCCGCCCGTACCCCGTCCGGCGTGGCCGTGACGACCTTCGAACGCCGGTCGCTGGGGTGGGCGGTACGCGTGACGAGCCCGCGCCGCTCCAGGTCGTCGACGACGAGCGTGGTGTACGGGGCGTCGGTGGCCAGCGCCGCGGCGAGTTCCCGCATCGCCATCGGCCCGGAAGCCAGGTGGCGCAGTGCCTTGGCACGCACGAAGCTCATGTCGAGGGCGGCGCAGACCTCCTTGCGCCGGTCGTACCGCTCCAGCACCAGGGTCCGCATCTCGCGCCAGACCCGCGCCGCCCGATCCTTCACGAGGCACCGACCGGGGTTCGTGCATCGTCCACAGTGGCTAGTCGGGTCCGGACCTGGGCCGCGGTACGCTGCGCCCAGCGGGAGGTGCTGAGGATGCCGACGGCGAGCACGAACAGCCCGCAGCCCGCGATGATCCACCAGCCGACGTGGCTCGCCGCGGTGAAGCCGGTGGCGAGCGGGCCCCGGATCGACGAGGTGACGGCCGAGCCGACGACCGCGACGCCGAGCGATACGCCGACCTGGCGGCTGGTCGAGGCGATCGCCGCGGCCACGCCGGCCTGCGCGACCGGCATGCCGGAGACGGCGGTGTTGGTGATGGGTGCGTTGAGCATGCCGAAACCCAACCCGTAGATGAGGTACGCGGCGAGCAGGTATGGGGTCGTGGTGCCCCGGTGCAGGTTGGTCAGCAGGATCGCGCTGGCCGTCATGGCGAGGCCCGCGACGAGCAGCGGGACGCGCGGTCCCCGCGCCGCGACCAGCCGGCCGGACAGCGGCGCGCACACGACCGTCATCAGCCCGGTGGGCAGGGTGTACAGGCCGGCGTGCAGCGCGGAGAAGCCCCGCACGTCCTGCAGGTACAGCGCGTTGAGGAACAGGAACCCGGCGAACCCGGCGAAGCCACTGATCGCGAGCAGGGTCGCGCCGGAGAACGGCATGCTCCGGAAGAACCTGAGATCCAGCAGTGCCTCCTCGCGCCTGGGCTCGTACCAGACGAGCACCGCCGCGGCGAGGCAGGCGATCGCGAACACTCCCATGATCTCGGGTGCCGTCCAACCGGCCGTCGGACCTTCGATGATGCCATAGGTGAGCGCGGCGAGCAGCGTGAAGACGAGCAGTTGCCCGAGCGGGTCGGTACGGCGCGGCCGGGGCGCCCGGGACTCCGGTACCAGCAGCGCGCTGAGCACGAACGCGGCGATACCGACGGGAATGTTGATGAAGAAGATGGCGCGCCAGCCCGCCGAGTCGATGAGGGCGCCGCCGACGATCGGGCCGAGCGCCATGCTGATCCCCACGGTCGCACCCCAGACGCCGATGGCCCTGGCCCGCTCCTTGGAATCCAGGAACGTGTTCGTGATGATAGACATGGCCACCGGGTTGAGCATTGAGGCGCCGACCGCCTGCAGCACCCGGAACGCGATCAGAGCGCCGAGGCTGGGCGCGAGCCCGCACAGCAGCGAGGCGAGCGTGAAGACGGTCAGGCCGGTCTGGAAGACGCGGCGCCGCCCGATCCGGTCGGCCGTCGAGCCGCCCAGCGTGAGCAGGCTGGCGGTGACCAGCGTGTACGCGTCGATCGTCCACTGTAGACCGGAGACCGATGCGTGCAGGTCGTGCCGGATGGCAGGCAGCGCGATGTTCACGATGGTGACGTCGAGTCCCACGATGAACAGGCTCATGCAGCAGACGGCCAGTACCAGCAGCCGGCGGGCCCGGGTCTGTTCAGGCATGGTTCCCCAATCGCTTGTACGCGTACAACAATTACTATCGTACAACTAACGCCGGGTGGACACGGAGTGGTGTGGTCGGCGACCATTTACCGGTGCGTGGGTTCGGTGAGTTAGAAGCTGTGATCATGGACCGGGTGTGGTCCTGGAATCGGCCGACGAGCGTTCGTGACGTCGTCGAGGATCTGCGGCGGGAGCGGCAGATCGCCTACACGACCGTGATGACCGTCATGGACAACCTGCATCGCAAGGGTGCACTGCGCCGCGAGCTGGACGGGCGTGCCTACCGCTACCTCCCGGCGCAGAGCCGGGAGCAGCACGTCGCCGGACTGCTCTCGGCGGTGCTCGACGACGCGGGCGACCGCGCCGCCGCGCTGCTCGGGTTCGTCGACCGGATGAGCCGCAGCGAGGTCACCGCGCTGCGCAAGGCGCTGGACGAGTACGACACGCGACGGCGGCACCGGTGAACATCGCGGTGCTGCTCGCGGCGTACTCGGCGGCGACCGTGGCGGTCGCGCCGCAGTTCCTCGCCCGGGCCCGCTGGCCGTACCGCGCTCCCCGGCTCGGGATCCTCGCCTGGTTCACCCTCGGCGGCACCGCGCTGCTCGCCGCCCTGCTCGGCTGCGCCACTCTCGTCGTACCGGCCGTCGGTGACGTGTTGGCCGCCATGCTGCACACGTCGCTGGTCCGGCTGCGCCACGACTACGACGTGGCGCGCGGGCCGGCCGGCGTGGTGCTCGGCGGCGCGGTCGGCGTCGCGCTGCTGGCCCGGCTCGGGTACTGCGCGGCGCGGCACATCCTCGCGACCCGCCGGACCCGCCGCCGCCACCTGGACAGCCTCGGCCTGCTCGGCAGCGAGCGATCCGACAGCCGGGTCGGCGTGATGGTGCTGCCGCACCCGACGCCGGCCGCGTACTGCGTGCCCGGCCGCCGGCCGCAGGTCGTGATCACCTCGGCAACCCGCGACCTGCTCGACGTGGAACAGCTGCGCGGGGTACTCGCACACGAGCGCGCGCACCTGCGCGGGCGGCACGCGCTGCTGCTGGGCTGTTCTGCCGTGTGGCGCCGGGCGTTCGGCCCGCTGCCGGTCTTCGAACGCGGTCGGCAAGAGGTCAACCGGCTCCTGGAAATGGTGGCGGACGACGCCGCGACCGCGGTGTGCGACCGGGTACGGCTGGCCGAGGCGCTGGTACTGCTCGCCGAGGCGGGCGCCCGCCCGGCCGGGGCGCCCGGCGCGGTACTCGCCGCGGGTGGGCCCGACGCCCTGGCGCGGGTACGCCGGCTCGCCGCGCCGTACCGGCCGCTCGGCACCGCGTACCAGGCGCTGACGCTGCTCGCGCTCGCTGTCTTCGCGCTCCTGCCGGTCGCGGTATCGGTCGCGCCCGCGCTCGTGGCCACCGCCACCCTGTAACGAGCCACGGCTGAGCCGTAACGAACCCCGGCCGTGCCGTAACGATCCATAGCCGCGTTGTTAACCAGCCATTGGCCGCGCGATGGCCGACCGAGGCACGCTGTAGCCGATCGAGAACCGTGCGCGGCACCGTTACCCTGTGTAGCCAAAATATCGACGATAGTGCAACTTGGCACGTACCCCTTGGTGGTCTACGGTGGAGCACTGTGGACCTGGGGATCTGTCCCCGGGCGTCTGTCAGTCGGGGGGGCCGGCAGGCGGGTCTGGCAACGTGGCGACCGCCGCCCGTGGACTGGTCCGCAGCCGCAGAGTGCGAGCGATCGCGTGGGGGAGCGGATGAACGAGGCCGGTGGTCTGACCGGGCCTGTCCTCGCCGATCCGGCCGACTCTGCCCCGATGTTGGGCTATCTGCGCTCCGCGGCAGACCATGTCGACCGGTGCATGTCGGGCCATGAGCACAGCAGCGCGATCAGCCGGTGGGCGACGGTGCTTTCGCATACGCTCGGTCACGACGAGGCGACCACATGGCGGCTGCAGTTGGCCGGGCGGCTGCACGACATCGGGAAGATCCTCGTTCCGGAGGCGATCCTCAGCAAGCCGAGCGAGCTGACCTCGACCGAGTGGGAACTGCTGCGCCAGCACCCCGACCACGGCGCGCGGCTGGCCCGGCTGGTCCCCGGTTTCAGCGCGGTCGCCGAAACGATCCGGCAGCACCATGAGCGCTACGACGGCACCGGGTACCCGGACCGGCTGCGCGGCGAGAACATCCGGCTCGAGTCGCGGATCATCGCGGTCTGCGATTCGTGGGCGGCGATGCGCTCCGACCGGGCGTACCAGACGGCCATGCCCGAGGACCGGGCGCGCGAGCAACTGCGCGCCGGGCGGGGTAGCCAGTTCGATCCGGCGCTGGTCGACCTCTTCCTCGACCTGCACGCCCGGGGCAAGATCGGCAGGCTGGAGCTGCTGCCGGCGGACGCCCGCGTGTGAAGCACCGCCCTGCCGGGTACCCGGCAGGCGTGGTCCACTGGGCTTCGCTGTTCCGGCCGACCGGACAGGTACCAGAGCTGATCATCCGCGGGACCGTCGTCTATCTCGCCCTGTACTTCATGTTGCGGGTGGTGCTGAAGCGGGAGAGCGGCAGCACCGGCGTGACCGATCTGCTCGTCATCGTGCTGCTCGCGGACGCGGCCCAGAACGCGATGTCCGGCGGGTACACCAACATCGCCGACGGCATCATCCTGGTCGGCACGATCATCTTCTGGTCGTGGATGCTCAACCTCATCGCGTACCTCTCGCCGCGGGCCGCCCGGATCATCCGGCCCCGCCCGCTGCTGCTCGTGCGCAACGGCCAGGTGCTGTCCCGCAACATGCGGCGCGAGCTGCTCACCGACGATGAGCTGATGGCGAACCTGCGCGAGCAGGGCGTGCGGCGCCTGGACGAGGTGGCCGCCGTCTACATGGAGGCCGACGGCCGGCTGAGCGTGACGACCCGCAGCCGGCCCAAGCGGTCGGGGCCGGGCAAGCGCGTCCCGTGACCAGCATTGCGCCGCAGCGGCTGACCACACTCCACTGTGGAGCGACGGGAGCTATGGGAAGTGTGGGGAGCTAGGGGAGGTGGATGGGCAGGCTCGGCAACGGCAGCGGCAGGCTGGGCAGCGGCAGCGGAGGTAGCGGCAGGCTGGGCACCAGGCTCCGTAGCGGTGGCAGCAGGCCGCCGTGCTTGGTCGGGCTGTTCGCCGGTCCGCCGTTGCCGCCGCCTGGTACCGGCGCCTGCGACGGTGCCGGCGTGGGCGCGACCGTCGGACCGGTCGGGACGCTCGGGGCGCCTGGGGCGCTCGGTGGCGCGACCTGGGCGGCCAGCGCCCGTACCAGCGCGTCGAGTTGGGCCTGCAGCCGCTGCCGCTGTTGCCCGTCGTGCACCTTGTCGACGAGGGCCTGCGCGGGCGGGACGAGCCGGGTCGCCTCGTCGTAGCGCTGCGCGTTGACCGCGGCGCGCAACTTGTCGATCGCCTGCTGCGCGTTGAGCACGTCGGCCCGGTTCGGGTCGAGCACCTGGCTGATCGGCCACAGTGGACTGCCGGGTGTGGCGTTCAGCGCGGCCACCGAGGCACCGCCGAGCGCCGCGATGAGCGCGAACGCGGCGGCGACCGCGACCGCGCGCGGGCGGGGCAGCCGGCGGCGGGCGCGTACCGGGGCGATCGGTATCGGCTGCGTGGTCCACTCGGGGTACGCGGTCGGTGCCGCCGGCTCGATCGGTACCGTCGGCTGGTCGGGTGCGTCCTCGTCGAGCGCGGTCACCACGGGTGCCGCCGCACGCACGGTAGGCAGTTCGTCGGCGATATCCGCGCGCCACGCGGCGAGCATCGCCGCCACCTCGTCGTCGCCCGGCGTCGCCTCGCCCCGGCCGAGTGCGTCCAGCAGCAGGTCGTCCGAGCGGATCCACTCGAGATCTTCGGAGCTGTGCGGTTCGTAACTCATGCCGGTACCTCGTCAAACGCCGTACTGGCTAGGTTACGCAACCGGGCCAGCGCCCGGGACTGGGCCACCCGTACCGCTCCTGGCGTCATGTCCAGCGTGCGCCCCACCTCTTCCGCGGACAGCCCGACCGCCACCCGCAGCACCACGATCTCCCGGTGCAGCTCCGACAGGTGCCGCAGCAGTCCGGACAGGCGCCGCCCGAGATCACTCGCGATCGCCTGCTGCTCCGGGCCGGGTGCGCTGTCCTGCCGCTCGGCCAGCGTGTCGACCGGCGCCGCGGTGGCGTGCCGCACCGCCGCCCGCTGGGCATCGGCGATCTTGTGGGCGGCGATGCCGAACACGAACGCGGCGAACGGCCGGCCCTGATCCTGGAAGCGGGGTAGCGCGTGCAGCACCGCGATGCATACCTCCTGCGCGACGTCGTCGGCGGTGGTGTACCTGCCGCCGACCCGCCCCAGGTGCGCCCGGCAGTACCGCACGATGCCCGGCCGCTGCAGTTCGAGCAGCTCCGCGACGGCGTCCGGGTCACCCCGGACGGCCAGTTGGACCAGCTCGTCCTCTGGTACCGTCATCGCCTCAGTGCCTCCCCACCACGGTTCTGCACCGTAGCCGGATCGCGACGGATACACCAAGCGCTGAGGCATTAACAGTTGCGGCAAGCCCGACGGCAGCGACGTTATCTGGCCATATCCGGGAATTCGTCGAGAACTGGACCATTCGGGTCGAGGTAGAGGTCGAACCAGTCGCGCGCGAGCTCCGCGACCTGCTCCGCGGCGCCATCCTCGGTGAACTGGTTCGTGGCCTTCGGGATCAGGACGAGCCGGGCGCGATCGCCGAGTACCGCCTCGGCCTGCCGGTTCAGCTCGACGATCGCCTCGTCGGCACCGCCGACGAGCAGCAGCGTGGGCGCCCACACCTGGGCCAGGGCCTGGTCGGCCAGGTCCGGCCGGCCGCCGCGGCTGACCACGGCGCGGACCGCCTCGGGGCGCCGGCTGGCGGTGGCGAGCGCCGCCGCGGCGCCGGTACCGGCGGCGAGGATGCCGAGGCCGTGCGGGTACACGTCGGGCCGGGCCACGAGCCAGTCCACGGCCGCGGTCAGCCGGCCGGCGAGCAGGTCGACGTCGAACCGGTACTTGCCGGTACGCGCGTCGCCCACCTCCTCCATCTCGGAGAGCAGGTCCAGCATGACGGTGGCGAGCCCGGCCTCCTGCAGTCCCTGGGCGACCATCCGGTTCCCGGCGCTGTGCCGGGAACTGCCCGTACCGTTGGCGAGCAGAACGGTGCCGTGCGCCCGCTCGGGCACCCGTACCGTGGCGGGCAGGGCCAGGTCGCCGAGGCGGATCCAGACTTCTTGATCATGCGTAATCACTGGCCGTGTCTACCCCTTATGCGAAGAGCTAATCCGGACCGGGTGTGCGGGGCGCTTCTTCGCGACGCTTCTTCACGGCGCACGTTGCGCATAAGCTCACGTGATGGGTGAGCCCACGAAGATCCTCCTGAGCGAGGCCGAGCTGCCCCGCCAGTGGTACAACCTGATCCCCGACCTGCCGGCGCCGCCCCCACCGGTCCTGCACCCGGGCACGCTCGCCCCGGTCGGACCCGACGACCTCGCGCCGCTGTTCCCGCTGGACCTCATCCTGCAAGAGGTCACCACCGACCGGTACGTGGACATCCCCGAGGAGGTCCTCGACGTGTACCGGCTGTGGCGCCCGTCGCCGCTGTACCGGGCGCACCGGCTGGAGAAGGCCCTCGGTACCCCCGCCAAGATCTACTACAAGTACGAGGGTGGCTCGCCGGCCGGTTCGCACAAGCCCAACACCGCGGTCGCCCAGGCCTACTACAACGCCGCGGCCGGGGTTCGGCGGTTGACCACCGAGACCGGCGCGGGCCAGTGGGGCACCGCGCTCGCCTTCGCCTGCGCCCAGTTCGGCCTCGCCTGCGAGGTGTGGCAGGTACGCGCGTCGTACGACCAGAAGCCGTACCGGAAGATCATGATCGAGACGTTCGGTGGCGTCATCCACCCGTCACCGTCGGAGCTGACCGCCGCCGGGCGCAAGGTACTCGCCGAGCACCCCGACTCGCCCGGCTCGCTGGGCATCGCCATCTCCGAAGCGGTCGAGGTGGCGGCGCAGGACCCGCAGACGAACTACGCGCTGGGCTCGGTCCTCAACCACGTGCTGCTGCACCAGACCGTCATCGGCGAGGAGGCGCTGCGCCAGTTCGCGAAGATCGGCGCCACGCCCGACCTCATCGTCGGCTGCACCGGCGGTGGCTCCAACTTCGCCGGCCTCGCCTTCCCGTTCCTGCGGGAGAAGCTCGCCGGCCGGATCGCGCCGACGATCCGCGCGGTCGAGCCGGCCTCCTGCCCGTCGCTGACGAAGGGCGTCTACGCGTACGACTTCGGCGATACCGTCGGGATGACGCCGCTGATGAAGATGCACACGCTCGGGCACGACTTCATCCCCGACCCGATCCACGCCGGCGGCCTGCGCTACCACGGCATGTCGCCACTCATCTCGCACGTGTACGAGCTGGGTCTGATCGAGGCGGTCGCGAAGACCCAGCGCGAGTGCTTCGCCGCGGGGGTGCAGTTCGCGCGGGCGGAAGGGATCGTGCCCGCGCCGGAGCCCACCCACGCGCTGGCCGCCTGCGTCGAGGAGGCGTTGCGCTGCAAGGAGACCGGCGAGGAGAAGGTGATCCTCACCGCGCTGTGCGGGCACGGCCACCTCGACCTCGCCGCCTACGGCGCGTACCTGTCCGGCGAGCTCGTGGACCACGAACTGTCCACAAAGGACATCGAGGCCGCGGTCGCGGCGCTGCCCGGGGTGTGACATGGAGTATCTCTTCGACCCCGACGTCGTCCACGAATGCGCGATGGTCGGACTCGGGTTGAGCAAGCCGCGGATGTTCGACGCGATCGCCGAGGCGATGGACGCGAAGTACCCGGACCGCATCGTGCACGACCAGCCCTGGATCTACAGCAACGCGGGCGGCGCGATGATCCAGATGAAGCTGTACTACGCCTCGGTCTTCGAGTACCTGATGATCTGGGGTACCCCCATCGGTTCCGAGGGCCACTCCGGCCGGCATCTGGTCGGCTTCTGGGACACCGTCATCGACGGCGAGATGTGGTACTACGGCGAGGGCCAGTTCGACAAGCGCGTGTACAAGCCGGGTGACCGGGTCTACGTGGGGCGCAACCAGGCGCGCGCGATGAACTTCACCGACGGGGTCTGGGCCGTCGAGTACGCGCGCGGCCCGCTGCCCGCGTCGGTACCCTTCGGCGTCGCCGACGAGTTGGTGAGCACGCTCGACTTCGCGACCGCCGGGCAGACCCTCGCCGTGTACGCGGCGCTCGTCGGGCACCACTGGCGGCTGCCGCACGCGGACGGCTCGCCGCCCTCGCTGCTGCGCCGTACCCTCGGCGGCCTGCTCAACACCGTGGCACCGGCGGTCACCCGCGTGCTGCGACCGGCGGAGCCGACCGACGACGTACCCTCGGTCGACCGGCACGCGCCGCCACCGTAATTACTCCAGTCTCGCGGGGACCGTCCGGCGGGCCACCACGTGCACGGCGAGCAGGACGAAGCCGAGCAGTATGGGCGTGGTCACCGGTACCATCACCGCGATCAGCGCCGCGATCGCGAGCACGGCGGCGAGCGCGAGCGGCGCCAGCGGCGCGGCGAAGGCGATCCGCCCGGCCCAGCGCGTCGCGTCCCGAAAGCCCGTACCTTCGCGCTCGCCGACGCCCACGAGAACCAGCGTGGCCAGCCCGGCGACCTCGGCCGCGATCACCACGCTGACCACGAGGAACACCCGCCCACCGGGGACCACGCCGCGGCCGACCAGCGTCAGGTCGGCGCCGAGCAGCGCGCCCGCGACGGCGGCCACGAGGGTGGCGAGGGCGCCGGGCGCGAGGGCGCGGACGAAGATGGCCAGCAGATCGCGTACCGGCGGCAGCGAGCGGTACCGGCACCAGTGCGCGGCCGCCGCCGACCCGGTCGCGAGCGCCGCCCCGAGCGTCACCACGAACACGGAGACGACCGTCACCAGGATGCCGAGCAGCGCGAAGTCGGTCGCGGCCGATACCGTCTCGCGCCAGTCCCGGCGGGTGCGCTCAGGCATGGGAGCGACGGTAGTACGGGGACATCCGCAACAGGGCGGCGCGGGCGAACGGTCCGGCGACCCCGACCAGCCGGCGCCGCCAGCCGAGGCTCGCCGCGACCGCCGCGGTGATGTCCTCGAACCGGTGCCGCTGGTAGTGCAGCAGCCGCTCGCCCTCCTCGGTGGACAGCCAGTCGGTCGCGTACTCGGCGGTGCTGAACGCCTCATCGGGCAAGGGTTCCAGGCCCATCGCCCCGAGCATGCCGCCGAGGTAGTCGCGGTAGGTCAGCTGGCACGTCGGGCCGCCACCGATGAACAGCACCCGGCCCCATACCTCCGGGGTGGTCAGCGCGTTGGCGAGCGCCAGCCCCGCGTCGTCGGCGTGTACGCACTCGATGCGGTTGGCGAGCCCGATCTCGAACATGATCGGGTGCGGGTCGCGCATGCCCAGTACCGGTACGTCGGCCAGGCGCAGCACGCACCACGTAAGGCCGCTGCCGCGTACCAGCGTCTCGCCCCGGATCTTGTGTTCGGTGTACGCGTTGGTCGCGATGAGCGGGTCGTCCACCTGCCGCGGCGGTGCCTTGCCGAGCGTGTTCCCGTGTACGTCCAATGTGGAGCTGAACAGCAGCCGGGGCGGTACCGGCTGGGCCTGGCACCCGGCCACCACGTTCGCCGTACCGTCCACGTTGACCTCGCGCGCGTACCCCGGCCGCTCCTCGCTGGCCGGCGGGATGACCGCGGCGAGGTGCACGACCGCCTCGACCCCCGCGCACGCCGCGCTGACCGCGGCCGGGTCGCGGATGTCCCCGAAGACCAGCTCGACACCTGGCGCGTCGGAGCGGTCAAGCGAAGCCAGCGACGCCGTGAGAGTTGCAGGGGCGGTGCGCCGCTGGGCGGGGGTGTCGAGCACGAAGCAGCGCACGTCGTGCCCCTGCCGGCGCAGTTCGGGCAGGGTGTGCGAGCCGACGTTCCCGGTGGCGCCCGTCAGCAGCACCTTCATGGGGAACCTTCCTTCACAAAAGGTAGGGGATCAGCGCGCGGCGCCCGGGCGGGTAGTCGGGGAAGCGCTGGCGGTACCAGTCGTGGTGGGCGAGCGCCCGGGGTGCCAGGTTGGCCGCGGTGTACAGGGCGAACGCCAGCCCCGGCAGCGACCAGGTGGCCAGCGCCCAGCCCGCCCACTCCGCCATCTCGCCGAGATAGTTCGGGCAGGAGACCAGTTCGAAGGCGCCGCCGTGCGGTACCTGGTAGCCGGACTCGCCGGGCCGGCGCAGTTGCCGCAGGGCACGGTCGGCGGTGACGTTGAGCGCGAAGCCGCCGAGGAACAGCGCGGCGCCGGCGAGGAAGCGCGGATCGTACGCCCAGGCGCGTGCGTACTCGCCGAAGCCGGACACCCAGCGCGCGTTGATCCAGGCGTTGAGCACATTGAACCCGACCGCCAGCGCCATCATGCTCAGCGGCATCCGGGCGCCCGGGCGTGTCCACAGTGGATAGAGGAAGGCCCGGTGCGCGTAGTGCAGCTCCCACAGGCAGAACAGCAGCAGCGGGACGAGCCCGGTGCGGTGCGCGCCGGCCCAGTACACGGCGGCGAACAGCAGCGCGGCCGGGCACTCCATCAGCAGCCAGCCCACCCGCGCGGGCAGGGACGGTCCCCAGCCGGCGCGCCGGTACCGGCCGTAGGGCGCGGTGATGAAACGAAGCGAGATGAACGTCGGTACGGCGAGGGCAAGCTCGAGCACGACCAGCCCGCGGTACCAACCAGAAGGGGGCACGCCGGGAGTTTACGAGATCACCATGCGGTCACTGAAGTCTAGTCGTGCGGCTGCTCGTCACAGTACGCTTGCCTTTCGGTCACTGTGACGCGTCCGAGCGGGGCGCGCATCGACGAGGAGTAGCCGCCCGTGCCGCTGAGCCCATCAGCCCAGGATCTCCAGTCGACGATCAACACGTTCGCCGTCAGCGTTCCCGAGGTGTCCGGCGCCGCGCTCGGCACCCCCGACGGGCTGCTGGTCACCGCCTCGGTCGGGCTGACCCGCGATCACGCGGATGAGCTGGCCGCTGTCGCGTGTGGACTGGTCAGCATCGTCGCCGGCAGCACCAACCGGATGTGGGGCGAGGACCGGGTCGAGCTCGCTGTGGCCCAGCTGAGCAAGCGGGTACTGATGGTCAAGCCGACCGCCGACGGCGCCATCCTCGCCGTGGTGGGCACGGCCAGGGTGGACATCGAGTCGGCCAGTGCCGCCCTCGACGCGCTCGCCGCGAAGGTCGGCCAGCTGCTCACGACCAACGTGCGGGAGGAGCTCCAGCAGGCGCTGCCGATCTGACCGCGAGCGGCTGCGCCTCGTCCGCCGCGACCGGCGGGCGGTCCCGGCGGCGCGTCGGCATCGAGTTGCGCTTGTCCGTGTACATCCGGTGGTCGGCGAAGCGCAGCAGCCGGTCGGCGTCGGCGGTGGCCGGTGTGGAGACCGCGATGCCGACGCTCGCCGTCACCTGCAGCGAATGCGCGCCGACCCGGATCGGCCGGGCCAGCGCGCGGCGGATGCGCTGCGCCACGTGCGCGGCGTGGATGGCGTTGGCCACCCGGCACACGACCAGGAACTCGTCGCCGTGCAGGCGCGCGGTGAGGTCGGCCTTGGCGGCCACGTCCCGCAGCCGGTTGGCGGTCTGCCGGAGCACGGCGTCGCCGGCGTGGTGGCCGAACGTGTCATTGATCTGCTTGAAGCCGTCCAGGTCGACGAAGAGGACGGCCAGGTGCTGCGGCGCGCGCGGTCCGGACGCGCGCAGCGCCTTGTGCAGGTGGATCGAGGCGTACCAGGCGTTGGGCAGGCCGGTGAGCGTGTCGTGCGAGGCCTGGTGCAGCAGTTGCTGTTCCCACGCGACCCGCTCGGTGATGTCCCAGAGCACCACCTGCCCGCAGTTCTCGCCGCCGTACTCGACGGGCGAGGTGCGCGCCTCGACGTGCCGGGTACCGCAGCCGGGCCGGTGCAGGAGCGCCTCGCCGGCGAGCATCGCGCCGCTGGTGGCCACCGGGTCGCCGGTGGGCATCGGGCTCTCGGTCGGCTGGAGCAGGTCGTCGACGAGGGTACCGGCGAGCTCGTGGGCGTCCCGCCGGGCGAGCTCGCACAGCGCCCGGTTGGCGTAGCGGATGACCCGGTGACGCAGGTCGTAGACGAGCGTGGCGACGGGGGAGTTGTCGACGAGTTCACCGGCGTCGATCGGATCCAGCGCCACGGCTGGCGGGTCGGTCGATGCGCGCACCTCGACGTAGATCTCGCCCACCGGCGCTCCTCACGTCCTGCCTGGCGTACTTCTTTATCGGTTAAGCCTGTCCGGAGAACAGTGTGCCGGACGATGCCCGTCCGTCGATACCCGTAGGTGGTCGATACCAGTAGTTGTAATGGTTCTCTAAGTGACGGGTTGACGCTTCCCGGACGCCGTCGCTAGATTGTCACATACCGACTGGTCGGTATGTGCCGGTCGGTTGGTGGGGAGGTGGCGTGGTTCCCGGGCTGGATCTCGACCGCGCGGCGCCGCGCCTCATCGAGGCCGCCGGCGGCACCCTCACCGGGAAGCTCACCGCCGAGGTCATCAGCGGCGGGCGCTCCAACCTCACCTACCGGGTGCGCGGCGAGACCGGCGAGGTCGTGGTGCGCCGGCCACCGCTGGGCCACGTGCTGCCCTCCGCCCACGACATGGTCCGCGAGTACCGGGTCACCGCGGCCCTGTGCGCGGCGGGTTTCCCCGTGGCCAGGCCGCTCGCGCTCTGTACCGACGAGGACGTGATCGGGGCGCCGTTCTACGTGATGGAGTACGTCGACGGGATCGTGTTGCGCCGCACCGGTTCGCCGGAGGAGGCGGCCGCGGTGACCGGGCTCGCCCCGGCGGCGGCCTGGCGCTGCGGCGAGGTCCTCGTCGACCTGCTGCGGCGCCTGCACGGCATCGACTACGCCGCGATCGGGCTCGGCGAGTTCGGCCGCCCCGACGGATACCTGACGCGCCAGGTCAACCGGTGGCACAAGCAGTGGGAGAAGTCCCGCACCCGCAGCCTGCCGCTGCTGGACCGGGTCACCGAGCGGCTGCTCGCGACCGTACCCGCCTCGCCCCCGCCCGCCATCGTGCACGGCGACTACCGGCTGGACAACGTGATGTTCCGGCGCGACCTGTCCGCGATCGAGGCGGTCATGGACTGGGAGATGGCCACGCTCGGCGATCCGCTGACCGACGTGGCGATGCTCGCGGTCTATACGGACCTGCGCGGCGAGGCGGTCACGTCGCAGGTACCTGCGGGCTTCCCGACCGGCGCGCAACTCGCTGAGCGGTACGGCGTCGAAGCGCAGCGGCTGGACTGGTACATCGGGCTGGGCCGGTACAAGCTCGCCGTGATCGCGGAGGGCATCTACGCGCGGTACCTGCAGGGCAAGACGGTCGGCGAGGGCTTCGCGCGCTCCGGGGCGGCCGTACCGCAACTCGTCGAGCTTGCCGCGCAGGCACTGCGGATCAGCTGAGGGGAGGCGTGGTGGACTTCGCGCACAGCGAGCGGGCGCAGCAGTACCTCCGGCGTGCGGAGGAGTTCGCGCGCGAGGTCGTCTACCCGGCCGAGGAGGTGTTCGCCGCGCAGGCGGCCGCGCAGCCGGACGTGTGGCACGCGCCGCCGGTCATGGACGACCTCAAGAAGGAGGCACGCGCCCGCGGCCTGTGGAACCTGTTCCTGCCGCACGGCGAGTTCGGCGCCGGCCTGAGCAACCTGGAGTACGCGCCGATCGCCGAGGTCGCCGGCCGCAGTCCCGGCATCATGCCGGAGGCGATGAACTGCGCCGCGCCCGATACCGGAAACATGGAGCTGCTGGCCATGTTCGGCACGGCCGAACAGCAGGAGCGCTGGCTGCGCCCGTTGCTGGCGGCCGAGATCCGGTCCTGCTTCTCGATGACCGAGCCGACGGTGGCCAGCTCCGACGCGAACAACATCGCCACCCGCATCGAGCGCTCGGGCGGCGAGTACGTCATCACCGGCCACAAGTGGTGGTCGACGGGTGCGATGAACCCGCGCTGCAAGCTGTCCATCGTCATGGGCGTCACCGATCCCGACGGGCCGCGGCACGAGCGGCACAGCATGGTGCTGGTACCGATGGATACGCCCGGGGTGACCGTGGTGCGGCCGACCACGGTCTTCGGGTACACCGACCACGCGCACGGCGGGCACGCCGAGATCCGCTTCGACCGGGTGCGGGTACCCGTCGCCAACCTGCTCGGCACGGAGCACCAGGGTTTCGCGCTGGCCCAGGCGCGGCTGGGACCCGGCCGC
>JBPYFB010000095.1:0-3972 GCA_051986465.1 Rugosimonospora sp.
CGAACGACAACGCGTTCGGGCGTACCTTCCCGTACGTCGCCCTGCCCAACACGAGCGCGGCGAACAAGGGCGCCGGCACGGGTACCGGTCCGGCCACCCAGGCGACACCGGCCGCGGCGGAACCCGCCAACCCCAGTACCCAACCGGCCGCGTTCACCAAGCCGGACACGGGTCCCACGACGGTTGTCGCAGTCGCCGCGTCGGCCGTGGCGGTGAGCCTTGCCGTACTGCTGTTCGTCGGTTGGCTGCAGCGCCGGCGGCCGGCTGTCGCGGCTGTCAACACGGCAGGTCCCGGTGCGGGCGCGACGTACCTGCCTGGTCGTTCCCCGCTCACCGGTCCGGACGACCCAACTCTTCAACTCTGATTCCGATGGCCGGGGGCGCGGTGCCGCCCCCGGCCATCCACAACGCTTCACCATCCACATAGGACCGGAGGACGTGATGACCCGGATACGCACGTGGCGGCTGGTACTGATCGGGCTCGCCGCCCTGGTTCTCTTGACGATCGGCGCCTTCGCGGCCGTGCGACCCCCCGCACCGGCCCGATCCGAAACCGTGACAGTACCGGTGGAAGCCCAGGACCGCCTCGCGGCCGCGATCGAGCAGGCGCAGCAGCGGCTGCGGTTGGTACCCGGCGACTACGTCACCTGGGCGGCGCTCGGCTCGGCATACCTGGAGCAGGCCCGGGTCACGGCGGACGCGACCTACTACCCGAAGGCACAGAGCGCGCTGGAGCGGTCGCTGCAACTGCGCGCCACCGACAACCCCGCGGCGCTGTCCGGTCTCGGCGCGCTCGCCAACGCCCGGCACGACTTCGCCGCCGCGGTCGGGTTGGCCCAGCGCGCACTGCACGAGGATCCGTACGACGCCGACGCGTACGGGGTGCTCGCCGACGCGCAGACGCAGCTGGGTCGCGCAACCGAGGCCACCCAGGCGGTACAGCACATGCTCGATCTGCGCCCGGGGCTCGCCGGGTACGCCCGCGCCTCGTACGACCTGGAGCAGCACGGCCGGCTCGACGAGGCCGCCGCGCTGATGCGCCAGGCGCTGCAGGCGGCGGTGGACCGGGCCGACATCGCGTTCTGCCGGTACCAGCTCGGCGAGCTGGCGTGGCAGGCGGGAGATCTGGCCGGCGCCGAGCGCGAGTACGGGGCCGGCCTCGCCGCGGATCCGACATACGTACCGCTGCTGGAGGGCCGGGCAAAGGTCGAGGCCGCGCGGGGTCAGCTCGACGCGGCGCTCACCGACTACGCCGACATCACCGGCAGGTATCCGTCGCCGAGCTATTTCATCGAGTACGCGGAGCTGCTGCGCGCGACGGGTCGGGTGGCGCAGGCCGAGAGCCAACTCACGCTCGCCGACGCGGCGACCCGCCTGTTCACGGCGAACGGCGGCGCGGACGACCTCACCGGCGCCACCCTCGCGCTGGCCCGAAACCAACCCGCGCAGGCGCTGCGCCTCGCGCAACAGGAGTGGAACCGGCGCACGTTCGCCGACGTGGCCGACGTACTCGCCTGGGTGCTGCACGCGAATGGGCGGGACGCGCAGGCACTCGGATACGCCAGGGCCGCCGGGGCGCTCGGCAGCCGCAACGCGCGGTACGCCTACCACCTCGGCGCGATCGAGCTGGCGCTGGGCGACCGGGCCGCCGCCCGCCGGGACCTGCGCGGCGCGCTCGACACCAACCCGCACTTCTCGCCGCTGGACGCGCCGGCCGCGGCGCGCGCCCTGGCCGGGCTGGGTGCCTCGTGATGTCCGGCAAAGCGTTCCTCGCCGCGATCGGCGCGGTCGCCGCCGGGTTCGCCATCGCGCTGTCCCTGCCGGCGCACCCGGCCTCGGCGCACCCGCTGGGGAACTTCTCGATCAACCAGCTCGAGGCGCTGGACCTGTATCCGGACCGCGTGGAAGTGGCGGCGGTGGTGGACATCGCCGAGCTGCCGACGCTACAGGAGAAGTCCACTGTGGATACCGACGGCGCCGGGTACGCGCGGAAGGCATGCGAAGGGCTGGCACACGACTTCGCGGTCACCGCCGGGGGTCACCGTCTCGTGTGGACGATCGGCGCGACGAGCTTCCGGTACACGCCGGGCTCGGCGGGGCTGTCGACGAGCCGGCTGGAGTGTGCGCTGCGGGCGCCCGCCGCACTCGCCGCACCGACCACAGTGGACATCGCCAACCGGTACCGGGCCGACCGGGTCGGCTGGCGGGAACTGACCGCTCTCGGGCACGGTGTCGCGATCGTGGACTCTCCGCTGCCGGTGCACAGCATCAGCGGCGGGCTCACCGCGTACCCGAAGGACCTGCTCAGTTCGCCGCTGAACGTCCGCGGCGCCCACCTGCGGGTCCACCCCGGAACCGGGACGGCCGGACCGGCCGCGACGCGGATACCCACAGCCAAGGCCGGCTTCACCGCGGGCGCCGAGGCGGCGCTGCGCGGCATCGTGGGTGACCGGCATCTCGGGCTCGGCGTCGGCCTGCTCGCGGTGCTGCTCTCGCTCGTCCTCGGCGCCGCGCACGCGGCCCTGCCGGGGCACGGCAAGACGGTGATGGCCGCGTACCTCGCCGGCCGGGCGGGGCGGCCTCGGGACGCGCTCGCGGTCGGCGCGACGGTGACGCTCACCCACACGGGTGGGGTGCTCCTGCTCGGGCTGCTGCTGACGACGGTGGCGGGGCTCGCCGGCGAGGCGGTGCTGGGCTGGCTCGGGGTGGCCAGCGGCGCACTGGTCGCCGCCGTCGGTGTCGCGATGCTCGTATCGGCGATCCGCGGGCGGCGGCATGCGCAGCACCACCATCACCACCACCATCACGACGGTGACCACGACCACGACCACGACCAGGCCCACGACCACCCCAGGCCCTCGCGGTGGGCGACGATCGGCATGGGCGTCGCGGGCGGCCTGGTACCGAGCCCGTCCGCGCTGGTGATCCTGCTCGGCGCGGTCGGCCTCGGGCGCACCGCGTTCGGCGTGCTGCTGGTGCTCGGGTACGGGCTGGGCATGGCGGCCGCGCTGACCGCCGCCGGCTTCGCGCTGATCCGGTTGCGGGACAGGCTGGCGCGCCACCAGTCCCGGGTACGCCGGTGGACCGCGCTCCTGCCGACCGGTACCGCCGCGGTCGTGCTCCTCGTCGGCCTCGGCCTCGCCGGCCGTGCGGCGGCGTCCCTCTGAGAGGCTTCAAACTGAGAACCCGAGAACCCGTCCGGCCCGCAGTGGAAATGAGGTAGTGAGCGAGGGCGAGACGGAGGATGGCGGTGTGGAGAGCTTGCGGGTACGCGCGGAGGCCACGGACTCGGAGGTGATCCGGGCGTCGTGGGAGGTACCGGATCGCTTCGGCACGCTGTACGACCGGTACGCCGCGGTACTGCACGGGTACGCGAGCCAGCGGGTCGGTTCGGCGGCGGCGGAGGACGTCGTCGCCGATACCTTTCTCGCCGCCTTCGCCCAGCGCCACCGGTACGACCTCGCGCACGAAAGCGCCCGACCGTGGCTGTTCGGGATCCTCACCAACAAAATCGCCCGGCGGGGACGGGACGAGCGCAGCCATTTCCGCGCGTACGCACGGGCCTGGCAGGCGCCGGTCGTGGAGGCGCCGGACGAGCGGGTCGCCGAACAGGTCACCGCGCAGGCGCAGCGGGCGCGACTGGCGCAGGCGCTGTGCCGGTTGCGCAAGGCCGACCGCAGCGTCCTGCTGCTGGTCGCGTGGGGCCAGCTGAGCTACGAGGAAGTGGCGCGGGCGATGGAGATCCCGATCGGCACGGTGCGATCCCGGCTGAGCCGGGCGCGCCGCATCGTGCGAGAGGCAATGGGTTCTGGGGACATGGGAGTGGAGGACGACGATGGTCGATGAGATGGAGCGCCTTGCCGAGCTGGGCGCCGAGCTGTACCCGACCGAGGGGCCGAGCACCGGGCTGCGGGCGAGATCCCTGGCCCGGCCGGAACGAGCGTGGTTGCGCCCGGCGCTGGTGGCGGCGGG
>JBPYFB010000096.1:0-20238 GCA_051986465.1 Rugosimonospora sp.
GGTCTTGAGATGCCAGGCCGGCTCCGCGAGGGGGGCGAGGGTACGCAGGGACATGAGCGGGCGCGCCGGTACCCGCTCGCCGGTCGGCGGGAGCCACGGGTACCGGTCCAGCACGTGCTCGACCTGCCACGGGTGTACGGGCAGCCGCGGCGGCAGGCCGGTACCGGTGGACACCCAGTGCCGAGGCGGTACCTCGACGACGGTGAGCTCGACGATGGGCCGGTGCTCGGGCGCGTACCGGCGCACCTCGGCGCGGGACATACCGAGGCGGGTACGGCACAGGGGGTGGATCGGGTGCCCGTCGACCACGCACTGCTCCACGTCGGCCAGGTCCACGCCGCGGGTGAGGTACGGGCTCCTGTCGTCGGGCGCGGGCTGCGCCGCCCGGGCCAGTGCGAGGTTGGCCACGCTGTCGTCCAGCTCAGCCGCGAACCGGGTGGCGTGCGGCCCCAGCGGGAGCGAGCGGACCAGCCGCGCGGGGTCCCCGTACCCGATGTCTCCACAGTGGAGGGTCAGTCCGGGTGACGCCCGCGCGAACAGCTCGGCCGCGGGCGCCGGGCCGCGCACCTCGACGCCGCTAGCGAAGCCGACGCGCAGCTGACCCGCGCTCCGTTCGCGGCCGGTGACGCCGGGAATCGGCTCGCGCGCCAGCGCCCCCCACAACCGGGCCATGACCTCGGCGTGAGCCTGGTCGATGAAACCTAGCATCCTAGGACGCCTTACGCGGTGTGACAAGCCGCACAGACGCACAAATCAACGACGTGGGCCAAAGATCCGCCCGGCGACGAACGCGGCCACGACGGAGACGACCAACAGACAGCACAACGCCTTGAGCACCATGGGGGGAGGGTACTCAGCTCGGCGGGGTCGAGCGAAATGAGCAAACGCCGCAGGTGAACGGGGATTCGGTGGGGGAGTACCCAGGGGCGCCGCTGCTGGGAGGTGCGAGGCTCACACCAGATCCCACGGCGCCGACTCGTACGCCTCGGTGATCACCTTCATCAGCTCGTTGTCGAGGGGGAGTGGTACGTCGTCGACGCGCGCGATCGGGGCGACGCCGCGCGAGTTGGCGACGAACCCGCCGCGCAGTCCGGACAGGTCGGAAAGGCGCAGCACGCGGTGGCGTACGGGTACGCCCCGGTGGCCGAGTTCCCGGTCGAGGAGCTGCATCGTGGTGCCGACGAGGTGCGGGGTGGCCGGCCAGAGCACGGCGTCATCGTCGAAGAAGCCGACGTTGCAGACGGAGCCCTCGGAGATCTCCCCGCCGGGGCCGGTCAGCAGCGCCTCGTCGAAGCCGGCCCGCTCCGCGGCGAGGCCGTGGTAGATCTGCCCGAAGCTGCCCGCGTGCTTGAGGTGCGCCAGCGGGCGCTGGTACGCCACGGCGTGCAGGGACTGGGGTTGCGCTGGCGCGTCGATGGCCGGCCGGAGCGTGACCATGACCGACACCTCCGGCGCACCGTCGGGCCGGAAGGCGTCGACCCGCAGCGACGCGTCGGTTATGTCTTCGGCGAGGGCGTGCCGGATCAGGTCGCGCACGCGCTCTCCGGGTAGCGGCTGTCCGTACAGTTCCTGGTTCGCCGTGTTCAGCCGCGCGAAGTGGTAGTCGATGCCCCGGATGGCTCGGTCGCGTACCTGAGCCGCGGTGTAGTGCCCGTAGTTCACCAGTGCCCGGTACTGGAGCTGCTCGATGGTGGCTGGTGCGCCGTTGATCTCGACGCGCGGCAGCGGAGTCATCTGGGCCACTCTAGACGGTTGACGTCAGCGCTGCTCAGAGCCCCTCGGTGCGGCCTGTGACACGGCACCGAACCGCCCGGCGAGAACGTACGCGCCGTGGCTTGCGTACGTCACTCGGCGCTTGTCGTACCCGATGGTCGTCTCGGGGCGGGCATGCCCGGCGAACCGCTGGGCGCCGCGTACGTCGCCACCGGTGGCGTCGAGGTACAGCGTGATCGCGGTGGCCCGCAATCCGTGCGGGGTGAGCTTGTCGAACGCGGCGATGTGGGCGCGTTTGGCCAGGCGCTTGACCAGCCGGTAGACGTACATGTGGTAGATCGGCCGGCCGGTCGGGGTGACGAACAGCGGCCCGCCGGTGGGGTCGCCGCGTTCGGCGAGCATCGCGGCGACCGCCGTGTCGACGACCGGGGGCAGCGGGATGCGGTCGGGTTGGTCGTCGGCGCGGCCTTTGACCCGCACGTCGAGGGTGCGGTGTCCCTGGTCGTGGCCGAGGTCCGCGACCTGGGCGCCGAGGGCGGAGCCGACCCGCAGACCCCCGGTGAACAACAGCCGGATCAGCGCGCAGGAGGTGGCGCTGTCGGAGTCGGCGGCGGCGAGCAGCCGGTCCATCTCCTCGGCGCTGAGGCCGATGGTGGGCGAGTAGTTCGGGTTGAGTCGCGGCCGCCCGGCCCGGGGCACGGGGTTGCGTCGCACCAGGGGCTGCGGGTCCTCGGCGGTGTTGGCGACCAGGTAGTCGTACCAGGAGGAAACGGCGGCCAGCCGGCGGGCGATGGTGCGTTCGGCTGCGGGCCGCCCGCCGCGGGCGCCCCGCAGCCGCTGGGCGATGATCCAGCCGTCGACGTCGGCGGGCCGGGCGTGCAGCGGGTCGACGCGGGCGCCAGCGCAGTGCACCAGCCACAGTTGCAGGTCGTGCCGGTACCCCTTGCGGGTCTGCTCGGAGCGCTGCCGGTGCAGCCAGGTCCGGGTCGATGCCACTACCTGGCCGGGTACGCCGTGGAGGACGGACGGCAGCGCGGCCGGCTGGGTGGACGGCAGTGCCGGTTGGATCATCGGTTCAGTATCCCTCTGCCACCGACTGACTCGAATATTTGGGTGCGGCGATGTCGAGAACGGGGCGGCGGCTGCGTCCCCTGGGTGCGCGGCCAGAATGGGTCGCACGGACCGAGGAGACGACTGATGAAGTACCTGTTGCTCAAGCACTACCGCGGTGCGCCGACGCCGGTGAACGACGTTCCGATGGAGCAGTGGACGCCGGCCGAGATCGACGCCCATGTGGCGTACATGGACGAATGGGCCAAGCGGCTCGAAGGTACCGGCGAGTTTGTCGAGGGGCAGGCCCTGTCGCAGGAGGGTACTTTCGTCCGGTCCGACGGCGAGGGTCGCCCACCCGTCACCGATGGGCCGTTCGCCGAGACCAAAGACCTGATCGCCGGGTGGATGGTGATCGACGTCGACTCGTACGAGCGGGCCATCGAGTTGGCTGGTGAGCTCTCGGCCGCGCCGGGGGCCGGTGGCAAGCCGATCAACGAGTGGCTTGAGGTCCGGCCGTTCCTCACTCTTCCGCCCGTCGTCACGGAGTGATCTGGGCGTGGACGAAGGGTTGGTGCGGGATCTGACGCCACAGGTCATCGGTGTCCTCGTCCGTCGCGGAGCGGATTTCGCGGCGGCCGAGGACGCCGTCCAGGAGGCGCTGCTGAAGGCGTGGGAGACCTGGTCGACCCCGCCCGGCCGGCCGCCCGAGGATCCCAAGGCGTGGTTGGTCACCACCGCGTGGCGCAAGTACCTCGACTCCGTCCGCTCCGACGCCGCTCGACGCGGCCGCGAGCAGCGGGTGGAGCTCGAGCCGGCGCCTGGGCCGACCGAACACACCGATGACACCCTGCGGCTGTACTTTCTGTGCGCCCACCCTTCGCTGACGCCTGCGTCGGCGGTAGCGCTCACGCTGCGGGCGGTGGGTGGACTGACGACGCGACAGATCGCGGGCGCGTACCTGGTGCCGGAGGCCACGATGGCCCAGCGGATCAGTCGCGCCAAACGTATCGTCGCCGACGTCGGTTGGGACCGGCTGGGTGACCTGTCAACCGTGCTGCGGGTGCTCTACCTGGTATTCAACGAGGGCTACTCCGGCAAGGTGGACCTCACGGTTGAGGCGATCCGGCTGACCCGGCAACTCGCCGCGCTCACCGATGATGTCGAGGTCGCCGGTCTGCTCGCCCTGATGCTCCTGCACCAGGCGCGCCGACCGGCCCGTACCGGCTGCGACGGCACCCTGGTCCCGTTGGCCGAGCAGGACCGCTCCCAGTGGGACACCGCCCTGATCGCCGAGGGTGTGACGGTGCTACAGGCCGCGCTGGCCCGCGACCGTCTCGGCGAGTACCAGGCCCAGGCGGCCATCGCGGCGCTGCATGCGGATGCGCGCAGCGTCGACGAGACCGACTGGGTGCAGATCGTCGGCTGGTACGACGAGCTGTTGCGGCTGACCGACACTCCGGTGGTCAGGCTCAACCGTGCGGTCGCCGTTGGCGAGGCCGACGGTGCGCGCGCCGGGCTCGCCGCTCTGGCCGAGGTGGACGCGGGGTTGCCGCGCCGTGCCGCGGTGTCGGCGTACCTGCACGAGAAGGACGGGGACCTCGCCACGGCTGCGCGCCAGTACGCCGACGCGGCGCGAGCGGCCTCGAACCTCGCCGAGCGGGATCACCTCACCCGACAGGCCTCGCGACTCAACGAGAAGCTGCGCGGCTGAGCCAGCCCGTACCCGCAGGACGGTGCCACGCGAGCGGTCGTTGGGGGATAACACATCTTATCTCACGCCTACCAGGGACTCCTTTTAGTCCAACACGCGAGTCTATTTCGGTTAGAAATACCGCCAGCTCTATTATCGTCGACAGGTATGACGGAGGTTTCGGAGCCGGTGCAGGCCGCCGACCGCGGCGGCCGGCGCTGCCAGTACAGCCAGTGCCGCGATGTGCTACCCAACCGGGAAGGCCGGGGCCCTAAACTGCGCTACTGCCGCGACCGGCGGTGGGACCCGGACGACAGGACCTGCCGGGAGATGGCTGCGACCGAACGCGCCACCCGGCGCGCCGCCGGCGGCGACGCACCCCTGGACACCCTGGCCGCGCTGGCCGACCGCGTCGAGCAGGCCGGTGCACCCCTTGTGGAGCTGTACGCGCAGATCCAGGACACCCTGGACGAGGCCGCCAGCACCGCGCTGGCCGCCGCCCAGCAGGCCCATCAGCACGCCGCCGCAGAGGGCCAGCGCGCCGAGCAGTCGGCGAGCGCCGCCAACCGGGCCGCCGAGGCCCAGCGGCAGGCCGAGGCCGCCCGCGACCGGGCCATGGCCCAGGCCCAGGAGGCCGAGCGGCGCGCCGGAGCCGCCCGGCGCGAGGCCGACGAACGGGTCGCCGCGGCCACCGAGCGGCTGGCGACGGCCGAACGCGAACGGGGACAGGCGCAGGCCACTGCGGCCGCTGCGATAGCGGCCGCCGCCGAGGAAACCCGCAGGCGGGAGGAGGCCGACTCGGCTGCCGCAGGCGCTCACGCCGAAGCCCAGGCGCTGCGCGAGCAGCTTGACAGCGCCCGGGCCGGACAGGCGGAGTTGCGTACCCAGCTCGTCGAGGTCGCCGGTCGGGCCAAGCACGCCGAGGCGGACAACACCCGGCTGCATGAGCGGGTCGATGCCCCGACCACGCGCGCCGCCGCCGCCGAACGGCACCGGCGCACCACGGAACATCAGCGCGATGTGGCCCGCGCCGAAGCCGCCCGGGTCGCCAAGGAGCTCGACGCCGCCCGCGCCGATACGAAGACATACACCGAGAAGCTGGCCACGGCGGACGCCCGGATCGACCAGCTGCTGGCGGTCCTCGCAGCCGGGCCGCAGCAACCGGCCGCGCCCGTGGCGGAGGAGCCACTGCTACCGGGTCCTCGTCCTACTTGACATAATGTACATTATCGAATCTGTGTGCCGCGCGTGCGGGAGAGTGGTTGGCAGGTGGTGTCCTTTGCCTATCAACCCATTGGCGGCTGATGAAATCCCTGGTCCACAACCGTAATGCGGTCATCTACCTCAGCGGCCAGACCCTGTCGCTGTTCGGTGACAGCGCCCTGTGGCTGGCCGCTGGTGTCTGGGTCAAGACCCTCACCGGCTCCAGCAGCGCCGCCGGACTGTTGTTCTTCGTGTTCGCCATACCCCAGCTCGCCGCGCCGGTGGGAGGCTTGATCGCCGACCGGGTACGCCGCCGCCCACTGCTGATCGCCACCAATCTGGCCACCGGTGCGGCTCTGCTACTCCTGCTGGTTGTTCACTCCCGTCACCAGATCTGGCTGATCTACCTGGTCATGGCCATCTACGGGGCATCGGCCAGCATTCTGGGCGCCGCCGGATCTGCCCTGCTGACCGTCATCCTGCCCGCCGACCAACTCGCTGTCGGCAACTCCGCCCTGCACACCATCCGCGGCGGCCTGCGCGTGATCGCCCCGCTGATCGGCGCCGGCCTCTACGCCTGGCGCGGACCCACGCTCGTCGCCGTCCTCGACACCGCCACATTCGTGGTCGCCGCCGCCTCCCTGACTGCCCTGCGTATCCATGAGCCTCGGCCGGTCCACAGTGGAGAACCGATCCGCACGGCCACGATTGCCGGGTGGGCACACATCCGCACCACCTCACCGCTACGAGAGCTTGTCGTCGCCACTGCCCTCCTGTTCACGGTGGTCGGGTTCGGCGAAACCCTTATTTTCGCCATCACCGACAACGGCCTGCATCGGCCGCTCACCTTTGTCGGCGTCCTGCTCACCACCCAGGGTGCCGGTGCCATCCTCGCCGGCCTGACCGCCGCCCCGGCACTGCGCCGATGGCGCGGGCCCGCGGTGGCCGCCGCCGCGATCGCAGCGTTCGCAGCCAGCGCCCTTCTGTTGGCGACCCCCTGGCTCGCCACAGTCCTGGCCGGCATTTCCCTGTTCGGCGCCGGCCTCGGCTGGCTGATCATCACCATCACGACGGTGCTGCAACGCAGCTCCCCCGCATATCTGCAGGCCCGCGTCTATGCCACCACCGACCTGCTCACCAACATCCCCCAGATCGCGTCCATCGCACTAGGCGCGGCCCTGCTCACCGTGCTCGACTACCGGACGCTGCTTCTGGCAAGCGCAGCAGTCGCCGTCGCGGCCTGCATCTACCTTCGGCTCACGACGCACCGGACGCCGGCCGGGAGCGGTCCCTCAGCACGGGAACCGTCGGACTCTCCCGCCCCGACCTTGAGTGGGTCTCCGGGCTGGTAGTGTGGCCGGCGACCGTGACACCGATCGAGGAGGTGAGACCCGTGAATGCTGTACGCAGGTGGGTGCTCTCCCTCGTTGTCATGGCTGGGCGATCGACATAGGGGTCGCCGGGAGCGCCTCAACACCACGGCACTCCCGAAAGGCAACCAACCTATGCATCCTTTGCGTTTCACCGCGGAGACATCGTCGAACGGTGTCCTCGAACGTGACTTCGTCCTTGGCGAGGTCCCCGGCGTGCTCTGGTCGCCGGTATCCGGCCGCGAGCACGCGCCCCTGGTGCTGATGGGCCACGGTGGCGGCCTGCACAAGAAGACGCCCGCCCTCATGGCCCGCGCCCGCGACGCCGTGACGACATGGGGCTTCACCGTGGTCGCCATCGACGCGCCCGGACACGGCGATCGCCCGCGCTCAGCGGAAGACGAGCAGGTCCGGGCCGGGTTCCGGCAGGCTCTGGCGGCCGGCGACACCGAGCGCTTCGAGTCGATCAGCGTCCGCTACGCCATCTCGCTGGCGGAGCGTGCCGTACCGGAATGGCAGGCAACCCTGGACGCGCTTGCGGAACTGCCCGAGATCGGCATTGAAGCGCCGATCGGCTACGGCGGCGGCGTATCGCTGGGCACCGCGATCGGGATACCGCTGACAGCGGTCGAACCGCGGATCACCGCCGCCATCTTCGGCGGTGGGTTCTTCGTGTATGAGGCGCTGATCGATGCGGCGAAGCGGATCACGGTCCCGGTCCAGTTCCTGCTCCCGTGGGACGACGAGTACGTCGACCGGCAATCCGCTCTCGCCTTGTTCGACGCCTTCGCCTCCAAGGAGAAGACGCTGCACGCGAACCCGGGCGACCATCGCACCGTCCGCTGGGTCGGGGTCGACGACGAGTTCCTGATCAGGCATCTCGGCCGGGCCAGCATGTCACCGGCCTGACCTGACCGGTGTCGGCGTCCGGTCCGCGGGCCGGACGCCGGCACTGGTGCCCGGTGGTGGTGCGCGTTCAGATGCGCGGTGGGCCTTCTTCGATCCGGCGCAGGACCGGCTCGGCGTGGCCCAGGTCGTCTCCCCAGGGCCTGCGCTCAACCCACCAGGTCACCCCGAGCTCGGCGAGCGGGCCGGCCATGTCACGACCCGCGGGTCCGGTCGGGCTCGTGCCGCCGACGGCGATGTCGAACGGCTTGTCCGCGAGCCCGTTCTTCGCCCGGCAGCCGTGCAGGAACTGGACCAGTTCCTTGACGTCGTCCACGCCGGGCGGGCGCCCGGTCGCGAAATCCCCCATCGCCGGGATGGCCCCGTCCCACCGTGCCGCCCGCCGCATCGGCGCCTTGTTCGGCCAGATTCCGCCGACCCAGATCGGCACCCGCGGGCGCTGCACCGGGGTCGGCAGGAAGACCACATCGTCGATGGTGACCTGGTTGCCGTGGTACGTCACGGGCTCACCGGACCAGAGCAGGTCCAGCGCGTACAGGCTCTCGTCGAGGCGCTGCGCGAGCACCCGGGTGTCGGTCGTGTCGCCGAAGCTGCCGTACTCGCCCGCCACGGGCGTGCCCAGCCCAGCACCCAGAACCATGCGTCCGCCGGTCAGTCGGTCCAGGGTGGCAAGTTCCCTGGCCAGTTTGGACGGTCGCCGCCGGGCCACGGGCGTGATCGCGGTGCCCAGCCGGATGCGGCTGGTCGCCAGGGCCGCGGCGGTCAGCAGGATCCACGGATCAGCGATCTCCCAGCGCAGGTCCTTCTCCCCGACCACGTGGTCCCAGACAAGCAGCGCGTCCCAGCCGGCCTCCTCCGCCCGGCGGGCCACCTCGGCGAAGGCGCCGGGCGCCGCGAACTCCCCGATATTCGGAACCTCGACCAAGTACTGCATGGCGGCATGGTGTCACCGGGTACCGACAAAAACCGCAACGGTCGGCGACCGCTGCGCACGTAGGCTTGCCGGGTGCTGACCTACCCACCGAAGGCACGCCCGGGCGACCGTGTCGGCATCGTCTCCCCGTCAGCAGGGTTGGCCGGCCGCTTCCCGCATGTGTATGAGCTGGGCCTGCGCCGGTTGCGCGAGGAGCTGGGCCTGGAGCCGGTTGAGTATCCGCACACCCGCGCCCTGGACGCGACCCCGGCGCAGCGCGCGGCCGACCTGCACGCCGCGTTCGCCGACCCGTCGACCAGTGCGGTGATGGCCGTGATCGGCGGTGACGACCAGATCCGGGTACTGCCGCACCTGGACGCTGAGCTACTGCGCGCGCACGCCAAGCCATTCTTCGGTTATTCGGACAACACCAACCTGCTGGCGTACCTGTGGCAGGCGGGCGTCGTCTGCTACCACGGCGGTTCGGTCCTGGTTCACCTCGCCCGTCCGGGGCGGACTCACCCGCTGTCCATGGACTCGTTGCGGGCGGCGCTGTTCACCCACGACTGGTACCCGCTGGCGCAGCCCGAGCGGTTCAGCGACGAGCCGGGCTGTTCCTGGACCGATCCGTCCACCATGGACAGCGAGCCGCCGGCCGTACGGGCGGCCCCGTGGACCTGGTACCGGCCGGACCGCGTGGTGCAGGCGCCGACGTGGGGTGGCAACCTGGAGATCCTGTCGTGGCAGTTGCAGGTCGGCCGGTGGGTACGGCCGGTCGAGGAGTACGCCGGCTGCGTGCTGCTGCTGGAGACGAGCGAGGAGCTGCCGCCGGCCACGGAGGTGTACCGGATCCTGCGCAACATGGGTGAACGGGGCCTGTTGCGGCAGTTCCCGGCGATCCTGGTCGGTCGGGCCAAGGCGTGGGACTTCGCCCGACCGCTGCCGCCGGTGCAGCGCGACGAGTACCGGGCCGACCAGCGGGCGGCGGTGCTGCGCGCGGTCGAGGAGTACAACCCGGCGGCGATGGTCGTCTTCGACCTCGACATCGGGCACACCGATCCGCAGCTCATCGTGGCGTACGGCGGTACCGTGCGGGTGGACGGTCCGGCCCGCCGGATCGAGGTTATGTACTAACAACGGGACGAAGCCGGGGTGTCGCGAGGAATTGTCGGCCCTTCCTGGTAGGAACGTCAGTGGAACTAGTGTTCGGAAGGGGATGCAGATGGCCGCCGCGCGAGCCGCCACCCGAGGACTGTCCACACAGGACGTCGAGTCCATCCGCACCCAGCTGGCGGCGGGCCGCCGCCCAAGGGTCGTGTTCACGTCGGCGGCTGGCCAGATCGCCGGCCAGACCGGCCAGGTGGTCCAGCTGACGGATCCCGACGGCAGCGAGGACTTCGTCGTGGTCCGCTTCGGCAACGACGAGTTGCCCTTCTCCCCCAGCGATCTGGCGATCCCGGCTCGGGGCGCGGCCGCGCGCCCGGAGTCCAAGCCGAAGCCCGCACCGGAACCCAAGCCCGCGCCCGAGCCGGAGTTCAAGCTCGGCGATCCGCCCGCACCCAAGCCTCGTGAGGAGCCCAGCATGCCACGCTCCACTGTGGATTCTTCTGCCCCGGCGAAGGCCGCGAAGGCGGCGCCCGCCAAGGCGGCGCCCGCGAAGGCAGCCGAGGCTGCGACGGCAGCGGATGCCTCGAATGCGGCCGAGGAACCCGCTGCGCAGCCCGAGGTACCCAAGCCGCGCAAGGCGGCGAAGCAGGCCAAGCCGAAGCCGCCGGCGGCCCTGACCGTCACGCTCGCCTATGCGGAGGGCGAGTGGACGGTCGCCGCCAACCAGGGTTCGAAGAGCCTGGCGAAGCCATACCTGATCAAGGCGTCGGAGGCGCTGAAAATGGTGGCGCTGCTCGATGTGGCGGGTGTGCAGGAGGCGGTGGAGGCGATCGTGTCGGCGGAGCGCAATGATGCGGAGCAGCAGGCGCAGCGGCTGCGCGCGGAGCTCGCGGAGATCGAGGCGAAGCTGGCCGAGTTGACCGACCTGCACTGACGGGAAACTAGTGCGGGCCGGCGGGGATGTCGGCGACGCCGATGCGCCGGCGGAAGACCCAGTACGTCCAGGCCTGGTAGGCGAGCACGACGGGGGTGAACACCGCCGCCACCCAGGTCATGATCTTCAGGGTGTATGGGCTGGCTGACGCGTTGTGTACGGTCAGGCTGTTGGCGTGGCCGGTCGTTGCGGGCAGCACGTCCGGGTACAAGCCGATGAACAGGGCCGCGACGGTCAGCGCGATGGCGGCGGCGGTACCGGTGAACGCCCAGCCTTCCCGTCCGTGGCGGTTGGCGCGCAGGCCGCCCGCGAGCGCGAGGGCGGCTGTCGCGGCCAGTGCGAGGGCCGCCGGGGTGTGCCACAGGCGGGTCGTGGAGGCGAAGAAGGTCAGGGCCAGCGCGGTGGCGGCGAGCCCCACCCAGGCGGCCAGGCGCCGGGCGCGTACGCGTACCTCGCCGGTGGTCTTCAACGCGAGGAACAGGGCACCGTGCGTGGCGAACAGCGCGACGGTGGTGGCGCCGCCGAGCAGCGCGTACGGGTTGAGCAGGGTCAGCAGGTTCCCGGTGTACTCGTGGCTGGCCGACAGCGGTACCCCGCGCACCATGTTGGCCAGCGCCACGCCCCACAGCGCCGCGGGTACCAGGGAGCCGCCGATGATCGCGGTGTCCCAGCGGCGGCGCCAGCCCTGGTCGTCGCGCTTGCCGCGGTACTCGAAGGCGACACCGCGCAGGATCAGCGCGACGAGGATGAGCAGCAGGGCGAGGTAGAAGCCGGAGAAGAGGCTGGCGTACCACTCGAGGAAGGCGGCGAAGGTGGCGCCACCGGCGGTGATCACCCAGACTTCGTTGCCGTCCCAGACCGGTCCGATGGTGTTGATGAGTACCCGGCGTTCCCGCTCGCCGCGCCCGAGTACGGGCAGCAGCATGCCGACGCCGAAGTCGAAGCCCTCCAGTACGAAGTACCCGGTCCAGAGCAGGGCGATGATGGCGAACCAGAGCGTGACCACGACGCCTCCTCAGTATGCGAACGCCAGCGGCTGCTCGTCGGCGGCGGGTTCGGGTGGTGACACGTCGGGCAGTGGGCCGCGGGCGGCGCGCAGCAGCAGCCGCACCTCGATCACGGCGAGTACGCCGTAGAGCGCGGTGAGCACGATCAGCGAGGTGAGTGCCTCGCCGGCGGAGACGCTGGGCGATACGCCGGCGGCGGTGCCCAACTGCCCGAAGACGACCCACGGCTGGCGCCCCATCTCGGTGAAGATCCAGCCGAAGGAGTTGGCGAGCAGCGGGAGGAGGGGCAGGAGGGTGGCGGTACCGGCGAGCAGCCGGCTGGTCGGGGTGCGGCCGCGGCGGGTGGCCCACAGGGTCCACAGGGCACCGAGGGCGGCGAGCATGCCCACGCCGATCATGAGCCGGAACGTCCAGTACGTGACCGGGATGATCGGGGCGTACGAGCCGGACCCGTACAGGGCCTGGTACTGGGCGTTGATGTCGTCGATGCCCTCGACCCGGCCGTGGAGGTTGCTGGTGGCGAGGAAGGACAGCAGGCCGGGCAGGCGGATGGAGTAGACCTCGCTGCTGCCGTTGAGGGTGCCGATGGTGAAGATCGAGAAGGAGGCTGGCTGGGAGGTGTGGTACAGCGCCTCGGCCGCGGCCATCTTCATCGGCTGTACCTCGGTCATGATCTTGCCTTGGATGTCGCCGCTGATCGCGACGGCGGCCGCGGAGATCAGCGTGGTCCACGCGCCGAGCTTGGCGGCGGCGCGGAAGGCGGCGACGTCCGCGCTGGCGGGGCGGCGGGTCAGGTGCCATACGGCGACGGCGAGGACGAGCGCCCCGGCGGTCATGAACGAGGCGGCCATGGTGTGCGGGAAGGTGACCAGGGCAACCTTGTTGGTCAGGACGGCGGCGAAGTCGGTGAGCTCGGCGCGGTGGGTGACGGGGTCCACGCGGAAGCCGACCGGGTGCTGCATCCAGGAGTTGGCGATGAGGATGAAGTACGCCGACAGCATGGTGCCGATGGCGGTGGCCCAGATGGTGGCGAGGTGGGTCTTGCGGGGTAACCGGTCCCAGCCGAAGATCCACAGGCCGACGAAGGTGGATTCGAGGAAGAACGCGAGCAGTGCCTCGATCGCCAGTGGCGCGCCGAAGACGTCGCCGACGAAGCGGGAGTACGCGCTCCAGTTCATGCCGAACTGGAACTCCTGCACGATGCCGGTGACCACGCCCATGGCGAGGTTGATGAGGAACAGCTTGCCGTAGAACTTGGTCAGCTTGAGCCACCGCTCGTCGCCGCTGCGTACCCAGGCGGTCTGCACGCCGGCGACGAGGAAGGACAGTCCGATCGTCAGCGGTACGAACAGGAAGTGGTACACGGTTGTGATGCCGAACTGCCACCTGGCGATATCCAAAACGCTCATGCCGGATCCTCGCTTCGCTGCGGTCCGGCATGAGGCACGAGGCACCCTGTATCCATGATTCGTTCGCTTCGCTCACTCATTAGGTCCCCCGCCTACATGTAGCCTGCGTACCTATTATGAGCCACGGGGGTGCGTGCCGTCTGTGTTGAGTAGATCACTCGCCCCGGTTGGCGGGGGTGGCAACGCTCGAGTACACGTCGATGAGGCGCTTGGTGACCAAGTCAGGGGTGAAGGTCTCCAGGTACCGGGCGCGGGCCGCGGCGGCCAGCGCGGGGGCGCCGGCGAGCGCGACGGGCAGCGCCTCGGCGAGCGCGTCGACGGTCGCGGGTACGGTCCAGCCGGCGTCGCCGACCAGGTACGGGATGCCGCCCAGCGCGGTACCCAGCACCGGCCGGCCGGTCGCCAGCGCCTCGATCACCACGGTCGGCAGCACGTCGTCCCAGGTGGAGCAGGCGAGTACGACGGCGCTGGCGTGGAAGTGCGCCCACTTTTCGTCGGTACCGCGTGGACCGAGGAAGACCACGTCGGAGCGCTCGTCGGCGGCGGCCTGGGCCCGCGCGCGCAGCGGCCCGTCACCCATGATCCGCAGCGTGCCCAGGGTGCCGACCGGGTGCCGCGACCACGCTTCCAGCAGCAGCGCCAGGCCCTTCTCCTCGGACAGCCGGCCGACGAACAGGAAGCCCTCCCCCAGCGGCGCCGCGCCGGGATCGGCGATCGCGTTGGGCTTGACCGTGATCCGCTCGGCAGGGATGCCGAACTCGCGCAGGTGCGCCGCGATCGCGTCGGTCAGCGCGATGAACCGCTCGACGCTGCGCCAGGTGCCGCGGTGCGCGGTCAGAGCGGTGGCCATCATCGCGCTCTGCGCGCGGGAGCCGCGGTAGCAGCGGTGCACGATGGCCGGCAGCGGGAAGGCCCGGCCGCGGCAGTCGTGGCAGATGTGCCCGTCGCGGAAGTACACGGCGGAGGCGCAGACCTGGCGGTAGTTGTGGACGGTGTGCACGACGGGCACGCCGCGGGCGTGCGCCGTGCGCACGATCCAGGGTGAGATCAGCGGGTACGGGTTGTGCAGGTGCAGCACGTCGGGCCGGTGCTCGTCGATCAGCCGGGCGAGCTCACGCTGCGCCGCGGGCGCGTAGATGGGTGACAGCGGCAGCAGCGCCTTTCCCGTCATGGGCAGCGCGCCGATCTCGTCGGAGCTGCGCAGGAACGGCAGGACTTCGACGCCGGCGGCGCCCAGTTGGGAGATCTCCGCGTCGACGATGATGTTCTCCCCGGACGGTTGGGCCGAGGAGTACCGGTTGTGCGCGATGACGACCTTCACCGGACCATCCTGCCCTGCCCCGGGTCAGGACGAGTTCTCGGGCCGGCGCTGGCGCAGGTAGGTGAGCACCGCCTCCCGCGTCGTCCGTACACCGAGCGCGTCGCGGGCCTGGGCGATGCGCCGGTTGGCGGTGCGTAGGGACAGGTACTCGGCGGCGGCCGCGGCGGCGATCGTCTCCCCGTTGGCCAGCCGGTCCAGCAGCGCCCGCTGCTCGGGCAGCAGCAGCGCGATCGCGCCTTCACCGTCGCTTGCCGGCTGTGTCAGCACCTCGGCCTCCGGGTCGCGGGTCACCGGGCCCAGCCGGGCCAGGTCGGCGAGCAGGGCCCGGCCGACGTCACCGGTCCCGTCGGCGATCGCCACCACGCCGGCACCCCGGGCGGAGGC
Source organism: Rugosimonospora sp. (assembly GCA_051986465.1). Classification (GTDB taxonomy): domain Bacteria; phylum Actinomycetota; class Actinomycetes; order Mycobacteriales; family Micromonosporaceae; genus DATEJJ01. The sequence goes on from JBPYFB010000096.1 coordinate 15,011, forward strand.
GTGCACCACCAGCTCGGCGGTGTCCAGGTCGGCGACCCGGCCGTAGAGGACCACCTTCGCGTCGCTGACGTCCCAGCCCACCTCGGTGAGCGCGAAGCCTTCCCTGGTATGCCATCCGGCGCGGGCCAGCTTGCGCAGCGCTGTGCTGGCCTCGGTGCCGGTGGCCACCACGTAACGCGGCGTGGTCATCCGAGCACCTCCAGCGCAAGAGCGGCCGCCTCCGTCCGGGTCCTGGCCCCCAGCTTCCGCATTCCCGACCGGATGTGAGTCTCCACGGTCTCGCGTGAGATACCCAGCTGTCCAGCGATCCTTCTGGTCGGTTCCCCTCGTGCGACCAGCCGAAGTACCTCCCGCTCACGCTCTGTGAGCTGGTCTCCGGATCGAGGTCCGCGGATGTCCCGGCGGACCGCGTGGCGGCGCAGGGCGCGGCGGGTGCGGCCCAGCAGCACCACCATGCCGGCCTGCTCGGCGAGGCGCTCGGCGGCCAGCAGCGGCGGTAGCGCGCGCTGCGGCTCGTCCTCGTGCAGCCCGTGCGCGAGCAGGCAGCGCACCTCCTCCCGGCGGGCCAGCTCGTGCCACGCGGCGGCGGCCTTGTCGAAGCGTTCCGGGTGCCCCCGGGCGGCGGCCCACGCCTCCAGGGTTTCCCGTACCGCAGCCGGCTCGCCCGTACCCGCCGGCCCGGCGACCGCCTGCCCGGCGTCGTACCCGGCCCACCGTGCCGTGATGCGGCGCAGCCCGTCGACGAGCGGCGGGCCGCCGGTACCGGGGTCCCCGGCCAGTGCCCGCTCGGGCTGCCCGTCCAGCCAGGCCGCCTCCCGCTCGACCCAGTCCAGCAGGGCGGCGGCTGAGGCGGGTACCCGGCCGGCGGCGCGTAGCCGGGCCCGCGCCGGGGCGAGCAGCCCGCCGTCCGCCTCGACCAGGCTCACCGCGGCGCTCGCGTACCCGCGCGCCAGCGACGGCAGGGTCCGGTCGGTCAGGTCGGCGGCTCGGGTCACCACGTCGTCGGCGTCCTCGCCGCGCAGCGCCTGGCACCACAGCTGCGCGGCGAGGAACCGGGTCTGCCAGCTGTACGCGAGGTCGAGCGCGCAGGCCGCCGCCGCGACGGAGGCGGCCTGGGCGGCCTCGGCCAGCCGCCCGTCACCGGCCAGGGTCTCCACCAGCAGCCAGGCGCTCCACCGGGCGGCGAGCGCGTCGTCGCCGGTACCGGCGGCCTCGGCGGCGCTGGCGAGGGCGTACTCCCAGCCGGGGGTGCGGGTGGCGGCCCGTACCGCGGCCAGCGCCGCACGCAGCCCGGTGGGTGGCGTACCGGTACCGGCGGCCGCCTCGATCCGGGCGGCGCTGGCCAGGGCGGCGGGTGGGTCCTCGCGCAGCAGCTCCAGCAGGCGCAGCCGGTCGCGGGCCGCGCGCAGGGGTGGTGGCGCGCTGTCGGGTACCGCCGCGACCGAGGCAGCCGCCGCGGCGGAGTCGCCCAGTTGCAGGTGTGCCTCGCCGCGCAGCACCGCGGCGCCAGCAGTGTCCAGAGTGGACAGTGCGCGCAGGCAGGTACGGGGGCGGCCGGCGGCCAGCGACGCCGCCGCCGCGGCCAGGCGCACGTCGTCGGCGGCCGGCACGTCGGGCAGCTCGCAGGCGAGCGCGAGCAGTTCGGCCCGCTCCCCGGCCGTGGCCGCCTGCGCGGCGGCCCGCACCGCGTGCTCGTACGCCCCGGCCGCGTCGCCGGCCGCGGCCAGGTGCCGGGCCGCCTCCCGGGCCGGTACCAGCTCGGCGAGGCGGCGGTGCAGCGCCCGGCGCTCCTCGGGGTCGAGCAGTCCGGCGGCGACCTCGGCGACGTACGGGCAGGCCGGGGCGGCCACCTCCCCGTCCACCTGGACCAGGGCCGCCTCGACCAGCTCTCCCGCCCCGGCGCCGAGCAGGGACGCGGGTGCCGGCCGGCCCAGCAACCCGAGCGCGGCGATCGCGGTGCGGGCCGGGCGGGTCAGGTCGGCAAGCGCGGTTGCCACGGCGTACGCGAGCGGGTCCGTACCCTCCACTGTGGAGGACGTATCGGGGTGGGCGGCGGCGTGCCGGGCGAGGGCCTCCACCGCGAGGGGTACCCCGCCGGCCCGGCGTACCACGCCGGCGAGGCGCCCCGGTGCCAGGCCCGGTGCCACCCGGCGGGCCAGCTCGGCAGCCTCCTGTGTGGACAGTGCCGGTACCGTCAGCCAGGCGCGGGCCACCGCGCGCAGCTCCGCCACCGGTACCCGGTGCGGGGTGCGCAGGGTGACGGCTATCCGACAGTGCTCGGCGATGGCGGGCAGCGCCGCGATGGTGACCGGGTCCGCCCACTGGAGGTCGTCGAGCAGCAGCAGCCCGTGACGCACGCGGGAGCGTACCGCCTCGGCCAGCAACGCCCGGTCGTGCCCGGGCAACCGCACCCGCACCGCCCGGGCCAGTGCGAACGCCGGTACCCCGCGCAGCATCGCCAGCCCCCCGCCGGCGAAGACCTGGCCGCGGAACGCCTCGCCGATGCGGCGCAGCAGCGTGCTGCGCCCAGCGCCCGGGCCGCCGGCCAGCACCACCAGGCCAGGGCCTGCCAGCTGCGCGACGGCCGTGTCGAGCACGTCCTCACTCACACTCCAACCCCCCTCCGGTGGCCCCCGCCCACCGCTCCCCCTGAGCTTGATACGAGCTGGCACGAACATGGGATCCTGCGCCGGCAGGATATTCGTAGTGTGAATCCCGCACCGAGCGACGCGAGAAGCCAAGACTTCGGGAGGGAACCATTATGAGCGAGTACGACCCGGTCGACCCCGGCCACGACGGCGACTTCGGCGAGGACGGCACCCCGCCCGGCGCCGACACCATCACCGCCGACTACGGCCACGGCCACGAAACGCTTGTCGACACGAACCACGACCACTACGCCGACGAGGCGCTGATCGACGTCGACGGCGACGGGCACTACGACGAGGTGTACACGCACGAGTTCGGCTCCGGGCACGAGCTGGACACGGTGGCCCTGGACACCAACCACGACGGCGTCGTGGACACCGTCGAGGCCGACCGCAACCACGACGGCCGGGTCGACCTGGTGGAGGAGGACCGCAACCACGACGGCAGCGTCGACGCGATCATCTCCGATGACAACTTCGACGGCCGCGCCGACCACATCGAGGTGGACCGCAACTTCGACGGGCGCACCGACGTGGAGATCACGGACACCAACAACGACGGTACCTTCGACACTATCCACTACGAGGACCCCGCCCACGACCCGCTCGCCGGGTTGAGCGGTGACACCGGCGCCAGCCCGTACGCCACGAGCTGACCCGGGCCCGCGCGGGCGACATCCGGCAACCGCGCCCGCCCGCGGCCCGACAGAAAGGCAACGCTGCATGGCTCCCGGTCCGTTGAGCGCCCGCGTGGCCGACCTCTGCCAGGAGGTCGGCCCCCGCCTGGGCGGCCCCACCCAGGCACAGGTGCTCGACGTGCGCCGCCGGCTGTCCGAGCCGCTGCGCATCGCCATCGCCGGCCGGCTCAAAGCCGGCAAGTCCACCCTTGTCAACGCGCTGATCGGGCGCCGGGTGGCCCCCACCGAGGTGGGCGAGTGCACCCGCATCGTCACCCAGTTCCGGTACGGCACCGCGGACCGGGTCGACGTGGTACGCCGCGACGGCGGGCGGATCAGCCTGCCACTGGACGAGTCCGGGATGATTCCGCAGCGGCTGGGCATACCGCGCGCCGAGATCGGCTACGTGGACGTGGCGCTGACCAGCGACCACCTGCGCGACCTGATGGTCGTCGACACGCCGGGGCTCTCCTCGACCAACACCGCGGTCAGCGCTGGCGCCCGCCGGTTCCTGTTCAACGAGGCGCCCATCGACGAGGACATCGACGAGGACTCGGTGGGCGCGCTGTCCGGCGCGGAGGCGATCATCTACGTGTTCACCCAGTCGGTACGCGCCGACGACGTCGCCGCACTGGAGGCGTTCCGCTCCATCTCGGCGCGGCTGTCCAGCAACCCGATCAACTCGCTGGGCCTGTTCAACAAGGTGGACAAGCTCGCCGGCGGCAGCGCCGACCCGTGGCCGGTGGCCGGGCCGCTCGCCGCCGACCAGGCGGCCGTGATGCGCCGCGTCGTCTCCGACGTGGTACCGGTGGTGGGGCTGCTGGCCGAGACGACGGAGGCGGGGCGGCTGACCGCGGCCGACTGCGAGGCGCTGCGGGCCCTCGCCGCGCTGCCGGCCGGGGAGCGTACGGTGCTGCTCGCCTCGGTCGACCTGTTCACCTCGCGGGAGTGCGCGATACCGCGGGAGAACCGGGAGCGGCTGCTGCGCCTGCTCGACCTGTACGGCATCGGGTACGCCACCGCCCACCTGGTGACCAACCCGCAACTGGCCACCGGCGAGCTGATCCGCATGCTGCACCAGGTCTCCGGCTTCCCCCGGCTGCGGTACGCGCTGGACCACGTGTTCCGCTGGCGCAGCGACGCGATCAAGGCGGGCTGGGCGCTGTCCAGCCTGGAGAAGATCGCCAGCCACGCGCCCAACCCAGCCGACCGGGAACTGCTGCGCGACGGCGTCGAACGGGTACTGCAGCAGCCCGACGCGCACCGGCTGCGCCTGCTGGAGGTGGCGCAACTGGTCAGCGCCGGGGCGGTGGACCTGCCCGACCGCATGGAGGGTGAGCTGACCCGGCTGGCGCTGTCCAACGACCCCCGGTTCATCCTCGAAATGCCGCAGGCCACCACGGAGCAGCTGATCAAAGCGGCGCTGGAGGCGGCGAACCGGTGGCGGGCCTTCGCGGTCGCCGGTGCCAGCCCCGCGCAGTCCCGGGTGGCGCTCGTCGCCCACCGGGGCTTCTTCCTGCTCTCGCAACGCCTTCGTGGAGGTGCGTAGCCGATGACCGCAGGTGCCGATACGGCTGGGCGGGACGCTGCCGCGGTCAAGCTGATCAGGCAGGCGACCGACGGCGCGCTCGCCTTCGTGCGCAAGTCCGAACCGGACGCCGCCGCCGACATCGACGCGCTGCGCCGCCGCGAGGTGACCCGGCCCGCGTTCGCCGTGGTGGGCGAGACCAAGCGGGGCAAGAGCTCGCTGGTCAACGCGCTGATCGGGGTACCGGACCTGTCCCCCGTGGACGACGCCGTGGCCACCGCCGCGTACCTGGAGTTCACCCACGGCGCCGACCACGCCGCCCGCGCCTGGCTGCCCGGCCGCGAGGACCCCGTCCCGCTCGAGCAGGCCGAGCTG
>JBPYFB010000097.1:0-5522 GCA_051986465.1 Rugosimonospora sp.
TCGCCGCCGGCGGCGTGCTGCTCGGCGTACCTGCGCTGCGGCATGCCCCGCGGGCGCCCTTCCGCTTGGTCGCGCTCGCAATCGTCGCGCTGCTCGTGCTCCTTCAGCGGGGTTTGACGCTGGTGGACTACCTACTGTTCCCGCTGCCGTCGGAGCGCCCGGTCCTGCTGGCGCTCGGCGTCGCGGAGACCGTCGCGCTGTTGGCTGTCGGCGTGCCGCTCGCGGTACGCGCATACCGCGAGGCGTCCATCGTGATGACGGCGAGGGTTGAGCATGCCTGAGCAGTGGCGCGTCGAAGCCGACCCGGAGTGGTTGGCTCGGCACAGTTCGGACAACTTCCAGCGGATCCGCCGCCGGCTGCGGGGGATGAGCCGGCTGGCCGACGCGATCTCGCACGCCGAACTCGGCCCGTTCGCCGGTGCGCCGCGCAACCCGAAGCTGAAGATCGGTGGCAGGGCGTACGCCGTCGTTCGCTATGCGGCGAACCGCATCTCGCACACCGTGGTCCGGATCGACCCCGATGTGTGCCGGCGCTGTGACCGGCCGTTGGTGGAGAGCGCGACCGTGACCACCATCGACGAGAACGGCTACCGTACCCCGGTAGGTACCGTGCGTACCTGCCGATGGTGCCAGGCCGACTCCTGGATGTTCCACTCCCGGATGCCATCGGTCGCCCGGGCCCGACGCGTGGCTCGCAGGATCGTCCTGTAGCGGCCGCATCCCATCGGATCAGGTGAGGCGGGTCCGCGGCCGGTGTCATAGGCTGCAGGGAGGTTGGCTCGCCCGCCGCCCGACCGGTAAACGCCGCGGCGTCGCTGGCTCAGGCCTCGATTCCGGCGCGCCGCGCGGAAGGGGAACGATGGAGAATTCGGTCGGGTCGGCGGCGTTTGACCTGTACAAGCCGAGCGCCTCCCGGGTCTACGACTACCTTCTCGGCGGATCGCACAACTTCGAGGTCGACCGGGACGTGGCCCGGCAGATGCTGCGCCTGGCGCCCGAGGCGTCGCAGGCCGCGGCCGCCAACCGGCACTTCATGGCGCGCGCCGTGCGGTACCTCGTCGACCAGGGCGTGCGCCAGTTCCTCGACATCGGTTCCGGGATACCCACGGTCGGTAACGTCCACGAGATCGCGCACCGCTACGCGGCCGACAGCCGAGTCGTGTACGTCGACATCGACCCGGTGGCGGTGATGCACAGCCGGCACATCCTCGACGGCGACCCGCGCTGCGCGGTCATCGAGGGCGACCTGCGGGAGCCCAGGGTGATCCTCACCGACCCGCTCGTGCGCGAACTGCTCAACTTCGCCGAACCGATCGCCCTGCTGGTGGTCGCGGTGCTGCACTTCATACCCGACGAGGAGGACCCGGCCGGCATCGTCGCCCAGTTGCGCGATGCGCTCGTACCCGGAAGTCACCTCGTGCTCTCGCACGGGAGCTGGCCGGCGGACACCACGCCCGCCGTGCGCCAGGCCCGCCTGACCTACGACCGCACCGCCACGCCGCTGATCCTGCGCGACCGCGACGAGGTCGCCGCGCTGTTCGCCGGCTTCGAGCTGATCGAACCGGGGCTGACCACGGTGGCGGCCTGGCGTCCGGACAGCGAGGCTCAGGTCTACCGCAGCCGCACCGACAAGCTGCCCGCGCTCGCCGGGGTCGGCCTCAAGCGGGCCGTGAACGGAACACCAGTCGCGGCAGCACAACAAAATTGAGCAGCGCGACGAGGCCCGAGGCGACCAGCTTCGCAAGCTTGTAGTCCAGGCCCAGCACCGCCAACACCGGCACCGTGACAGTGGTGACCGCGAGGCCGGCGCCGACCAGCACCGTGAAGCGGGCGAGGTCGGCGTGCGGCTTGCCGGCCCGGGCGTTCGAGAAGACCCATTGGCGGCTCAGCACGAAATTGATCAGGCTGGCGATCCCGAAGACCAGCGCGGCGTCCAGGGCGAGCGGCACGGGTGTGCCCGTACGCAGCGCGACGAGGATACCCGCGTCGATGGCGAAGCAGGCGAGTCCGACGACCGCGAACCGGACGAACTCCCGTATCCGTTGATTCAGCCCGATCTCCACCACGTACAAAGGATCGCACGACGGCACCAGGAGTTATTGAGTGGTGCGGCGTCAGTGATCGGTGCGCAGCGTGAGGCCGACCAGGGCGCCGGTCGCGGTGAACGCCGTCGCCACCGCGAAGGCGACCGCGCTGCCGTGGGCGAGCACGGCGGCCGCCGGGTGGCCCGTTGCCGCGCGGGTTGCCGCGCCGAAGACCGTGACGAGCACGGCGAGGCCGAGTCCGCTGCCCACCTGCTGCGCCGTCTGCAGTACGCCGGCCGCGGCGCCGACGTCCTGCGGCCGTACGCCGGCCATGATGACCGGGTTCAGCGGCGATACGCCGAGTGCGCCACCCGCGCCGAACAGCACGATCGGGCCGAGCACGGCCGTTGCGTAGCCGCTGTGCACAGAGATCTGGCTCAGCCAGATCAGGCCCGCGGTGATAAGCAGCATGCCGGTGACCGCCAGACGGCGCGGGCCGAAGCGGGGCAGCAGGAGCGGGATCAGGCGGGTGCCGCCGAACATGATCAGCGCCATCGGCAGGAAGGCGAGGCCGGCCCGCAATGGGCTGAGGCCGCGCACGTCCTGCAGGAACTGGGTGAGGAAGAAGAACATGGCCAGCATCGCGGCGGGCGTCAGCATCATTATCAGGTACCCGCCGGCCCGGTTGCGGTCCGCGAACAGCCGCAGCGGTACCAGCGGCCGCGCGGTACGCGCCTCGATCGCGAGGAAAGCGCCGATCAGTACCGCTGACGCGGCGAGGGTACCGATGGTCACGCCGTCGCCCCACCCTCGATCGGCGGCGCGGATGAGTGCGTACACCAGCCCGGCGAAGCCGGCCGTAGCGGCGGCACCGCCCGGCAGGTCGAGCGAGTTGGAATGCCGGGGCGGCGCGGGTACGAACCGGGGCGCGAGCGCGCACACGGCCGCACCGAACGGCACGTTGACGAAGAGCACCCAGCGCCACGAGCCCCACTCGGTCAGCGCGCCGCCCACCACCAGCCCGATGGCGAGCCCACCGCTGGCCACCGCCGAGAAGAGGGCCAGTGCCCGGATGCGCGCCCGCGGCTCGGTGAACGTCGCGGTCAGCAGGGCGAGCGCGTTGGGACCCGCGACCGCGGCGGCGACGCCCTGACCGACGCGGGCCGCGACCAGTTCGGCGGGCGAGGTCGCCAGCCCGCCGGCGAGCGACGCGAGCGTGAAGACCGCGACGCCGGCCACGAAGACCTGGCGCCGCCCGAGGATGTCGCCGGCCCGGCCGCCGACCAGCAGCAGGCCGCCATAGGCAAGGACGTACCCGTCGATGACCCAGGACAGGCCGGTACGGGAGAAGTGCAGGTCGGTCTGGATCGCCGGGAGCGCGATGTTCATGACCGTCGTATCGAGGATGAGCATCATCTGGCAGGTCACGACGATGGCGAGGACCAGCCCGAGGCGGGGCTTGGTCGGGTGGGCCTGGGTGGGCTCAAGAATAAGCGGAGACTGTATCCGGTTAGCCATGGCGTTAGAGTACGGAGAGAGTCTCCGCTTGCACAAGGGTAACCGGAGAATATCTCCGGTTAAAGGAGGGGCCGTGCGCGCCGACGCGCAGCGCAACTACGACCGGCTCGTCGACGTCGCCCGCGAGGCGTTCACCGAACTCGGGCCGGACGCGCCCCTCGACGTCATCGCCCGGCGGGCCGGGGTCGGCGCCGGCACGCTGTACCGGCACTTCCCGAGCCGCGACGCGCTCGTCGAGGCGGTGTACCGCAGCGATGTCGAGGAGGTGTGCGCCCTCGCGTACCAGCTACTTGCGGAGCGGCCGCCCGCCGACGCGCTCGCGGCCTGGCTGCGCGCCCAGGTCGAGCACGTACGGGTCAAGCGCGGCCTGGGCGCGGCCCTGATCGCCGCGTTCGGCGAGGACTCCGAGCTGTTCGCATGGTGCCGCCAGAATCTGCGCGCGGCGAGCGGGGCGCTGCTGTCCGCGGCCCGCGACGCCGGCGCGGTGCGTGCCGACGTGGAGCCGGCGGATCTGTTGCGCTTCGGGCACGCCATCGCGGTCTCCACTGAGTTGGCGCCGGACAGCGCCGACCGCCTGCTGGCTGTGGTGCTCGATGGACTCGGTGTGGCACCGTTGAGGCAGGCGGCCGAGCCGGCCGTCAGAGGTGAGGGGGACCGATGAACACCGCACGACTGATCGCCTGGCTGGTGCTGCCGATCGTGGGTCTCGTTGTGGTTGGGGCGTTGGCGATCGCGGTGCTCCACGCGGTGCTCCACCTCGTCGGGTACCTGATCGTGGGCGTGCTCGTGGTCGGCGGCGGCCTCTACATCTACAGCCGCGCCCGCCGCGCGATCGGCCCCGGCACCCGTAACCGCCGCCGCATCGAGGCCGCCGCCCGCACCTACCGGATGCGCAAGGACGGCCAGCTCTGAGCGTGCCGACTTCGGCCACTGTGGACATTTGTTCTATGTCCACGGTGGACACCGTGGACATCATGGACCTCCTGGCTAAGTCCTGACGCGGGCCGCCCGCGTTGGCTCGACGAACGGCGCAGCCATCCGGCGCGGGTGCAGCGGGTACCCGTAGCGGCGCAGCAGCGGTACGGCCACGGCGGTGGCGATCAACCGGTCCAGGCCGCGCTGCTCGGTACGCCACCGCGCGTCGTCGCGAATCTCCACCTCGCCGGTACGGTACCGGGCCGGGTTGCCGGCGATGGCGTGGCCCTGCGGTACCAGTACCGTGCGCTCGTCCAGTACGTCGACGCCGCCCGGCGCGCCGCACGCGGTCGCGATCTGCGCGAGGCGGGCGTGCGGCTCGGCGACGAAGTCCTCGTACCGCAGCAGCATCGTGCGATGCGGATCACACCAGCGCCGTACCAGCTCCGCGCCGAGGTTCAAGGCATCCCAGCGCAGGGTCGCCGACAGTGCGCCGCGCGGCCGCAGCCGGGTACCGGTGGCGCTGCGGTACCCGTCGCGCCGCCACGAGTACGCCGACGCGCGCGGGTCGCGGACCAGGTGCACGAAGTACGGGTCGCACCCGACCAGCCCGCGCAGCACCAGCGCGTACGAGGGTCGCTTCGACGAATCGACGACGGTACCGCACCCGGTCACCTCGGCGATGGTCGCGTACACCCGCGCCATCACGTCGCGGTAGCGAGCCAGTGCCGGCCACGAGCCCTCGTCGCGCAACAGTCGGGGCAGCCGCCACTCGCGTACCACCTCGCGTTGCCAGCGCACCACCGCGCGACGGTCCACCCAGGACAGCGCCGCGAGCACCTCTGACCACACGGGACAGTCGACGGGCAGCGCGCCGCACGCGCATCTGCACCCGTGGGTGAGCACCGGGTCCCACAGGTACCGCACCTCGCCCGCGTAGAAGAAGCCGTCGACGGCACCCAGCGACTGCGCCACCACCGTGCTGCCGCTACGGCCACGCCCGAGGACGTACACGACCCTCACCACACACCTCCTCCACCCGAACGACGGTACGACCATCACCTC
>JBPYFB010000098.1:0-3245 GCA_051986465.1 Rugosimonospora sp.
TACACGTGGTGACCGCGAGCGTCGACCCGTCGCTCGGCTCGCGTGGGCAGGCCGCCTTCGTGGTACCGCCCGGGACGCCCGGGCTGGTCGGCGCGAAGAAGCTGCGCAAGCTCGGGCTGCGCGCGTCGCACACGGCCGACGTGTTCCTGGACGACGTGCGGGTGCCGGGCCGGTGCCTGCTCGGTGGCCGCGACGCGCTGGAGGAGCGGCTGGCACGGGCCCGCTCGGCGAGCCAGACCGGAGCCGGCACCGGCGCCGGCGCGCGGCAGCGTTCGTCGGCCGCGATGCGCACCTTCGAGCTGACCCGCCCGACGGTCGGGGCGCAGGCGCTGGGCATCGCCCGGGCCGCGTACGAGTACTCGCTGGACTACGCAAAGCAACGGGTACAGTTCGGCCGGCCGATCATCGAGAACCAGGCGATCGCGTTCGCCCTGGCCGACATGTGCACCGAGATCGACGCGGCCCGGCTGCTCGTGTGGCGCGCCGCGTGGATGGGCCGCAACAACCGGGTCTTCGGGGCCGGTGAGGGCTCGATGAGCAAGCTCAAGGCCGGCGAGGTTGCCGTGGCGGTGACCGAGAAGGCGGTACAGATCCTCGGCGGCGCCGGTTACCTGCGAGAACACCCCGTTGAACGCTGGTACCGGGACGCGAAGATATATACCATCTTCGAAGGCACGTCGGAGATCCAACGACTGGTGGTGTCACGGGCCATCTCCGGTATGCAGATCCGCTGAACTCGATGGCTCGCTCACGGGCTCACTCGCAGGAGGGTCCACCGTGGACGCTGCGTTCACCATTGCCACTATGGCCCGCCGCGGCCTGCTCAAGCCGGGACCGCCGGCGCAGGTCGCCCGGCAGCTCGCGGCGCTGCGCCGCTGGGGCTTCGGCATCGGCGGCGAGCTGCGCTCGGCGGCCGCCCGCGATCCGGACCGCGTCGCGATCATCGACGAGCGCGGCCCGATGCGCTACGGCCAACTGCTGGAGCGCTCCGAGCGGCTAGCCGCCGGGCTACGCGGGAGGCTGGGCGTGCAGCCGGGCGACCGGGTCGGCATCCTGTGCCGCAACCACGCCGGCCTCATCGAGGCGATGGCGGCGACCAGCCTGCTCGGCGTGGACGCGGTGCTCGTCAACACCGGCCTGTCCCCGGCCCAGCTGGCCGCCGTGGCCCAGGAGCAGGACCTGCGGGTGCTCGTCCACGACGCGGAGTTCGGCGAGCACGCGGCCGCCCTGCCACGCACCGTCACCCGGCTCCATGAGTCCATTATGGACAGACTCCGGGCGGAGGCGCCGCCCGGCGCCATCCGGCCACCCGAGCGCGACGGCCGCACCATCGTGCTGACCTCCGGTACGACCGGGACGCCGAAGGGCGCGCGCCGCCACACGCCCGACGGATTCGCGCCGCTGGCCACCATCATCTCCCGCATCCCGCTGCACGTACGCGCCCGCATGCTGATCGCCGCGCCGGTCTTCCACACCTGGGGCCTGGCCGCGCTGCAGGTCGGGCTCGGGCTGCGGGCCACCATGGTGCTGCGCCGCCGGTTCGAGCCCGCCGACGCGCTCGACGCCGTGCGCAGGTTCGAGTGCGAGGCGCTGTTCGCGGTACCCGTGATGCTGCAGCGGCTGCTGGAGGTGCCCACCGTACCCACGCCGCTACGCGTGGTCGCGGTCAGCGGCTCCGCGCTGCCCGGCGGTCTGGCCACCCGGTTCATGAACCGCTACGGCGACATCCTCTACAACCTCTACGGCTCGACCGAGGCCTCCTGGGTGAGCATCGCGACCCCGGACGACCTGCGCAAGGCACCCAACACGGCGGGCCGGCCGCCGCACGGCACCCGGGTGGCCATCCTGTCGCACGCGGGCGCGCCGCAGCCGGTCGGGCACACCGGCCGGATCCTGGTCGGCAACGAGATGCTGTTCGAGGGCTACACGAACGGCGCCGGCGGCAACCGGCAGGGCGGCCTGCTGGCAACCGGCGACCTCGGCCACATCGACGCTGACGGACTGCTCTATGTGGACGGTCGCGAGGACGACATGATCGTCTCGGGTGGCGAGAACGTGTTTCCGTCCGAAGTGGAGGATCTGCTCGCCAGGCTGCCGCAGGTGCGGGAGGTGGCCGTCGTCGGGGTGCCGGACGCGGAGTTCGGCCAGCGGCTGGCCGCGTGGATCGCGCTGTACCCGGGCGAGGTGCTGGACGCCGACGCGGTCCGCGAGTACGTGCGGCACAGCCTGGCCCGCTTCGCGGTGCCCAGGGACGTGCACTTCATCGCCGCCCTGCCCCGCAACGCCACCGGAAAGATCGTGCCGCGCGACCTGCACCCGAGGCACTGATCCGCTTCAGAGCGTGATACGACCCTCGACTGCCGCGGCCGCGATGTCCCGCCGGTACTGCGCGCCGGCCATCGACACGCCGCCGACCAACGCGTAGGCGCCGGCCCGTGCCGCATCGAGGGAGTCGCCGGTCGCGGTGCAGGCGAGCACCCGACCGCCGGCCGACACCAGCTGACCGTCCATATTGGACGCGGTACCCGCCTGGTACACCCCCGGTACCTCGGCTCCCTCGACGGCGTCGCCGAGTCGCGGCGTACCCGGATAGCCGGCGGAGGCCAGCACGACCGTGACCGCGAATCCGGGCCGCCACCGCGGCGGCGCGTGCTCGGCGAGCCGGCCCACCGCGGCCGCGTGCAGCAGGCCGGCAAGTGGCGTCTCCAGCAGCGGCAGCACGACCTGGGTCTCCGGGTCGCCGAACCGGCAGTTGAACTCGATCACCTTGGGACCGGCCGGGGTGAGCGCCAGCCCGACGTAGAGCGTCCCGGTGAACGTCGCGTCCCGGCGGCGCAGCTCGGCCAGCGTGGGACTGACCACAGTGGACATCACCTCGGCCACAATGGACGGTGGTACCCACGGCAGCGGCGCGTAGGCGCCCATCCCGCCGGTGTTGGGTCCGGTATCCCCGTCGCCGAGCCGCTTGAAGTCCTGCGCGGGCAGCAGCGGGTAGGCGGTCTCGCCGTCGGTCACCACCAACAGCGACACCTCCGGGCCGGACAGGAACTCCTCGACCACCACCCGGGCGCAACTGGCCGCATGGGCCAGCGCCGCATCCCGGTCGTCGGTCACCACGACGCCCTTGCCGGCGGCCAGGCCGTCGTCCTTGACCACGAAGGGCGACCCGAACTCGTCCAGCGCCGCCGCCACCTCGCCCGCCGTCACGCACGTGCGCGACCGGGCCGTGGGTACCCCCGCCGAAG
>JBPYFB010000099.1:0-15988 GCA_051986465.1 Rugosimonospora sp.
CGTCTTCTCCATCGCGATCGCGTACCGCATCTCCCTGATCTTGCGGGCGATGGTGTCGGCGGTCGCGTCGACGCGCTCCTGCGGCGCCAGGTCCGGTGCCTCCTTGAGCACGTTGCGCACATACTGCATGGTCAGCGTCGACGCGCCCTGGCGCGTCGCGCCGGCCTTGTCGTTGGCCACGAAGGCCCGCGCCACGCTGCGCGGGTCCACGCCGCCGTGCTGGTAGAACCGGGTGTCCTCGGCGGCGACCATGGCTTGGCGCATGACCGGCGCGACCTGCCGCAGTGTCACGTCCTGCCGGTTCTCGCTGTAGAACGCCGTGATCAGTGTCTTGCCGTCGTTGGCATAGACGTAGGTGGTGCGTGGGGTCCACGCCTGCCGCAGCACCGCGGGTACGGTTACGGTGTCCGGCCGCAGCGCGCGCACCACCATGCCCGCCGCGGCGGCCATCGGGAACGTCAACGCCGCCACCGCGGCGCCGACCAGCACACCGCACACCGTCAGCCGGGCCACCATCGACGTCCGCGACCGCCGTCGCCGTGGTGTTGGTGTCGTTCGCTTCGTCCGCCGCCAGCGCCCCACCCGCCGCAAAGTCACGGGCGAAATAATGGGCGCGTACCGGGTGATTCCTCCTCACCCGCGAGTGATGATGTCCGTTCGAGGAGTTATGTTGATCTTACCCGATCCCGATCTCTCCCCCGATCTCGACAACGATCTCGACAGCGATCTCGTCGCCCGGCTGCGCGCCGCCGGCTGCGTCTTCGCGGAGGATGAGGCGCGGCTGCTCACGGCCGCCGCGGGCAGCCCCGACGAGCTCGCCACACTGGTCAAGCGCCGGGCCGCCGGCGAGCCGATCGAGTACGTCCTGGGCTGGGCCGAATTTCACGGCCTGCGGATCGCGCTCGATCCGGGGGTGTTCATCCCGCGCCGGCGCTCCGAATTCCTCGTCGACCAGGCCGTGTTCCTCGCCGACCGGGCGTTCCTCGTCGACCAGGCGTTCGTCGTCGACCAGGCTGCGCCGGACCGGCCGCCCCTCGCCGTCCTGGATCTGTGCTGCGGCTCGGGCGCGCTCGGCCTGGCACTCGCCGCGACGCTGGCCGCCGGGTCGGCTGCCGCGCTGGGCCCCGTCGAGCTGCACGCCACCGACCTCGACCCGGCCGCCGTGCGCTGCGCCCGGCGCAACCTCGCCGCCGTGGGCGGCCAGGTCTACCAGGGCGACCTCTACCAGCCGCTGCCCGGCCGGCTGCGCGGGCAGGTGGGCATCCTGCTCGCCAACGTGCCGTACGTGCCGACCGGGGAGATCGAGCTGATGCCGGCCGAGGCGCGCGAGCACGAGGCGCGGCTCGCGCTCGACGGCGGCGGCGACGGGCTGGACGTGTTGCGCCGGGTCAGCGCGCAGGCGCCGCAGTGGCTGGCGGCCGGCGGGCACCTGCTGGTCGAGGTGAGCGTGCGGCAGGCGCCGCGGGCCGTCGCGGTACTCACCGCCGATGGCCTGACGGCTCGGGTGGCCGAATCCGACGAGGACGACGCGACCGTCGTCATCGGAACGAAGCCCGCCTGACGCCCGTACCGCGAGGGGTGTCAGGATGGCGTGGTGCGCCGGGTTCCCCTCGCCGCGTTGGTCGGTGTCGTCAGCATCGTCGTTCTTGGTGCCTCCTCCTGCACGGGCGGAACAGCCGCGGTCGCCGTCGGCGCCGCGAGCCGGGGCGACGTCGCCGAGGTGGTGGACGCATCGGCGACGGTGACCGCGAAGGCGGTGGCCGGGCTCACCGCGCCGGCCGCCGGAACCGTCACCGTGCTCAGCGTGACCACCGGCAGCAGCGTGCGCGCCGGCCAGGTGGTCGCGGTCATCGACTCGCCCGCCGCGCAGCAGCAGTTGCGCTCGGCGGCCGCGGCGGTGGCCGCCAGCCGCGGCGGCGGCGCGGCCGGCATCGGCAGCACCGCGTCGCTGACCGCCGCGCAGAAGCAGACCGACGCCGCCGCGGCAAAGGCGTTCGCGCAGGCGCGCACGGCCGCTGCGGCGATCGGAGATCCGGCGGTACGGGCGGCGCTGCTCGCGCAGATCGACGCCGCGGCCAAGCAGTACGACTCGGTATCGGCGACCGCGCGCTCGCTGGCCACCGCGGTACGCAAGGGGATCGCGAGCCTGTCCTCGGCCGTGGGCGCGCTGGGTGCGGCGCAACGGGCGCAGGCGCAGTCCGCGTACGACCTCGCGAAGTCCACAGTGGACTCGTTGACGCTGCGCGCGCCGATCGCCGGCGTGGTGCAGCTCGGCGGAGTATCGGGCGGTTCGGGCAGCACCGGCTCGCTCGCCCAGTTGCTGTCCGGCGGGGCCGCCGCGACGTCCACGGGCAGCGGCGCGGCCGTCCCCGCGGGCCCCGGCGCGGACGACGCCGTCAGCCTCGGCGCGCAGGTCGGCCCCGGTACCCCGGTGGCGACCATTGTGGACACCTCGTCGCTCGGGCTGCTCGCCGAGGTCGACGAGACCGACGTGATCCTCGTCGCGCCGGGCGTCTCGGCGAGCGTGGAGCTGGACGCCGCGCCGGGCGCCACCTACGACGCGACGGTACGCACCGTGGACGTGCTGCCGACGACCTCGGCCCGGGGCGGCGTCGCGTACCGCGTGCGGCTGGCGCTGTCGGCCGGCCGGTACGCCGACGGGCGGGCGGCGCCGGTACCGCGGCCGGGCATGAGCGCGGTGGCGCACCTGTCGGTACGGCAGGCGCACGGCGTGGTGACCGTACCGGCGGCGGCGGTGTTCACAGTGGACGGTCACGACGCGCTGTGGCTGAAGCGGGACGGCCGGGCGGTACGGGTACCGGTGGACGTTGGCGTACAGGGGCAGGACCAGGTGGAGATCCGGTCCGGGATCGCGGCCGGCGACTCGGTGGTGGTACGCGGCGCGGATCAGGTACGGGCCGGACAGTCCCTACCGTGAGCTCGCCCGTGACCGCGCCCGCGATCGTCGCGCGCGACGTGACCCGGGTGTACCGGATGGAGGGTGTGGAGGTATCGGCGCTGCGCGGCGTATCGCTGACCGTACGGCGCGGTGACTACCTCGCCATCCTCGGCCCCTCCGGCTCCGGCAAGTCCACCCTCATGCACCTGCTCGGCGGGCTGGACCGGCCCACCAGCGGCGAGCTGTCCATCGACGGGCGGGACGTGGCCGGGCTCACCGCGACGGAGCTGGCGCACCTGCGCAACCGCGCGATCGGCTTCGTGTTCCAATCCTTCCACCTGCTGCCGCGCACCTCGGCCGTGGACAACGTGGGCCTGCCGCTGGTCTACTCCGGGGTACGCGCGTCCGCGCGGCGGCGGCGCGCCGCCGAGATGCTGGAGCGGGTGGGGCTCGGGCACCGCCTGTCGCACCGCCCCAATCAGCTCTCCGGCGGTGAGCAGCAGCGGGTGGCGATCGCCCGCGCCCTGGTGACCGCGCCCGGGCTGCTGCTCGCCGACGAGCCGACCGGCAACCTCGACACCGCCACCGGTGCCGGCGTGCTCACCCTGCTGGAGTCGCTCAATGAGGACTCCGGTGTCGCCGTCGTGCTGGTGACCCACGACCACGAGGTCGCCGCCCGGGCCCGGCGGCAGATCCGGATGCGGGACGGCCTGGTCGTCGCGGACACCGCTCCCGCTTCTGAGGCGGTGTCCACATGAGACTCGCGGAGGCCTGGCGGGTCGCGCTGGACGCGCTGCGCGCCAACCGGCTGCGCAGCGGGCTGACCATGCTGGGCGTGGTGATCGGGGTGGCGGCCGTGGTGGTGCTCGTCGCGATCGGTACCGGCGCCAAGCAGGAGGTCGAGTCCGAAGTGGAGGGTCTGGGCTCCAACCTGCTCCTGGTCGTACCCGGGCAGGTCTCGTTCGGTCAGGCGCCGACGGTGTCCCCGCTGACCCTCTCCGACGTGGAGGTGGTGGACCGGCTCGCCGGCGGGCGGGACCGGGTGGTGCCGACCGTCTCCTCCGGCGAGCAGGTGCGCGCCGGTACCGTCACCAAGTTCAGCAACGTGCTGGGCGTGACCGAGAGCACGCCGCAGGTGTTCGTCCGGTCGCTCGCGCACGGTACGTACCTGACCCGGTCCGATGTGGACACTGGCCGGCGGGTGGCGGTGCTCGGGTACGGGGTGGCGCGATCGCTGTTCGGCGACCGCGACCCGGTGGGGCAGCAGATGGACGTGGCCGGCGTGCGCTTCCGGGTGGTGGGTGTCTTCGCGCAGCTGGGCCAGAGTCTCGGCGTCGACCGGGACGACGAGGTGCACATCCCGATCACGGCGGCGCAGCGGCTGTTCGGTACGTCCAGAGTGGACGGACTAGCGATCAAGGCGCCGGACCAGGGCGACCTGGCGCCGCTGGGTGCCAAGATCGTGGCGGCGCTCACCAAGCGGCACCCCGGTACCGAGTTCAGCGCGGTGACCCAGGACCAGATCCTCGGCGTACTCGGGAAGATCCTGGGCGTGCTGACCGGCGTGCTCGCCGCGATCGCCGGCATCTCGCTGCTCGTCGGCGGCGTCGGCGTCTCCAACATCATGCTCGTCTCGGTGCGCGAGCGCACCCGGGAGATCGGCCTGCGCAAGGCGGTCGGCGCCCGGCCGCGCGACGTCGTCATCCAGTTCCTGCTCGAAGCCGTGCTGCTGACCGCGATCGGCGGGCTGACCGGCATCGGGCTCGGTATCGGCAGTGCGCTGCTCGTGGCGGCGCTCTCGCCGGTACCGGCCGCGGTGACGTGGTGGGCGGTGGCGCTGGCGTTCGGCGTATCGGCGGGGGTGGGCATCCTGTTCGGCGTGGTACCCGCGCAGCGCGCCGGCCGGCTGGACCCGGTCGTCGCGCTGCGCAGCGAATAGCGCTTTGGGTCGTTGGTCAGCCTCGGGTCAGCACCTCGGACAGCACGGTTGGCAGGGCGTACCAGTCGGACGACACGACGCTCGCGTGGTCGGCGGCGAGCAGCGCCACCCGCGCCTGCGCGTCGGCGACGGACGGGCTGGTGTCGGAGAGCGCGGGGGAGACCGCGTGCGCGTCGGTCATCACGAGAATGTAGTGTCTCGTGTCGTACCATGAGGTGTCCACTGTGGACACGAACGTGCTCGCGTCGCCGTCGAAGACAACGAACCACGGCCGGATGCTCGTGTCGGAGTACTGCGTGCGCGGGTCACCGGTGGCCGCGCCGAGCACCGCTGGGAAGATCATCGCGTTGCCCGCGCTCCCGGCCGCGTACAGGTTCTTGAGGTACGTCGCGTACTCGACGTCGGTGTGCAGCGTGTCGAGGGGGTTGGCCAGCTCGACCGAGCCCGGGATGACGTAGATGACCATCTTGCCGGCGAGCGCCGAGCGGGTCGGCCACGCGTCGGCGGTGGCCGCCGCGTCCAGCGTCCGGTACCCGGTGCCGAGCAGGTCGGCCGGGCGGTACACGACACTGGACGGTACGTTCGCCGCGATGTACGAGTCGAGCTCGTCCGGGCCCATCCCGGAGTTGTTGTTGAACCCGGCCTTCAGCTCCAGCTTCACGTAGATCGGGCCGGCGCTCGGGTGGGCCGCGAGCCACCACCGGATGTCGGACAGGCACGAGCCCAGGTACTGGTTGCGGTTGCCGGTGTACAGGGTGGACGCGCCGGAGGCGGTGACGCAGTTGTTGTCGTTGCCGATCGGGTTGGCGTGACTGACCTGCCACTTCTTGGTCAGGATGTTGTCCCAGACGTCCAGCTCGATCAGCGACGAGCCGGCGTCCAGCGCCTGGGCGAGGTACGTGTAGTCACTCTTGTTGTAGGTGTTGTGGACCCCGACGGTGGTGGCGTGCGACAGCTTCAGGCTGCCTGCCGTGGCGGCGCTGGCGGGCGCGCTGAAGGCCGTCGCGGCCACGAGGGCGGCGACGCCGAGGAGCGTGCCGATACTGAGGCGAGGGTGCTTCATGGGCCCGCAATCTATCGATCGCGGTCTAGATATGAACACCCTTCGTATGAATGCGTGTCGACGGTGAGGTGAAGTCGTCCATTTAGAAGGCGGCGACCGGGGCGCTCGCACGTTCCCGGCGGGACAGGGTGCGCAGCACCGGTAGGAGGCCGTGCCGGGCCACCGCGATGCGAGTCAGGCAGGTGGCTACCGCGTCAGCGTCCTCGGCAGGTACCCCAGGCGTGGGTACCCCCACGCTGACGGCCAGGTCGTCGAGGTGGACGACAAGCTCCACGAGGCGGGTGAGCAGGCATTGGTCGAGCGGGAGTACGTGGGAGAGCATGCCGACCGGACGGTCGAGCGGCACGGTGGGCAGCAGCGCCGCGAGCCGGCCGCGGGCCGCGTCGCACTCCCGGGCCAGGGCCTCGGGCCCGGCGGCGGCCTCCTGCTCGCCCGTCTCACGGATCCGGCGTGGCACCGCATCGTCCAGATTGGGCGCCGGCTCGGTCACGGTCAGGAAGTAGGCGACGGCATCGATGGGTACCCCGCCCTGCGGGGGCGGTTCGGCCAGCCAGCGTTCGACGTTGAACACGCCTCGGGCCAGATGCCCGGCCAGGCCGCTGACCCGGAACTCGGCCAGCGCGCTCGGCTGCTGCCACCGTTCGGCCAGCTCCGGCGCGCGCAGCAGCCCGGTCACGACCTCGGCGGTATCGAGAAAGGTAGAGATCACGTGAGACATCATCCTCCTCGCGATTCTTGGTGGATTCGGCACCGGATTCGGTGCCTTTCTCGCCAAGAATGCGGACTGGGCGCAGACTCGGGTCATGAGTACGCCACGCCCGAACGGCTCACGCAAGGTCAAGACGTGCACCGTCGAGTGGTGCGCCGGCGGGCACCGCTGCAACGCCCCGTTCGGTGAGCACCGCTCCGACCCGCAGTCCTGGCGCACACCGTACGGGAACCTCGTGATCACACGCGTGCGTCGCGCGGACGCGGCGGACTACGTCGAGATGCGCGTGGTGGCGCGGCTCCCGGCCGACCAGGACGCCGCGAAGGACATGGCCCGGGCACTCGCCACAGGTGTCGACGTGACCATCCGCGACGTGTTGCGGGGCAACTTCGACCGGGTGCGCGACGCATACAAGCGGCTGACCCGGGGACCGGCGACCAGCGGCTGAAGGTCGACATCGTGGTGCACACGCACGAGCTCACGGTCGCGGGTCCGCTCGTGACGAAGCGGTACCGGTCGTGGGAGCGCGGCGAGCACGTACGGGAGTGGGCGGTGCTTCGGCACGTGTACCGTCACGCGCCGGATCTGGTACCGCGGCCCGTGGCGGCGCAGCTCGACGCCCGGCCGCCCGCCGTCACCATGTCGCTCGTACCCGGTGAACCGCTCGCGGGATCCCTGACCGCGAGCCAGAGCGACGGACTCGTCGCGGCGCTCACGGCGCTATGGGCCGTCCCGCACCGTCGCGTGCCAGCGATCGAGCCGTGGGCGGACGACCTCGCCTTCGCCCGGCGGCTGACGGCTGCCGACCGGCCCGCGGGCGGCGGTCTGGCGGCCGTTGCCTACGACGCCGCGCTCGCCTGGTGGGACGGGCCCGATCCGGCGCTGCTGGCGACCGAGCCCCGGGCGACGGTGCTCGGGCACCGCGACGCGAACCTGGCCAACTACGTGTGGGACGGCGAGCGGGTACGCATCGTGGACTTCGAGGACGCTCGGGTCTCGGACGCCGCATCGGAACTCGCACTCCTCATCGAGCACCTCTCGTTTCGCGGCATCGACGGCGAGCGGCTGGGCGCGCGCTTCGACGTCGATCGACACAGGTTGCGGGCCGCCCGCCGGTTGTGGGCGATGTTCTGGCTCCGGCTGCTCCTGCCGGGGGGAGGTAGCGCCGAGCGCAATCCCCCCGGCACGGCGGAGCGTCAGGCCCAGCGGCTGCTGGACCTGTTGTCGTGAGTTGACCGGTTCCTCCATTGTGGATGGTGGTCCGGTAGGGTGGCGCCGGTCAGTCCAGGGGAGGCAGCCGCACCTGGCTCAGGTCGTAGGCCGGGCGCTCGGCCTCGCGCTCGGCTTCCTCTTGCGCCTCCCGCCGGCGCTTGAATATCCGGTACAGGTCGCGGCCGCCGAGGAGAGGCCCGACCAGGCCCGGTAGGAACCAGATTGCGACTCGGTACTCACCGTTGCCGTATGTCTGGTTCACCCAGAGCAGTAGTGCGGCGATGCCGAAGGCGAACACTGGGAGGAGGATTGTGGAGACAACGGCCTTGACACCGCGAGCCAGGCCGAAGCGCATCGCGAGCACGCCGCACACGAACGCGCAAACGCCCATGCAGAGCCAGCCGGCAATGATGATGAAGAATATTGGTTGGCTTACTCTCACGCGCGAGAGAGTACCGAACCTCCCGACTCACCGCGGTCCCGTCGCGATTCGCGTGCGGTAGCGCGGGCAGGCGGCGAAGTACCGGGCCAGCTCCACGTTGAGCGTGCCCAGGTACTCCGGCCACAGGTCGTTGCGGCGGGATCAGACGCCGGCGGGTGCCATCCGGCCACCGCCCGGGTGGTGCGGCGTGTGGTACAGCTGCCAGGTCTCGGCGAGGCGAGCCAGGCCGATGGCGATGGCGAAGACGCCGATCACCTTCGCGATCGCGATCGCGCCGACACCGG
This sequence comes from Rugosimonospora sp., assembly GCA_051986465.1. Classification (GTDB taxonomy): domain Bacteria; phylum Actinomycetota; class Actinomycetes; order Mycobacteriales; family Micromonosporaceae; genus DATEJJ01. The sequence goes on from JBPYFB010000099.1 coordinate 8,549, forward strand.
GGCGCAGCAGTACGAGGACGCCGGCGATGATGGACAGGGCGCCGATGAGGCCCTCGTACCACTCCGCGCGCCCCTCGGTCGCCGCGACAATCTCCAGTCCGCCGGTCACGATCGCCCACAGTCCGATGAGGACAGTCACGGCCAGCACGGTGATCGCGGGCCACTGCAGGGCGAGGATGCCGAGGACGACGGCGGCGATGCCGGCGAACAGGTGTGCGCCACGGAACCGGACGCCGACCTGGCGCCGGAACAGCGCGACGAGCATGCTGACGCCGTCGACCAGTATGAACGCCCCGAAGAGCACGGCCAGTGCGAGTGCGGTGATACTCGGCCACAGCAGCGCGACGAAGCCGAAGACGATGGCGATGATCCCGCGGAACGCGAGCAGCCATCCGTATTTTGCATACCCCATGTGGTCAACGGTCCCCGGGGCGCGGATGAGACGTGGTCACCCGGGTGTGATGAACACGGGCGCGATGAAGGCGGGACATGCCGCGGCGACCGCGGCAGGCGTGGCGGCGGTGGCGGCCCAGCGCCGGTACACCCGCTCGTACCGGCGGGCCATCAGCTCGGCGCTGAACGAGGTGTGTACGTGCTCGGCGCAGGCGGTCGGGTCGAGCGTGGTCGTGGCGAGAATGGCGGCCGGCAGCTCGGCGGGGTCGGTACAGACGAAGCCCGTCTCACCGTGCCGCACGACCTCCGGTATGGCGCCGTGGGACAGTGCCACGACGGGCGTACCGACCGCCATCGCCTCGATCATCACCAGCCCGAACGGCTCCTCCCACCGTACGGGCAGCAGCAGGCAGCGGGCCCGGGCGACCAGGTCGCGGGTGCGGTCCCCTTCCGGGTTGGTGATCAGCTCCACGCCGGGGTGCAGCATCGGCACGATCTCGTTCTCGAGGTACTGGCGCTCCCCGCTGTCGTGCACCTTGCCCGCGAGGACCAGCGGCAGCCCGGCCTCCTGGCACGCCTTGATGGCGAGGTCGGGTCCCTTGTCCGGGCTGTACCGGGCCAGCCACACCACCGGACCGTCGCTCGGCACGGTCTTGTGCGGGCCGCCGCACTTGAGTCCATTGTGGATGGTCGCGGTCCACGGTATGCCACCGCCGAGGCGGCGCTGCGAGTGGGAGATGGCGACGAGCGCCACCACGGGGTCGACATGGCGCAGGTAGTCGCCCAGTTCGCCGGCGGGACAGCCGTGGATCGTCGCGACCGTCGGCACCCGGCGGCGCGGCGCGGTGAGCAGACCGGCAACGGTGTGGTCGTGTACCACGTCGAAGTTGCCCTCGTCGATCATCCGGTCGGCACGCGCGAGGTGTACCAGTTCCGGCATGCCCTCGCCCAGCCGCGAGGCTTGCGGTTCCGGTACGGTGCTCCGGAACGTTGCGCCGGTACCACTGCGGGTACCGGCGCCGAATAGCGTTACGTTATGGCCGCGTTCCACCAAGGCGTCGATCAGGCCCGCGACGACCTGCTCGATTCCCCCGTATCCGGGCGGCGGTAGCTCGTACCATGGCGGCACCAGCATCGCGATCCGCAACGGTGGCTTGGGGACCATGTCGCTCAACTCTCGCCTCCCGGTGTACTCGCCACCCCCGTGATCGAGATCCAATTACCCGATCATGACTGGGCCAACCCGATACCAATGGCGGAGGCGAACCATCACCGCGGGGTGACCCTCGTTCACCCGTACCGCGTTGACCATGCGGGTATGACCGACACCGGTAGCATGCTCACGCCCGGACAGCGCGCACCCGATTTCTCGCTGCCCTCGTCGCCGCAACAGTGTTGCAGTCTCGCCGACTATCGCGGCGCGCCGGTGATCCTCGCGTTCTATCCCGCCGACTGGAGCCCGGTCTGCGGTGACGAGATGGCGTTGTACCAGGCGATGGCGCCGGTTTTCGCGGAGCACAAGGCGGCGATGCTGGGCATCTCCGTCGACGGTGTGTGGAGCCACCTCGCGTTCGCCAGCGACCGGGGCGTCCAGTTTCCGTTGCTCGCCGACTTCGAACCCAAGGGGGAGGTCGCGCGGCGGTACGGCGTGTACAACGACGCGGAGGGGCTCAGCGAGCGGGCGCTGTTCGTCATCGACGGGGAGGGCGTCATCGCGTGGAGCTACCTGTCGCCGCGCGGCGTGAACCCCGGCGCGGACGGCATCCTGGCCGCGCTTGAGGAACTCGAAGCCCGCGAGCGGGTGGTCTCGTGAACACCATGTTGGGCCGGCTGGTGGAGCCGGTCGGCGATCGCGACCACGTGCGCGGTCCGGCCACCGCGCCGGTGACGCTGGTCGAGTACGGCGACTACCAGTGCCCGTACTGCGGTCAGGCCTTCCCGGTCGTCGAGCAGTTGCTCGCCGAGCGGCCGTCGACGATCCGCTACGCGTACCGGCATTTCCCGCTGACGAACCTGCACCCGTACGCCGAGTACGCGGCGGAGGCCGCGGAGGCGGCGGCGGCGCGGGGCCGCTTCTGGGAGATGCACGACTGGCTCTTCCAGCATCAGGACCAGCTCGGCCTGCGTACCCTGCCGCCGATCGCGCAGGCGCTGGGGCTGCCAGCCTCCGATGTGGAGCGGGAAATCAACGAGCACGTGTACCTGGGGCGCATCCGGGCCGACTTCGTGGGCGGCGTGCGCAGCGGCGTCAACGGTACGCCAACGTTCTACGTCAACGGGGTGCGCCACGACCAGGGGCCCTCGCTGGACGAGTTGCGCCTGGCCGTAGACAACGCCGTGGATACCGCCGCGGCACGATCACAGTAGGTGGAGTTCGCGGGCCCGGCGTACCGCGTCCCGGCGCCGGGTCGCGTGCAGCTTCCGGTAGATGTTGCGTACGTGCGTCTTGACCGTGTTCACCGATACCGACAGCTCGGCCGCAATCTCCACATTGGACAGTATGCTCTGCAGGTACCGCAGGATCGTCAGCTCGCGATCGGTGAGCGCCTCGCCCGGCGGTACCGACGCACCGGGCCGGGCGACCGCGCCGTCGCTCGCCGCGATCAGCTCGGTCGCCAGCGGCCAGTACGCGGTACCGGAGTCCAGGTGCTCCAGCAGCATCTCCCGTACCGGCTCCCCGGCCCGCATGAACGGGCGCCGGATGCCCTCCGGCTCGGCGAGCGCCAGTACCCGCTCCAAGGCCCGGGTGGCCCGCCGGCTGTCGCCGGTGCGCCGGGCGGCGAGCGCCTCGATCAGGCCGGCGGACAGCCGCAGCGACAGCAGCGGGATCGCGCTGCCGTCCTCGGCCCAGGGCGGCAGCATGCGGATCGCGGCGGCGGGTTCGTTGTCGCGCAGGTACGCGTGGGCGAGCGTGACGGCGGCCTGCGGCGTGGCGGCCGGGGCGAGCAGGCGGCGGGCCGTCTCGGTGTCCCCGTGCGCGATGCGCAGGTCGCCCTCGACGGCCGCGAACCACTGCTCCAGATGGTGCGGCGGCCGCCAGGCGGCGTCCCGGCGTCCCGCCAGCAACACCTGGTACCCCCGGGTCAGCTCGGCCTGGTCGCACAGCAACCGGGCGCGCGCGAGGGTGAGCCACGCGGCCAGCGCCGGCTCGGAGTTCGCCTCGGGTGCGGCGGCGGCCGCCCGCAGGCTCGCCTCGGCGTCGCCCACCTGGTCCCGGTCGAGCTGCACCAGCGCGAGCGCGAGGAAGGCGTATCCCTGATGGGCGCTGCCGCACGCGGGTGCCGCGATGGTCGCGTCGGCGGTGGCCGCGGCGGCGTGCAACTGGCCGCGCAGCGCCTGCGCGAACGCGAGCCGGCTGGCGCACATCTGGCGCGGGCAGGGCAGGCCGGAGCTTTCCGCGCGGCGCAGGCCCTCGGTGAGCGCGGCCTCCGCGGCGTCCAGGTCGCCGCTCGCGAGGTGCGCCGCGCCGGCGGCCGCGTACGCCATCGCCCGCGCCCCGGACTCGTGCGCCGCGCCCCCCGCGGTCTCGGCGTACCGGTCGGCGAGGGCGAGCACCTGCTCGGCGGCGGCGAGGATCCGGGTCGGCTCGCCGCGCAGCTGCGCCTCGGTCAGCCGGAAGGCGGCCGTCATCAGCGCCAGCCGGTCCCGGCGCTCGGCGTCGACGAGGTGTTCGTGGCTCGCCGCGAGGCGCAGGTACATCGCGACGCTGTCCAGGTCGCGCAGGTCCAGCCGGTCGGCCGCGTACGCGAGGGCGAGCTCCGGGTCGGCGCGCAGCGCCTCGTCGGGCGGCGGGGATACGAGCGTGGTCGGGCCTTCCTCGTGCGTGGCGTGCCCGTACTCGACGAGCTGGTGCCAGTGCTCGACGAGCAGCCCGGTCGCGTACCCCCAGTCCCGCGCGGCCAGCGCGTGGCGCAGCGCGGCCAGCGGCAGGCCGCGCTCGGCATGCCAGCGCGCCGCCCGCCGGTGCAGTTCGGGCAGCCGCTCGGGGGCCTGCCGGCGCAGCTCCGAGCGCAGCAGCTCGCCGAACATCCGGTGGTGCCGGTAGCTGTGCCGCTGCGCGTCCACCGGGATCACGTATCCGTTCGCGTCGCGCAGCGCGGCCAGTACCCGCTCGCCGTCGGTACGGCCGGTGAGCGCCTCGATCGAGTCGGCCGAGATGCGCTCCAGGATCGAGGTGGACAGCAGCAGGTCCCGTACGTCACCGGGCTGGTCGGCGAGGACCTCGGCGACCAGGTACTCGGCCACGCAGGGGTCGTCGCCGCCGAGCTGGGCGGCGTACCCGGCCGGGTCGGGGTGGCGGCCGATCGCGGTGGCGGCCAGCCGTACCCCGGCCGGCCAGCCCTCGGTACGGGTCTGCAGCCGGGACACCTGGTTCGCCGGCAGCGCGAGCCCGTCGCGCGCCAGCACCTGCTCGGTCTCCGCGACGGTGAACGACAGCTCCGCCGTGCGCAGCTCCGCCACCTCGCCGCGGATGCGCCAGCGGTGCAGGGCCAGCGCGGGCTCCGCCCGGGACGCGAGTACCAGCCGCACCGAGCCGGGCGCGTGGCGCAGCACGAAGTCCAGCCCGCCCAGCACCTCCGGATCGCGTACGTGCTGGAAGTCGTCGAGGATCAGCACCGCGGGCTCGGGCCGCCGGGCGAGTACGTCGACGAGGCGGGCCAGGTCGGAGACGGGCGCGTCGAGCGCGGCGCACAGGTACCGCCAGAACCGCCCACCCTGGTCGTCCGGCTCCACCGACAGCCACGCCACGCGCCCGGCCCGCCGCTCCTGTGCCCGTTCCTGTACCCACGAGCTGAGCAGTACCGTCTTCCCCCACCCGGCCGGCGCCTCGAGCACCGTGACCGGACCGCGGACCGCGCGCTCCAGCGCCTCGAACAGGCGCGGCCGGCGGATGAGCCCCGGCGGTGCGCCGGGCGCGGCGAGCTTGGCGCGCAGTAGCGGCGGCGGGGGCGCGGCGGGTCCGCCGGCCACCCGGCCCGGTGCGACCTGCGTGCCCGCCGCGCGCCCGCCGGCGCCCCGCACCCCGCTGACCGTCCTGGCCGCGGCGCGTTCCTCGGGCATCGTCCCCACCCCCCGACGTAGGAACCCGTGCTGCTACCGCACATATCCGCGTGAGCCATGACCAAACACTTCTTACCGGCATATTCATCCAGAGCGGGCGAGTGTGCGTCACCCGCGCGGCCCTGAGCATTGGCTGAAAGCGAGGTCAAGGAGGCGTAGTGGCCAAGGCGGTCGGCATCGATCTGGGTACCACCAACTCGGTCATCGCGACGATGGAGGGCGGCGCGCCAGCCGTCATCCCGAACGCCGAGGGGGCTCGCACCACCCCGTCGGTCGTCGCGTTCACCGACAGCGGCGAGCGGCTGGTCGGGCAGCTCGCCCGGCGGCAGGCGATCCTGAACCCGAAGGGCACGATCTACTCGGCGAAGCGCTTCGTCGGGCGCCGGTTCCAGGAGGTGGACGCGGAGGCGTCGGCGGTCACCTTCGACGCTTCCCTGGGACAGAACGGGGTCGTGCGCTTCCAGGTGGGCGGCCGGCAGTACTCCCCGGAGGAGATCAGCGCGCTGGTCCTGCGCAAGCTCGCCGACGACGCGACCAGGTACGCGGGCGAGCGGGTCACCGAGGCGGTCATCACCGTGCCGGCCTACTTCAACGACGCGCAGCGGCAGGCCACCAAGGACGCCGGGCGCATCGCCGGGCTGGAGGTGCTGCGCATCATCAACGAGCCGACCGCGGCCGCCCTCGCGTACGGGCTGGACAAGCGGCAGCACGAAACGGTGCTCGTCTTCGACCTGGGCGGCGGCACGTTCGACGTGAGCGTGCTCGACGTCGGCGACGGCGTGGTGGAGGTACGCGCCACCGCCGGCGACACGCACCTGGGCGGCGACGACTTCGACCGGCGCCTCGTCGACCACCTCGCCGGCGAGTTCCGCCAGCAGACCGGGATCGACCTGCGTACGGATCCGCAGGCGCTGCAGCGGCTGGTCGAGGCGGCGGAGAAGGCCAAGGTGGAGCTGTCCAGCGTCTCGCAGACCCAGATCAGCCTGCCGTTCATCACGGCGGACGCGGCGGGCCCGAAGCACCTCACCACGACCGTCACCCGCCCCACCTTCGAACAGCTCATCACAGACCTGGTCGAGCGCTGCCTGGGGCCGGTGCGGCAGGCGATGGCGGACGGCAAGGTGACCGCCGACGACCTGGACGAGGTGATCCTCGTCGGCGGCTGCTCGCGCATCCCGGCGGTACAGGCGCTGGTGCGCGGGCTGACCGGCGGCAAGGAGCCGAACATGAGCGTCAACCCGGACGAGGTCGTCGCGCTGGGCGCCGCGATCCAGGCGGGCGTGCTCACCGGTGAGGGCCCGGACATGCTGCTGCTCGACGTCACCCCGCTGTCGCTGGGCCTGGAGACGCTCGGCGGGGTGATGACGAAGGTGATCGACCGGAACACGACGATCCCGGTACGCCGCAGCGAGGTGTTCACGACCGCGGAGAACAACCAGCCCGCCGTCGACGTGGTGGTGCTGCAGGGCGAGCGCGAGCGGGCCACCGACAACAAGGTGATCGGCCGGTTCCGGCTGGCGGACGTCCGGCCGGCGCCGCGCGGCGTACCGCAGGTGGAGGTGACCTTCGACATCGACGCGAACGGGATCCTCGACGTGTCGGCGAAGGACCGCGACACCGCGGCGGAACACACGATCACCATCACCGAGACGAGCACCCTGGCTCGGGCCGACGTCGAGCGCATGGTCGGGGACGCGCAGCGACACCGGGAGGAGGACGCCCGGATACGGCAGGTCATCGACGCCCGAAACGACCTGGAGGCCCTGGCCTTCCAGGTCGAGCGGGGCCTGTCGGAGCTGGGCGACGCGGCACCGCCGCACGAGCGGGCGCGCGCCGAGATGCTGATCGGCGACGCCCGCCAGGCGATCAAGGAGGATGCGCCGATCGACCGGTTCCGGTCGCTCGGCGCCGAACTGCAGCAGGTCGCGCACGGCCTGGTGGCCCGGGCCGGCGCGGGCGCCAGACCGGGCGGTGACGGGTCGGGCC
>JBPYFB010000100.1:0-7232 GCA_051986465.1 Rugosimonospora sp.
TCTCCGCTTGACGCTTCTATGGCATGTCAAGTCCGTTCGTGCGACCGGTGCCCGGTGTGGACAATGGTGGGGTGCCGGCCGACCGATCGCGTTCCGTTGACGAGGTTCGTGACGCCAAGTGGCAGGCTCGCCTGGGTGTGACGCGTGATGACTGGTTCTGGGTGCGGCAGCGCCAGCTCCTGATCGCCGCGCAGGGCACGGTATTGCGCTCACTGTTTCCGTACACCAGCGTCAACACCGTGCACTTCAGCCGTTGTTCGGACTACCCGTTCACCCACGACTGTCCATGGATCTGGTTCTCTGCCGGGGGCCGCTTTGTGACCTACGCGCCCGACCCGCGCGGGGTGCGGCAGGGCAACCTGGTAGGCCCGCCGCCGTCAGTACTGCTGGACACGGCGGACCCGCTTGCTGCGGTGATGGCGGCGGTGGCCGCGTTGCCAGAAACGTGGCGGCAGGTGTGGGTCGGTGATATCCACGCGCGACCCGACGAATGGTCATAGACGCGCTGCCACGCCGGAGTGTAGGCCGGGAACCGGCTTGTACCAGCCGTCAAGGTGATGGAAGCGGCCGAGGGCGGGTGCCCGGGAGCACACCTCGGCGCTCTCGCTGGCCTCCTCTCACCACTGTTCGTCATGCTCGCCACCGTGGCGCTGGTCATGCCGAACACGGCGGCGCTGGCACTGTCCCGACACGGCGAGGCGGCCGGCACCGCGGCCGCCGTAGTCTGGGCTGTCCAGTTCAGCGTCGGCTCCCTACTCACCCCGCTGGTCGGCCTCCTCGGTAACAACGGCGGCGCTATCGCCGTCGTCATGACGGGCGCCACCGCGGTCGCCCTCCTCGGTTCGCGCCGCTCTTCCTTCGCGGTGGCCGTACCGGTGCGCGGCACCGGCATCAACCATCCACATCGCGCCCGGGCGATCTCCACCGAAGCGAACCCTGGGCTGCCCGTGCGGTCCTGGCCGCATCCGGTCCAGTGCCCACGGCGGAGAGGGCTCTTCACGAGGACCGCGGCGATACGACCCAAGTCAACGGCGGATGAGCGGTCTCATGTGGAGGACATCGACGCCTACGCCATCACCGGCGGCCGGGCGTTCCAAGGCAATAAGGGCACGGGCGTGACGACCAGCGACCAAACATTGGCCCTGGCACTGCAATTCGGCGTGACGACCCAGCTGGAGATGAGCGCTGCGGCGGACACCGTCGCCGATGCGCACTCCAGCGGCATCGCCGTCACCGCGCCGCAGCCCGGGTTAGGCGATTCTCGCCGACGCGGCAGCGTGGTCACATGCGCGACCGTTCTGGTGGACAGCGGGCCTCGTGGCCGCAAGTACGACGCTCAAGGGGAGGATCTCATGATTTTCCACCAGACCCGGTACACGATCCGGCCGGACGCGCCCAAGGATCAGGTCGACCACGCGCTTGAGATGCTGCACCGGATGGGCTGAGGGGCGGCGGCCGCAAGCCCTCTGTTCGAGGAGTAGCCACGAGATCGACCACCGCCTGTCATCGGGGGCGACCTCGGTCAGGGAAGCGGCAGGTTCCTGAGTTGCCGGCGCGAGGTGATGTTGAGCTTGCGGAAGATGTTGCGCAGGTGAGCGTCGATCGTGCGTGGGCTCAGGAACAGCTGCGCTCCGACCTCTACGGAGGTCGCGCCTGTGGCGACCAGCCGTGCGATGTGCAGCTCGTGGGCAGTGAGTGCGTCGGCCCGCCCAGCGGTGCGTTTGCGCGGCTGTTCGCCGGTGGCGGCCAGCTCGCGGGCGGCGCGCGCGGCGAACGCCTCCGCGCCCATGCCGGACAGCAGCTCATGGGCGGTACGCAGCTGCTTGCGGGCATCCTGGCGGCGACCTTCGCGGCGAAGCCATTCGCCGTAGACCAGATGGGTACGGGCGAGATGGGTTGCCATCCGGCACTCGCGGAGCCGCTGGACAGCCTCGCGATAGCTCGCTTCCGCGGTGGGTCCGGTGCTGGTCAATGCCCGTGAACGCGCTTCAAGTCCGAGCGCCCACTGGGTGCCGCTGGCGTGGGCTCGCGGAGTGAGCCGTTCCAGCGCGGCGGCGGCGCGGGACGACTCACCGGTGCGCACGGCCGCCTCGACCAGCTCGTGCAGGGCAACGCTACTGTTTGCCAGCTCGTCGTACTCGCACGGCGGCGTCGCGGCCGCGAGCGCGTCGTCGTAGTTGCCCAGGCCGTTGTGCAGCACCGCCAGCGCGTACTGGGCCAGGCCGACCGTCGCGCCCTCACCTCGCTCGGTCGCGTCGTGGACCATGGTCTTGTACAGCTGCGAGGTTTCGTGCTCCCGCCCACGCCAGGCGGCGAGCGTGAGCCTGCCGTTGGGCAGCGGCGGGGCACCGGTCGCCTGCGTGATGGCCTGCTCGTCGGCGACCAGCTCGGCGGCACGGGTGAACTCGCCGGTGTGCACGAGCACGGTGGCGAGGGCGTTGAGCGCGGCGGGAAGCGTGGCGAGCGCGCCGGCTTCGCGGGCGAGCCGGACGATGCGGACGGACAGTTCGTAGATCGCCTCGTCGTCCCACAACATGGCCGCGATGTGGCAGGCCAGCCACAGACAGCGGCGGTTGTCGTCCTCGGCGCGGGATTCATGTTCGCGGAGCATCTCCAGGACCCGCCGCAGGGTGGGTGCGCTTGCTTCAAACCCGTGGGTGAACCTCGTCGTGAGCCCGTCGAGCAGGAGATCGACGGGCCTCGCCGGCATCGGCGGTGCGGGTGCGGCCCGGGCGGCCTCGGCCACCTCCAGCAACCCGCGGCCGCGACCGAGATGGCCGGCGTGGAAGGACGCCTCTATCGCCTGCAGGTAGGTCTCGCGAGCCAGCCCGGCATCCAGCGGGGTGAGCAACTTGGCGGCATCCAGCAGCATCCCCGGTACATCGTTGCCTCGCGTCAGGACAAACGCGATCTGGGCGCGTAGCAGCTCAATTCGGGCGCGGTGCAGCGCGTCCAGCGGTCCGGCCGCGGCAACCGCCAGCAGCTCCGAGGCGGCGTCGGACGCGCCGGCCTCATGCTTGGCGTACGCGGCGGCCAGCGCCCGCCGTGCACGATCAGCTGGCTCGAGGGTCAGGGCGGTCGCCCGTTCCAGGAACGCGGCCGCCGCCGCCAGCCCGCCGCGGGCCCGGGCCCGACCGGCCGAGCGCTCCAGCTCGGCGGCGACCGTCTCGTCGGTGCCGAGCGTGGCCTGCGCACGGTGCCAGGCACGGCGGTCGGGGTCGAGCCGCGGGTCGGTGGCCTCGGCCAACGCGCGGTGCGCCAGGCGCCGGTCGGCTGGTCCGGCGGCCCGGTACACCGCCGAGCGCACCAACGGGTGTGCGAACCGTACCCGGGTGCCGAACTCCAGCAACCCGGCCGCTTCTGCCGGTGTGGCCGCGTCGGCGCCGACGCCAAGATGCTCGGCGGCGCGCCACAGCAGTGCGGTGTCGCCGACCGGTTCGGCCGCCGCGACCAGCAGCAGCCGCCGGGTGTCGGCCGGCAGGTTTGCCGATCGGCGCCGGAAGCTGTCCTCGATCCGGCGTGGCACACTCAGCGCGTCCGGCCGCCCGAATCCGCCGGCAAGCGCCGCCGGCTGCACGCTTCGGGGCAGTTCCAACAGCGCGAGTGGGTTGCCTCGGGCCTCGGCGACCACCCGGTCACGTACCCGCTCGTCCAGCGGCGAATGGACCGCGGTGGCGAGCAACCGCCGGGCGTCGGCTTCACCGAGCCCGACAACGGGTAGGTCCGGCAGGCCGGCGAACACCTCGGTTCCGCCCGGGCCGGCGCCGGAGTCCGAGCCAGGGTCGGTACCCGGGCCGCGACTGGTGCTGGGGTCGCGCAGGGCGAAGACCATCGCCACCCGCTCGGCCTCGATCCGCCGCGCCACGACTGCGAGAGCCTGCGCCGAGGCCGTGTCCAGCCACTGCGCATCGTCGACCAGGCACAGCAGCGGCCGCTGTTCGGCGGCCTCGGCCAGCAGGCTGAGGGTGGCCAGCCCAACCAGGAACGGGTCCGGCGCCTCGCCCGACTGCAGCCCGAAGGCCACGCCGAGCGCGGCCCGCTGCGGTCCGGGCAGCGCACCGGCGCAGTCCAGTAGCGGCGCGCACAACTGGTGCAGCCCGGCGAAGGCGAGGTCCGCTTCGGACTCCACACCCGTCGCGTGTGCCACCCGGAACCCGGACGCGGTGTCGCGTGCGTACTGCAGCAGCACGGTCTTACCGATGCCGGCCTCCCCGCGCGCCACCAGCACTCCGCTGTGGGCCGCCCGCGCCCGCGCGAGCAACCCGTCGATCGCCGCACGCTCGGCACTGCGACCCAGCAGCACCGTGCGGTCGTCTGGCGGATGGTTGCCTGCGGGATGGTTGTGCGCCGGATGCCGACCGGCCTCCGCCGCCTTAGCTCCGCGTCCCATCGAGCCCCTCCGTATGCCGACTTGACAGCCTCCTTGGCGAGCTCAGGCAACCGCCAGTCAGGTATGCCCCCGCCGACCGGAGTCGCCATCCGTCGCCATGTGTACAGCGTCCCCGGCCGGCCGGCGGCGGACATCCGGCAACTGACGCGGGCCTATCCATCGGCCCCAGTCGATGAGTAGGCCTCCCGGGCGATCTCGACGCGGCTATGCAGGTCAAGCTTGGCGAGAACATGGGAGACGTGGGTCTGGACGGTACGCCGGGACAGGAACATGACAGCGGCGATGTCCACTGTGGACCGACCCTCGGCGATCAGCATCGCGACCCGGCGTTCGGTGTCGGTCAGCGCCGCCCATCCGGTGACGGTACGCGGCGTACGGGCGCCGTGAACGCCACGCCGGATGCCCAGCCGGCGCAGCCGGGCGTCGGTACGGCGGATGTCCCAGGTCGCGCCGAACCCGGCGTAGAGCTCGACCGCCTCGTTCAGTGCGGCCCGGCACGCGGCGGTGTCAGGGCCGGCGAGCACCACCGCGAGATCCTCCAGCGCGCCCGCCAGATCGACGGCCGGCCCAGCCGCCCGGTAGTGCTCTACCGCCGCCTGCAGCAGGGCCGGATCGTCGCCGAAGAATCCCTCACAGCGCAGCCGGGCGGCGCCCGCCCGCCACGGCTCCGCCTCCACCGCGGCCTCGCGCCGGCTCGCCTCCACCGCGTTGATGGCGGCATCACGGTCACCGGCGGCGAGCGAGACCCGGAGCAGGTCGGGCAACCACTGATGGATCAGCGTCATCTCGCCCGGACCCCGGTCCAGGATCTCGCCGAAGGTGGCCACGGCGAGCCGGAGCGCGCCGTCCCGCTCGGCGGCCAGCGCCCGCGCGGCCAGCAGGAAGTCCCGGTTCTCCCGGTCCGCCGCGGTCTCGACCGGGAACGCCAATCCGGCCTCGAAATGCTCGGACGCGGTGGTCGGGTCGTCCCGCCGGACGGCCAGCAGGGCGGCCACGCCGTGCCACAGCACGGTGGGTCCCCGCTCGCGCAGCCCCGCGTACGTGATCCCGGGTCCGTCCTCGTCGACCGAGCCCAGCTCGGCGATCGCGTCGTCCCACCGCCCCGTCCAGTACAGCAGGACCGCGGCCGTGACACCGTTCGCCGTGGCTATCGCGTTGCGCGGCTGCCGGGCGACCTCGCGGGTCAGCCGTACCGCCGCCTCGGCCTCCGCCCACCTGCTCAGGTTCTGCAGCGTGAACACCCGGGCGTGCAAGGAGAACATCCGCACGTCGGCATGGTCCGGTTCATCGCCGAGTACCCGCAGCGCCCGGTCCACCCGCTCCAGCGCGGACCGGTGCCGTCGCCGGATCGAGTCGGTCATCCACAGGCCGGTCAACGCATACCCGATGGCGTACGCGTCGCCGGACAGCTCGGCCGTGCGTAGCGCCTCCTCGGCCGCCGCATCCGCCGCGGCCAGGTCACCCTGGCTGGCGCGTACCGCCATCGCCGAGGAGGCCAGCAGGCGCGGGTGCCAGGAACCGAGTTGCTCCGGTCGCCCGAAGACATCCCGCAGCGCGTCGAGGGCCTCGTCGGTGTGGCCACCACCGATCAGCGCGCGGGTGAGTACCCAGTACATCTCGCCCCGGTCTTCCGGCCCGGTCAACACCGAGATCGCCCGCCGGGCGTGCGAGGCGGCCTGTTCGTGGCGGCCCATCGCGAGCAGGATCCGGGCCAGCGCGGCGAGCACCGGGGCCTGCTCCGCGGCCGTGGACGACGGCCGGTCGAGTTCCCGGTGCAACAGCGTCGCGGCGAGCTCGGGAGCGCGCGCGGCCACCGCGTGTGCCGAGGCCAACAGCCAGCCGCGGACCCACGCATCGCCCCGGTGGTCCGCGGCGAGCAGTTGCTGTGCGACAGTCAGCGGATCGCCCTGCGCGTCAGCGAGTACCCGCGCCGCGTCCAGATGCAGAGCCGCGCGTACCGGGGCCGGCAGGCGCTCGTACAGTGCCTGCCGGATCAGCGGGTGCCGGAACGCCATCCGCGAGCCCGACCGCACCAGGATCCCGGCCGTGACGGCGTCGCTCAAGCCGCCCGACAGCACCGGTACCGGCTCCCGGACAAGGGTGGCCAGCTCGGTCACGGTGAATTCCTGGCCGAGCATCGCGGCGGTGTCGAGGGTCGCGACGGCCAGGTCCGGCACGAAGCTGAGCCGGATGCTCAGCGCGTCGGCGAGGGAGACCGGCACCCGACCGGCGTCCTCATTGGACAGATCGGCGACGCCGTCGGCCACCCGGATCATCTGCTCGCGGAGCAGTGCCTCGACCAGCTCCCGCAGGTGCAGCGGATTGCCCATCGCGGCGGTGGCCCAGCGGGCCAGGTTGTGCCCCGGCCGACCCCCGGCCAGCCGGGCCACGAACGTGGCCGCGTCGGCGTCGGTGAGCGGTTCGAGCGTGATCACGGTCTGCTGGCGGCGACTGACCACGGTGCGGACGTTGACCACCTCGGGCCTGCGGGCGATCGGGCCGCAGACACCCACGAGCAGCAACGGCATCTGCTCGACGGCTAGGCAGAGGCGCTGCCATACGGTCAGCGACGCCGGGTCGGCCCATTGCAGGTCGTCGATGACCAGCACGGTGGGGGTAGCCGTGCACAGTTCGTCCACCAACGCGACCAGCATCTCGGCCGCCGCGGCGTACGCCATGTCGAAATCGCGGAAGGGCCCCGGGACGCGGCTCAGCAGGAATTCCGCGATCTCCGCGCGCCGAGGGTCGGGCGAGCGTGCGCGGATTCCCAGACAGCTCGTCATGACCCCGAGCGGCGAGTGCTGCGACAGTTGGTCCGCCGTACCCCACAACACGTCACAAC
>JBPYFB010000101.1:0-20447 GCA_051986465.1 Rugosimonospora sp.
GTCGAAGGGCTGACCAAGGAGTTCCCGGGTGGCGTACGGGCTCTGGACGCGCTGGATCTGTCCATCATGGACGGTGAGTTCTTCGCGTTGCTCGGGCCGAGTGGATGCGGGAAGACCACGCTGCTGCGTACGATCGCCGGTCTCGAATCGCCGACCGGGGGTACCGTCCGGATCGGCGAACGGGACGTGACCCGGCTCGCCCCGGGCGTCCGCGACGTGGCGATGGTGTTCCAGGACTATGCGCTGTTCCCGCACATGACCGTGGCGGACAACATCGCGTACCCGCTGCGCATCAAGCGGCAGCCGCGCGCCGAGCGGACCGGCCGCGCCGCCGAGGTCGCCGCCCAACTCGGGCTCGCCGGCCTGATGCCACGCCGGCCGGCCGAGCTCTCCGGCGGGCAGCAGCAGCGGGTGGCGCTGGCCCGGGCCGTCGCCTGCCACCCGTCCGTCTTCCTCTTCGACGAGCCGCTGTCCAATCTGGACGCCCGGCTGCGCCTGGAGGCGCGTACCTTCATCAAGCGCCTGCAGCGCCAGCTCGCGGTCACCACGGTGTTCGTCACCCACGACCAGGCCGAGGCGCTGGCGCTGGCCGATCGGATCGCCGTGATGGAGGCCGGCCAGATCCGCCAGATCGGTACACCCAGGGCGGTGTTCCGCCGGCCGGCCAGCACGTTCGTCGCCAACTTCATCGGCTCCACCCCGATGAACCTGCTCCCCGGCGAGGTGCGCGGGGACCGGATCGCGGTCGCCGGGGCCACCCTGCCGCGGCCGGACGGGCTGGCCGACGGCGAGTCGGTGATGGTCGGTATCCGTCCCGAGTACCTGCCCGTCCTCAGCACCGAACAGGGTGGCGTCTTCACCGGTGAGGTGTCCATTGTGGAGCATCTGGGTACATCGTCACTGGTGACCGTGGACGTCGGCGGTGAACTGCTCGGCGGCGTGGTGCCGGAGGGAGAGGAGCCGGCCCAGGGCGCCCGGGTCTGGCTGCGCCCGATACCCGGCCGGGTCCTTGTCTATCACGCGGAAGACGGTACGCTCGCCGCGTGATCGCGCCGTACCCGGCTGGTCGAGGCCGGATGAAGAGTAGGACGATGCCCTGGCGGCGTACCCTGGCTGCCGCGCTGGCGCTCGCCACAGTCGCCGGTGGCGTGCTTGTGGCCGGTGCGGCCCAGGCAGCACCGGTGGGGACCACCGGAAGCTTGACCATCATCGGAGACAGCCACGACGTGGTCACCATGGGCAAGTCGTACTCGTACACCACCGGCAAGGGTGTCGGGCTGAGCGTCTCCAGCGACGACTCCGGAGGCACGGTCAACATCGAGCTCCAAACCGCCGTCCCGCCGATCTGGGTGCTCCACTTCGACGCACCCGGCACGCCGGATCAGCCGGTCCCCGGGCGTTCTCCCATCCTCGTCCCGGGCACGTACACCGGCGTGCGCGAGTTCCCGGGCAACGGCACCAGCCCGGGCCTGAGCGTGGAAGGCGGGTGGGGATGCAGCAAGGTGACCGGCTCCTTCACCATCAAGAAGGCGGTCTTCGGTCCGCTGGGCTATGTACAGTCCTTCGACGCCACGTTCGTGCAGCACTGTGAGGGAGTAACCGCGGCGGCGCGTGGCGAGGTCCGCATCTCGAACCCGCCGCCGTCACCTCGGCCGGCACCTCCGCCGTCGCCCACCAGGGTCAGCCCGTTCGCCACGCCCAGCACGTACGCCGTGCCCAGCTTCGAACCCACTGCCACCGACACCGGCGGGGGCGCCGTCCTCGCAGGCGGCGCTGGTACCTCGCCCACGTCGACGGGGATGACCGACGCGGACCGAGCACGGTTACTGGCCATCGGGTTGGGCCTCATCGCCGTCGTCATCCTCCTCGTCAACGCCATCGTCGGCGTCCGCTTGCGGCGATTGCGACAGGCGTCCCGCTCGGCCGAGCCAAGCCCGGCGCGGCCGGCCGCCGTGGGAGGCGTCGCGTTGGGGCCATGGCCCACGGACGATCCGCCCGAACATCCCTGGCTCCGGCACGACCCGAGTCCGCCCGTCGCGCGCAGGTCCTTGCCGGCAAAGGTCATTGCGGTATCCGCCGTGTTGGCGGGCCGGGGCGCGCTCGGTGTGCTGGCGACGGTATTCGCGTTCGCTGCGTTGCAGCTGCACCCCGTGCAGGCGGTTTTGCCTTCGTGGTACGCGAATGTGCTCTGGGGTCAGTTGGCCATATGCGTGGGGCAGATCGTTTCCGGCCTGCTTCTCCTACGGGGCAAGGCGTGGCCACGGATGCTCGGCCTCAGCGTCCTGTGGTACGACATCGCGGGCGGCGCGCTGATCATGGTGTCGACCACGCTCTCCTGCACCGGGCTGTTCCCCATCGTCATCGACGCGGTACTCATCTGGATGCTCTTCTGGGCCGAGGTCCGGGACTGGTGCTACTGACGAGTGGTCGCCTAGCGGGTGGGTTTGAAGTACTCCCGGCAGGAGCGCGGCCCGGCCAGCAACGCCAGAAAGGCCAACGAGACCGCCAGCGACCCGAGTGCTATCGACGGGTTGCTGGCCGACAAGCCATCCGTCACCGCGCCGAGTACCAGCAGCCCGACCAGGGCTAGCCAGGCCCAGCGTCGACCTCGACGGACGAGGATGCTGAGCACCAGCATTGCCAGGGTCACGGCAACCTGTACGGCGACCAACAGCACCTCGCCGGCTCCGACCGTACGGTCGCCGCCCAGGTCGGTGATGAGTACGGGAACCACGAAGATGAGCGTGAGGCTGCAGGAAATGACCAGGATCGTGGTGGCGAAGTTGACCGCGGCCGGCAATCGCCGGGCACCCGGTGTCTTTGATTGACGGGCATCGGTTGTCTGATCGACCATCCGGGCAAACTACCAGACGCGTGCCACCGCTATGTCGCCTTTGGGATCCGGCCGCTCGACGATACTCAACCGCCCATCACCGCGTATATCGAAGACACCGGTATCGCACCCTTGCACCGGGAGTCGCTCGAATACATGCGGTTGTCTCCCATGACAAAGACGGTGCCCGCCGCTACCGTCACCGGGCCGAACCGGCGCGGCAGGCAGCTGCTCGGGTTCGGCTGCTCGTCGAGTGGCGAGTTGGTGCCGAGGTACGGCTCGGCCTGCGGCGTACCGTTGATGGTCACCTTTCCGGCCTTGTCACAGCAGGCGACGGATTCGCCGCCGACCGCGATGACCCGCTTGAGGAATGTCTGCGGGCCGGCACCATTGTCCCAGCGTCCGCCGGTCGGGGGGTGGAACAGCACGATGTCGCCGTGATGGGGCTTGTACTGTGATCCGACCTCCCGGGCGGTGATGACCTGCCCGTGCTTGACCGTCGGCTCCATGCTGGTGCCGCCCTGGGTCATCTGGACGGTCTTGCCGCCATGTGCCTGCGTCGAGTGAAGTGAGCACCCGGCCGTCCCGGCCACCGTGGCCGCGACGATCATTGACAAGAGTCTCCGCACCCGGCCGATTCTGTCAGAACGCGGCGGACTGGGATGCCCCGTCAGTCCGCTGCGACCGCGTCCTCCACTGTGGACGCACCGGCCACCCGGTGTACCGCGGCGACCGCCTCCATCGGCAGCGACCCGTACACGTGCGGGAACACGTCACCGTTGCTGGCCGGCTCCCAGCGCAGCGGGTCGCGCAGCCGCTCGGTGTCGATCGCCGCTACCACCAGATCCGGCTGGTCCGAGAACACCCGCAGCGCGGTGCCGCCCACCTGTTCCCGCGAGGACAGGTGGATGAAGCCCGACTCGTGGTCGAAGGGCGAGCCGTCGAACCGCCCGGCCGACTCGAACTCCGCCCACTCCGCGGGCAGCAGGATCTTATAGATCAGCATCAGTGTGCGGCCTCCTCCGGCAGGTACCACGAGCATTCCATCTTGCCGCCCGGCAGTAGCGCCGAGACGAACCGGGGGTCGCTTCGTACCTTGGCCAGGTACGGCTTGGTGTCGTCGAGGTTCACGTTGTCGGCGGCCACCAGCGCGCCGGGTCGCAGGCGGGGCGCCAACAGATCCAGCACCGGCACGTACAGGTCCTTCCAGCCGTCCAGAAATACCAGGTCGACCGGCTCGTCCAGGTCCTGGAGTGTCTGCAGCGCGTCGCCCTCAAGTACCGTCGCCACCTCGGAAAGCCCCGCCTGGTGGATGCTCGCCCGCGCGGCCGCGCACTTGGCCGGCTCGATCTCGGTGCTCACCAGCCGCCCGCCGCCGTTGTCGCGGACCGCCGCCGCGAGATACAACGTCGAGATGCCGAAGGACGCGCCGAACTCCACCACGTGCCGCGCCCGGCTGCCCCGTGCCAGCGCGTAGAGCAACCGGCCGTCCCGCTGGGTCACCGGGATGTACATGTGCCGCAGCATCGCCGGCGTCACCAGGCGCATGAAGCTGCGCCCGGTCACCTTGCTGTACAGGAAGTACGGCAGTACGCGGATGGCGTGTCTCCAGTCGCCCCGCGCCGCGCGGTGCAGCCGGTCAAGCTCCCCGGCCACGGCAGGGTCGTGTAGCGAGTCGGTGCTCACGGTCATCGTCTCCTCCTCCGGTCCAGCCGTTCGATCTGTCGCCGTGCCTCGTCGAGAACCTGCCGTACCCGCTCGACCACGGCCGGGTCACCGCCGGCGTGGACGATCGTCTTGACCGCCGCCTTCACCAGCCGCAGGGCCGGAGCCACCACCTCGGCGGCGTCCGGGTTCTGGAAGACCCCCCACTCGCCGCGGCTGGCGGCGCGCGCCCAGATCTGCCTGATGTCGTCTTCGTGCGCGGCCACCTCGGCCCGGCCGGCCGCGGTGGCCTCGTACACCTTGCGCCCGTCGGCGGTCCGCGCCCGTACCAGCCGCTCGTCTTCGAGCTGCTGCAGCGTGGGGTAGATGGCGCCGGCACTGGCCTGGTATGCACCGTCGAACCGGCTCGCAAGCCGGCTCATCAGCGCGTATCCGTGGTCCGGCTGCTCGGCGACGAGGGCGAGCAGGGCGAGGCGCAACTCGCCGGGGCCGAAGAACCGGCCGCCCGGTGCGGCGTTGCCCAACCCGAAGACCCGTCGCGCGCTCACTGTCGTAGGCTATATCGTACGCAATAGCGCTAGCAACCTTCCCGGCCCGCCCAAGATCCCCGCGCCCCGCCCAAGATCCCCGGGCCCCGCCCAAGATCCCCGCAATTTCATTGAAGTTGCGGTGTTGGCGGCCCCGGGACACCGCAACTTCAATGAAATTGCAGGCGGGTGTGGTGCGGGGCAGACGGGTGTGGTGCGGGTCACGGGAGTGTTCGTGGTGGGTCCCGGCCTCTATCAGGCATGCAGACATACCAAATGGCGGCCGTCGTACCGGCCACCGTCCTGGGAGTGGATGCCCTCGTCCACGCGTACTGGCTGACCGGCCGCACCTGGCCGGCGCGCGATGCCCGGACCCTGTCCCGCGCGGTGCTCAACGCCGACGTACCCTTCACGCCGCGCGCGCTCGTACCGCTGATTGCCGTCCTTGCCTCGGGCACGATAGCGGTGCTGGCCAAAGCCGGCCTGCTCGGCGCCGCGCTGCCGGGATGGCTGCCCGGTTGGGTCCTGACGGCCGGGACGCTCGCCGTCGCCGCCGGGTTGCTGCTGCGCGGCGGCGCCGGCGTCGTCTGGGCGCTGGGCATCGGCGCCCATCGCGGCACCGCCTTCTACTGGCTCAACCTCATCGGGTACACCCCGGCCTGCCTGGTCACGTGCGCCGCCGCGCTGATCGTGGCCAGCCACCGATGATCCGTCCACAGTGGATGAACATGCTCGGAAAGGAGACGAAGGTGCGTAGGTGGATCAGTGTCTGCGTCACCGCGACGCTCACGGCCGGAATCTCGGTGCCCGGGTCGGCGTCGGCGAGCCAGCCGCCGACCCGGGAGGAGTACTTCACGCTACCGGGTGCCGTCGGGCCCGGTCCGGCCAGCGACAACCAGATACATGTGCTGCGCGTCGGTTCACCCTCGGCCAGCCAGGTGCTCGTCCTGGTATCCGGGCAGTTCGGCGCGGCGGGTGACTTCCGGCTGCTGGCTCGCGAGTTGGCCGCGCGGGTGCCCTCGACACAGGTGTGGGCGGTGGACCGTCGCGAGCAGAACCTGGCCGACCTGTCCGGCTTCCAGCGGGCTCTACAACGAGGCGAGGGCCGCCAAGACCCGGATCGGGCAGCCGCCTACTACCTCGGCGACCACTACCGCCGGCAGACAGCGCAGACCGCACCGTACGTCGCCGGCTGGGGGCTGTCGTTGACGCTCGCGGACCTGCGGCAGGTGGTGCGCAGCGCGAGCGAGGGCGGCCGGCGGCGGGTGGTACTGGGCGGCCACTCCTGGGGTGCCGCAACGGTACTGGCCTACGCCGCTTGGGACTTCAACGGCCGACCCGGTTACCGCGACCTGTCCGGCCTAGTCCTCATCGACGGTGGCGTGCACGACGCGTTCGCCGGAGAGGGCGACGTGTACCGGCTCTCCGCTCAGGACGCGGCCGACGGATTGGCGAGGATCGCCGCCGGTGAGGTCTTCGACCCGGCGCTCACGATGGGACGCACCGAGACGTTCCCGATCCTGCAGCAGCTGATTGGGGAGTACGCCAAGGCCGCACCGGACGCCCCGTCGGCGCTCGCCAGCTACCTGCCGGCGGCGCTGCGGCCACCGATGCCGGTGACCAACCTCGGCCTGGTGGACTGGTTGTTCGTGACGCACCCGCTCGTGCCCGACGCGAGTGTCAACCCGGCGTACACCCGGCTGCCCGTGCTGGCCGACGTGATGGCCGGGCCGGTGCCGTCGGTCTTCGAGTGGTACTGGCCGCAGCGGCTCACGCTGGACCTGGAGGCCACGGACGCGTACGCGCAGACGCCAACTGCTGACCTGCTGGGCCTACGGCTGTGGCACACCCGCGACATCGATGTGCCGCTGTACTCGTTCCAGACCGGCCTGACCCACGGTACCGTCAACACCGCCGCGCGCTGGGTGGTGGCAAACTCGAAGATCCCGACGGCCAGCTACGACGGTGACGCTGCGATGACCCACCTCGATGTGCTGTGGGCCGATGCGCCGAGCAATACCATGCTGCGTAGCCTGGCACCGTTCCTGCGGCAGCTCGACAGGCGGTGAAGTGACCGGGATGGACGACAACCGGGCGGAGCCGGCCTGGGCCGACCCCGCCCGGTTGGCCGCGACGGTGCGGCGGGCCCAACGCGGTGACCTGATCGCCCTGCACGACCTTCTCGACGCGGTCACCCCGTACGTGCGCCGGCTGTGCGGGCCGATCGCCCTGCAGGACGCGCCGGACGCGACGCAGGAAACGCTGATCGTCGTGCTGCGCCGGCTCAAGGAACTGCGCGAGCCGGCCGCGCTGTTCGGGTGGGTACGGGTGATCGCGGTACGGGAGGCGGTGCGGGTCGCCAAACAGTCGGCGCGATCGGTGCCCGTCGAGCTCGTCGAGGTACCCGCACCCGGCGACCCCGTACTGGCCGCCGATATCCGGGACGTACTGGACCGGCTGTCCCCTGAACACCGGGCGGTGCTGATGCTGCGCGATCTGGAAGGACTCGACGAACAGAGCGTCGCCGCGCACCTGCGGGTGCCGGCGGGAACGGTACGGTCCCGGCTGTTCCGCGCCCGGCGCAGTTTCCGCGCGGCGTGGCATGGGGAAGGGAGCCGGCGGTGAACTGGCCGATCAGCGAATTCGACGACCTGCGCCGGCTGCGCGCACTGCACGCCTCGCTGCCGGGCACAATGCTGGCCGAGACGGTGCTACCGGCCCGCTTCGACCTGGTGTGGTCGGTCCTCAGCGACGTGGAGAACGAGTTCCCCGGCCTGGTGCCCGACGTCAAGTCCATCCGCATCCTGGCCCGGGACGGCGAGCGGATGCGGGCGTTGGTGCACGGCCACTCCGGGCTGCGCGCGCCGTTCGACATGGTTCTGCGACCCGGGTGGTGCCTGATGCGCAGTCGCTTCCTCGTCTTCGGCATGGCCGCCGTACCCGAGGGCGACCAGACCGGCTTCGGTTACCTCGCGGGGCTGCGCCTGCCGGGTAAGCGGCTCGCCGGCCCGCTGCTGGCACCCCTGCACCGGCGGTTGGCGAGGGGCGTCCTGCACCGGTTCGAGGCGCGATTCAGTTCCCGGTGAGGTCAGCCACCGGCCGGCTGCGGCGTCTGGTCGGGGCCACTGTTCCACGCATCGCCGTGGAACACGCGCTGCCAGATGTTGTCCACGATGCCGCCGGTACCCCATGAGGTTTTGCCTTGGTCGTCCTTGGTCGGCGCGTCGTTGGTCATCGTGCCGTAGACGAGGTAGCCGGGGCTGGGAATCGAGTGCGCGCCACCCTTGATGCTGCTGCCCACGAAGTCCCGCTCGAACTTCGACAGGAACCCGGCCACCACGTTGTCGCTGCCGTCGATGGTCGCCTGGGTCAGGCTGTGCAGCACATCGGTGTTGCCGGCGCTCAGCTGGAGGCCGACATCGGTGCCCATGGCGGCGTCGATGGCCCCGGACGCCGCGCTGCAGGCGGTCTCGATCGCCTCTTCGAGGCTCTCCAGGATTTCCAAGCCGGACTCGGCGATCTCAGTGGCGGTGGCTTCGGCCGACGCGGCCGCGCCCTCGCCCACCACCGACGCGGCGGCTATCGCGATGAAGGCGGCGAACGCGGCGAGAATGGTGGCCAGGATGAACATGGCGAGTACCATCGCGAGCAGCAGCGCGCCGACGACCAGCAGAGCCGTACCGACGATGAACGCCAGGATTTCGGTGCCGACCAACTCCCTGCCGTACGCGGAGACGTGCTTGTCGAAGGCGTCGCGGTCAGCGCCGTGCCACTCCTGCCGAGTCAGGCCGCGCATCGCGTCATTCACCGAGGTGCGGGCGAGTTCCACGTCGGCGCTGAGTTTCAGCCAGGTGGTACCGACCCGCATGATGAGCTCCGGGTCGCACTGGTTTCGGTAGACCAGGCTGGCGATCGGCCAGGCGGCTGGTACCGCCACCACCGCCAGCGAGATCTCCGCCAGCGCAGCCTTCGCGATGTCGGCGACGTATCCGCTGTTTCCCTCGACCGAAGTCAGATCGGCCATGGTTCCTCCCCCGTATGTGTGCCGAGCGCCGGTTCAGCGCACGGTGATGGTGCTTTTCTGGTCGGCCTGCTCCCACTGCGCGGCGGTCTTGTCCATCCGCCGGTGTATCTCGGACAGGTGCGCCAGCTTGGACTTGAGCTCCTCCTCCACGAACTCCAGTGCCGCGACGTACATGGTCGCGAGCAACGGGGTTACCGACGTGAAGTTGCTGTGCTCAATGGCCCGGGTCTGTTGCAGCTTCTGCTGTGCCTGTTCGAGGTATGGCGCGGTGTCGTGCTCCAGGATCTGGCCGGTGGCGCGGATGGCGCCGGGGTCGGCCTGGACGTCGGGATCATTCGGCGGTGGCATGGCATTCCCTCCCCAGATAAGTCACTGCAGCGTAGCCAACCTCGGTCAGCCGCGGGGGGCTGCTAGTATCGCCGTCGTGGCAGCCGACCGTACCCAACGGCAGCAGGCGAGCTACACCGCTCACATGGCGACCCGGCCCCGCTGGTTCCGGCTTCTTGTCGCGGTGCTGATTCTTGTTGCCGCGCTGGGCTGGCCGATCTGGTCGCTGGCCCGGGTGGCCGGCGCGCAACGGGTGACGATCCGGGTGGAGCGCTGTGACAACAGCGGACCCAAGGCAACACCGCGGTGCTACGGCAGCTGGACCCTGGCCGACGGCAGCCGGCACGAAGGCGTCACCGAGGGCGGGGTACCCAGCGCCCAGCCGGGTACCGAGTTCCGCGGCTGGGCCACGGATACCGCCGCGACCCGGAGCCTGGTCGGCTGGCTGCTGGTACCGGTCATCCTGGGCAGCGTCGTGCTCATTGGTAGCGGTGCCGCCGTTGTGGTGGTGACCCGGCTCTGGCTGCGTGCCCGGCGGGCGGGGCCGGCCGGGCGCTCCGGTTATCAGGGCTGAAGCTGCTGGCGGGCCCGCGCGAACAGGGCTTGCGCGTCCGTCGCGGTGGCGTTGGTGAGCTCGCCGAGCTGCGCCAGCTTGGCCGCGGCGGCCTCGGGATCGCGTGCCAGCTCCATCATGGCGTCGCCGGCGAACGTTTCAGCCGTTTCCCGGTTCACTCTGGTTTGCAGGTCCTGCTGTGCCGCCCGCGCCGTGGTGCGGATGAGCTCGGCCAGCTCGGTCGCGGGTAGGCGCAGCGCGCGCGGGTCGATGGCGAGTTCGGTCAGCGCGTCCTCGCCGGTGCAGGCGACCCGGATCAGGCCATTGGGGCTGGTGGCCCCGCCGGTCAGCCCGGCGAGCCGGTTGCGAAGCTCCTCGGCCCGGGCGAGCCGGCCCTTCAGGCGGCGCAGTGCGACCTCGCCACTCGGATCAGCCATGGTGGACGTCCCCCTCCGTCAGTGCCGACAGCCTAGTCTGGAGGCGCGCCACCCGCAGACCCGCGTACCCGTACCGCAAGGAAATCCGCATGCCCGTCCTGGTCCTGCTCGTCCTGCTCGCCGCCGCGGTGGCCTTCATCGCCGCCAGCGCGGTGCGGTTCCGGCTCGTCTTGCGGCTGCTCGACCATGGGCTGCCGGTGCCCGGCGAGGTGGTGGAGTTCCGGGCCGTCCGCGCGAACGGCACCCGCCTGTACACTCCGGTCGTTCGCTACCGCACCGCGGACGGCCAGGATCTGGTTTCGGCGCCCGGGCGGTGGACGCAGGTGACCTCGACACGGGGCGGCGGGGCGGTGACGGTGCGGTACGACCCGGCCCAGCCGAGCCGGATCCTCGTTGAGGGTGCGGGCGTACGGTGCAGCCGGCAGACCTTTCTCGGCGCGTTCCTGCTCCGCGTCTCGGCGGGTGTGGTCATCGCCGTGGTCGGCGTGATCGCATACCTGGCCCTGAGCGGCTGACCCCAACCGGTCCTACTCACCGCCGTCCACAGTGGACAGCCCTGCCTCGGCGGCGAGAGGCGCGGCAAACTTGGCCTGTTGTTCATACCCAAGTCGCCATCGTTGCGAGCGCTGGTGATCTCATGCGGGGAATGAGCCGCTCGGCTCCCCGAGCCATCGAACGAGGGGTGTTATGTACAACCGATCGAGACGTGGCCGGTCTATCTCGACCAGCTCACGCCGGCCGGTACGGCAGTCAACTCCATCGCCGTACCGGACGGCACACCCGGCGCGTCGAGCCGCGGCCACGATCTGCTGATGAGTAGCTTCTCCTCCAAGTCCGAGCTGGCGCTGAACCTGTCCACCGGCGGCTCCGCGGTCACCTTCATGGGGTACGTCGCGCCGGCCACCAGCCTCGACGTCTCCAACGGCAACACCCCGGGCGTCTTCGACCCGACCAACCCGGACGGGCAGTCGGCGTACCGGGCGGTCGCCGAACTCGATGCGAACGGCAAGTTCTGGTTCACCGAGACCAACGCGTACAGCGGCGACAACGGGCGCGCGGCGATCCGCGATGACGGTACCGGCTTGTACTACACGGCCGGCAACTCGAACAACGGTGAAGGTACCGACGTGCCGGGGCTGATCTTCGGTACCGGCGCGCAACTGGTTACCCCGGCGTACGAATCCGAGGAGGAGCAGACGCCCGGCGCGCCGACCCCGGTCGGCGGCTTCAGCGTCACCCAGCTTCCCGCCAATACGAAGGCGGACAAGCTCGGCAAGGACACCAACTTCAGCGCGGTCACCGTACACGACAACGTGTTGTATTACACCAAGGGCAGCGGCAGCGACGGCATCGATACCGTTTACTTCGTCGATACCACCGGTACCGCCTGCCCGCACGGCGTCGGTCTGCCGGTCCCCGGTGCGCCGCTGCCCACCAACCCGGACACCTACAATCCGGTCACCGGTGAGGCCACGCATAACATGTGCATCCTCGCGGGGTTCCCGACCGCGCTGGCGAGAAGCATCAAGAACCCGGAGACCGGCGCGGCCAGTAACACCACCGCCTTCGCTGGCATGTGGTTCGCCAACCCCACCACTGTCTACATCGCCGACGCCGGCAACGGTACGGACGCCTTCAGCAACGGCAGCTATACGGCGGCAGCGGCCCAGAACCTCGCCGGTATCCAGAAGTGGTCACTGGTGAACGGGGCCTGGACCTACAACTACACCCTCAACGCCGGGCTCGGTCTCGGCGTGCCGTACCCGGTCGACGGATTGCCCAGTGGCACCAACGGCATCACCGGCCGCCCGTGGACACCCGCCGTCGACGGCGTCCGCAACCTCACCGGAAGACTCAACGCCGACGGTACCGTGACGCTTTACGCCGTCACCTCCGCGGTCGGCGGCGTCTCGGACTACGGCGCCAACCCGAACAAGCTCGTCGCCATCACGGACGCAACCGCAGCGACCGCGCTGCCCGCCGGCGAGCAATTCAGCACGCTACGCACGGCCGCGGCCGGCGACGTCCTCCGCAGCGTCGCGTTCGCACCCGGCTCCAGACACTGACCATGGCTTGGCGGGCTCCACGTCGAGGCGCCCGCCAAGGCACGTCGAGGCGCCCGCCAAGGTCAGAAAGTCTGTTGACGCCTGGGAAGCTTCCGCCGTACCTTGGTGTTGCACCACCCGAGAGATTCAACCTGAGGAGACCGTTGTGAACCGCTGGCACGCCTGCCCGACGACCGCGATATCGCGGCCGTTGCTTGGGCTGCCCGTGGCATCCCGCACGATGCTAAGTGCGGGCGAAGCGATGCAGTACGGCAACTCGGGCAGGTGGCGCAGGTAGCGCATAGGCATCACGCGCCGCCCGCCCCACCGGGGACCGGGCGGTTTTTCGTTGTACCGCAAGACTTTCTGCTCCGACCTTCATGGCCGGCAGCCGTGTGCGTTGAGAACTCCACAGTGGATGGCATGAGATCCCCGGCCGTCGGTGCACGTCGCCGCCTGCCGGGTATCGGGAACGACCGGCGCGGTGACCGGGCCTCGTTTGGGGCGAGGACGTGCGGGGTTCGACTCCCCGGTTCCCGACAATCATGGGCTTGTAGCGCAGCTGGTAGCGCGCCGGTGTGGCACACCGGAGGTCGGCGGTTCGACTCCGCCCAGGTCCACTCCGCCCAGATCCACCCGCCCAGATCCATCCGCCCAGATCCACGGACCGTTGGAGCAGTTGGTCAGCTCGCCAGGCCCTCAACCTGGAGGTCGCGGGTTCGAACCCCGCACGGTCTACGCAACACCATGCCGTCGAGGTGTCCACGGCAACATGCCTGTCTTCCAAACAGGAGTAACGGGTTCAATTCCCGTCGACGGCTCCAGAGCTCCATCGTCATGTCGAGGAGGTGATCCCGGTGGAGGCGGTACTCGTTCTGAACGCTGACCTTGGTCCGCTGCACCGGGTCAGCCTGCGCCACGCGATCCGGATGCTGTTCCGTCAGGTCGCCGTGGTGCACGAAGCGGAGCCGGACATACGTATCGGCGTGTTCCCGGTTCCGCGCGTGGTGCGGCTCGTGCAGTACATCGTGACGAAGTGGCGGTACACGGCCGGGCCGGCCTGGTCCCGGTCGGGTGTGATGGCACGTGACGGCTACGTGTGCGGCTACTGCGGTGGCCACGCCACCACCATCGACCACGTGCTGCCGCGCTCGCGCGGTGGCCGTAACACCTGGAAGAACACGGTCGCCGCGTGCGGGCCGTGTAACCAGCGCAAGGGCGACCGGACGCCGGCCGAAGCGCGGATGCGACTGCGGACCACCCCGCACGCTCCGACGTGGGCCGCCCTCGCCGCGCGCTGAGGATGGGCCGGCGGGATGCTCTCCCGTCCCGCCGGCCCCCAATCCCGGGTCGGCTAACCGGCAGGCCACCGCGCTCTGGACGCGGGAATCGAGGTTCAAATCCTTGCCTGGGAGCAACATGCCCTCGTAGCCCAACGGTAGAGGCGACGGTCTGAGGGGCCGTGCGGTGCCGGTTCGAATCCGGCCGAGGGTACCGAAATCGTCTCGCAAGTCTCGCGTGCCCGGGTCGACTCCGGGTCGGTCCACCCTCTCGGGCCTGTAGCGCATCTGGTAGAGCGCCGTCCTCGCACGACGGAGGCGGCCGGTTCGACTCCGGCCAGGTCCACGCGCTTGTGGCGAAACTGGTAGACGCGCCGGACTCAGGTTCCGGTGCCCCGGGAGGGGTGTGTGGGTTCGACTCCCACCGAGCGTACTCATGGTGGGGTAGCTCACCGCTATGGAGAGGTGGCCGAGAGGTCTAAGGCGCTGCCTTGCTAAAGCAGACCGGCATGGTCCGGCGTGGGTTCGAACCCCACCCTCTCCGCATTCGCCGCCGTGGCCCGCGTGGTAAGGGCGCCTGGCTGATAACCAGGAGGCAAGGAGTTCGACTCTCCTCGGCGGTACTCACGCCCTCGTAGCTCAATGGACAGAGCGGCAGCCTACGAAGCTGTGACTAGTGGAGGTTCGACTCCTCTCGGGGGTACTCAACCGGCTACGGTCGCGAGATCTTGGCAGGAGCGGCACCGCTATCGGTGCTGATTCCGCCAAGAATCCGGGTCGAGTCGACAGGATTGAGGAGGAGCCAGCCGACGTGGTGACGGCACCC
Source organism: Rugosimonospora sp. (assembly GCA_051986465.1). Taxonomy (GTDB): domain Bacteria; phylum Actinomycetota; class Actinomycetes; order Mycobacteriales; family Micromonosporaceae; genus DATEJJ01. Next base: position 14,518 of record JBPYFB010000101.1, read on the forward strand.
CGTTCGAAGCGGGACGAGCGCAAGCCTTGGCGGTTCAACTCCGCCCTCCTCCGCGCTGTGGAAGGTGTCCGGCTGGCCGAGGGGCGTCGTTGGAAGCGGCGTACAGGCGCTGCGCCTGGCCGGGTTCGAGTCCCCGACCTTCCGCTCTTGGAGACGCCAGCCGATTGGCGCCGGCCGCGGTCCTGAAAACCGTTGGGGGATAACCCGTGGGCGTTCGACTCGCCCCGTCTCCGCAGTCGATGACCGTCTGGTGTGGAGCGGGGCTCATTGACAACTAAGACGGTCCATGCCCTCGTAGCTCAGAGGAAGAGCAACCGCCTCTTAAGCGGTGGGTCGAGATATCGAAATTCTCCGGGGGCACTCCGTAGCGCGCGCCGGATGCGCGGCTGGAGGAACAGCACAATGCCGCTCGCGCCCGACTGGACGGGCACCGGACTTTTAATCCGGACTGAGGATGGGTTCGAGCCCCCCGGGCGGCACTGCAGGTGTGGTGGAGTGGAGCCCATACCGGCCTCATAAGCCGGAGACGCCGTTCGAATCGGACACCTGCCACCAAGCCTCGGTAGCTCACGGGGGAGAGCGCTGCCTCGACAGGAGGGGGCCTGGTTCGAGTCCAGGCCGGGGCACGCAACGCGCGTTCGGCTATGGGTTAGGCCGCCCGCCTTTCAAGCAGGAAAAGCGGGTTCGAGCCCCGCACGCGCGACCATTCCGGAGTAGCTCAACTGGCTGAGCAGGTCCCTGTTAAGGACAAGGTTCCCGGTTCGAACCCGGGCTCCGGAGCCCTGCCCGCGTCGATACCTGGCCCGTACGTGTATGAGCGCGATCCGCCAGCGCCGCAGCTCACCTGGTTGGTGAGACCGCTCTTATTAAGCGGCCGTGGTGGGTTCGACTCCCACGCGGCGCACAAGTTCCTTGGCCCCAGGTGCGGGTTCAAGTCCCGCCGCGGGCACGCGGTCATGCCCATGTAGCTCAACGGGAGAGCGCCTGCCTTACAAGCAGGAGGCTGGGGGTTCGACACCCTCCGTGGGTACGAAAGAGCGACGGGAGCGCGCCGACGCTGGAGAGTCGGGCCTGCCTGTAAAGCAGGTGCACTGCTGAGAGGGTTCGAATCCCTCGGCTCCCACCATGCCCCCGTAGCTCAGCGGAGAGAGCGCCGGTTTCCGGAACCGTAGGTCGCTGGTTCGAATCCAGTCGGGGGTACACCACGGCCGTATGCCCGAGAGGTCAGGGCGCCGCCTGCAAAGCGGTGACACGTCGGTTCGAGTCCGACTGCGGCTTCGACACCATCCACTGTGGAGCATGACGCTGGCGGCGTTGGGACCCAGCCGCCCCTCATAAGGGCGGCCAGCCCGGTTCGACACCGGGGCCAGCGACCAGTCGATCCGCACGACGTCGATTCGAGAAGTACCAAGTGCCGCGGTAACGGGTATCTGCTCGGCTTGGTCAGCCTCCGCCGTTGGCAGGCGACCTCTCAACGGCCGGAAATGTCGGCGGGGACCGGTAGCCTGCGGACATGAGCGATCTGGGCTTCCTCGATACGACGCGCTCCTCCTACGATGCCGTGGCCGCCGGCTATTCGACCCTCTTCGTCGACGACCTGCCGAGGCAGCCGGTCAAGCGGAGCCTGCTGACGCTCTTCGCCGAGCTGGCACTCGGGCGCACGGCTGACGTGGGGTGCGGGCCGGGTCACGTGACCGCGTTTCTGCGCAGGCAGGGGCTGGAGGTGTTCGGGATCGATCTGTCGCCAGGCATGGTCGAGCAGGCTCGGGCCAATTATCCGGAGCTGCATTTCGAGGTCGGTTCGATGACCGGTCTCGACCATCCCGATCGGAGCCTGTCGGGCCTCAACGCCTGGTTCTCGACCATCCACATCCCGGACCAAGAGCTGCCGGCCGTGCTGACGGAGTTCCACCGGGTGCTGATCCCGGGAGCCCCGCTGATGCTCGCCTTTCAGGTAGGCGAAGGCCCGGAGCACTTCGCCGAGGCGTGGGGGCACGAAGTCGATCTGACCATCCACCGGCGTCGCCCAGAGACTGTCACGGAAATGCTGACCGAGGCCGGATTGCATGTCTTCGTGACGGCAGTCCACGAGCTGGCCGGCCCCCAGCCGAGGAAGCGCGGGGCATATCTCATCGCCCGCAAACCCGAGTAACAGCGATCGTGACCGCGACCGGTGGGATACCGCCGTCAAATTGGTCGCTTCGGCGCCGGTGGGCGCCTACGGTCTGGGATGTGGAGCACGCGTGCCGGGAGCCGGTGACAGTTGAGTTGTTGGCTGATCGCCAGGATCTGCTGATCCCGCTGGCCCAGATCCGGTGGCGCGAGTGGGGCGACCACCCGGGCCGCGAGGAGCTGCAGTGGTGGATCGACACCACCCGCAGCGAATCGGGTGGCATCGGACTGCCGGTCACCTTCGTCGCGGTCGATCCGGTGGGGCAGATCGTCGGCGGCGTTGGTCTCATTCCGGTGGAGCACCTGGAACTGGCCGACCGCGGTCCGTGGGTGGTCGGCACGGTCGTGCGTGCCGACCACCGTAGTCACGGTGTCGGTGCTGCACTGATGTCCCAGCTCCTGCGCTGGTCAGTCCAGGCGGGCATCGACCAACTGTGGGTCGCCACCGGCGGTCGGGCCATCGACTTCTACCGCCGGTGCGGCTTCACGGTCGTCGAGGTTGCCAAGCTGCGCAACGGGGATCAACCCACGATCCTCACCGCGCAACCAGCCGAAGCGCGCAGCCAGCGGAAGCGTGCAACTAGCCGAAGCGCGCAAACAGCCGAGGCGGGCAACCGGTCAAGCGTGCCACCGACCTGACATCGCGTGTCAGCGGCTGGCGGACGCGATGAACAGCGGCAGGGCGAAGAACAGGCGTCCCGCTTGGCCGCGGGCTTCCTGCTCCGATACCCAGGCCCGCGCTTGTTCTTGGTCTATGGCGCCGCGCTCGTGAGCCACCTGGGCGAGCCTGGCCAGCATCGGCAGCACGGTGGTGTCGGTGAACATCGCGGTGTGGGCCTCGACGGCGACATCGTGAAAGCCGTTGTCCAGCAACAGATTGCGGTGCGCCCGGGCGACGCGCGGCTGTGGCAGGGCCTCCGCGCGCGCGTGCACGATGACGCGGGTCAGTTCGGGCTGGTCGGAGTGGATGATGAAGGAATCCCAGTCCTGGCCGAGCAGCATGATGCGCCCGTCGGTGGCCAGCACGCGGCGGGCCTCGACGAGCGCGGCGACCGGGTCGGGGAGCAGGTGGTAGACCTTGTCCGCCCGGTACCCGCGCACCTGCCCGTCCTCGAACGGCAGCGCGGCGGCGTCCGCGGCGCGCGTGTCGAGATCCGGCCAGCGCCGCCGCGCAGCGGTGAGCATCGTCTCGTCGGTATCCACCCCGACGGCGCGCATACCGCGCTCGGCGAGTTCGGCGACGGCGCGGCCGGTACCGCAGCCCACGTCCACCACCAGGTCGCCGGGCGTGAGGCGCAGCAGGTCATAGGTGTGGGCCCGAAGCTGCACCATGTCGTGTGCCATCTCGGCGGCGTCGAGCGTGCGGATCAGTTCCTCTGTTGGCGTACTCGTACCCGTCATGACTACGAGCATGCGACTTAAGGTTGACCTGAAGTCAACTCAGGAGGCAGCGCGTGGAGTACTCGATCGGTGAGCTGGCCGCCCAGTTCGGTCTGGCGACGCACGTACTGCGGCACTGGGAGGACATGGGTCTGCTCGCCCCGTCGCGGCGGGTGGCCGGCCGGCGGGTGTACGGGCAGCAGCATGTGACCCGGGTGGCGGAGATCCTGCTGGGTAAGGATGCCGGGTTCAGCCTGGAGGAGTTGCACGAACTGTTCGCGGCGCCGGACCGGGACCGGCGGCGCGAGGTGCTGCGTGCCCAGCTCGCTCGGGTGCGGGAGCGGATAGCCCGGCTGACGCTGGCGCAGACGTTGCTGGAGCACGGGTTGCGGTGCCGGCACCCGGACTACGCGTCGTGCCCGCGGGCGCAGGCCATGGTCAGCGCTCGGTTGGCGGGGGTCGAGCTGGAGAAGGCCCTGCAGCACGACTAACTAGAGCTAACTAGAAAAGGCCGTGCAGCAGCACTGAGCTGGCTACATGTTGATCATGTGGCCGGCCAGGCCGTGGATGGCCTCCTTGACCGCCTCACCGAGGGTCGGGTGCGCGTGTACGTTGCGGGCCACCTCGTGGACCGTCAGATCCCACTGCTGCGCCAGGGTCAGCTCGGGCAGCAGCTCCGTGACGTCGGGACCGATGAGATGCGCGCCGATCAGCTCGCCGTACCGCCCGTCGCTGAGGAGCTTGACGAATCCGGCGGTATCCCCGAGGCCGTGCGCCTTGCCGTTGGCGCTGAACGGGAACTTCGCCACCCGCACGTCGTGGCCCCGCTCGCGGGCCTGCGCCTCGGTCAATCCGAAGCTGGCGATCTGCGGCTGGCAATAGGTGGCCCGCGGGATCATCAGGTAGTCCGGCTCCATGGTCTCCGCGCCGGCGATGGTCTCCGCGGCCACGATGCCCATTGACTCTGCTGCGTGCGCGAGCATCAGCTTCGCCGTCACGTCGCCGATCGCGAAGATGTGCGGGACGCTGGTGCGGCACCGCCCGTCGACGTCGATCGCGGCCCGGTCGGTCAGGCGTACGCCGGTGTTCTCCAGCCCGTACCCGGCGACCCGCGGTTGGAACCCGATCGCCTGAAGCACCTTGTCGGCCTCGATGGTCTGCTCCCGCCCGTCGCCACGCGAGACGGTCACCCGGACCCGGTCGCCGGTCTCCTCGATCGCCTGTACCCGGGTCGAGGTGAGGATGTCGATGCCGAGCCTGCGGTACCGGCGGGCCAGCTCGGCGGAGACCTCCTCGTCCTCCAGCGGTACCAAGCGATCCAGGAACTCCACGATGGTTACCTTGACGCCGTAGTTGCGCAGGACGTACCCGAACTCGACGCCGATCGCGCCGGCACCCGCGATGACGATGCTCGAGGGCAGTGCGTCGCTGAGGATCTGCTCCTCGTAGGTCACCACCCGGTCGCTGACCGCCGTACCCGGCAGGAGGCGGGTGCTCGCGCCGGTGGCGACGACGCAGTGGTCGAAGGTGACCGTGGCTTCGGTACCGTCGCCCTGGCGTACCAGCAGGGTGTGCGGGTCCGTGAAGCTGCCCCAGCCGTCGTACTGGGTGATGCCGTTCTTCCGCATCAGGTACTGCACGCCCTTGGCGCGCCCGTCGGCGACCTTGCGACTGCGGGTGTACGCCGCGCCATAGTCGAACGTGAGCTCGCCGTCCACGTGGATGCCGAAGGTCTTCGCCTCCTGGGTGAACAGGTACGCGAGCTCGGCGTTGCGCAGCAGGGCCTTGGACGGGATGCACCCAACGTTGAGGCATACCCCGCCCCAGAAGCGCCCCTCGACGATCGCGGTACGGCGACCCAACTGCGCCGCCCGGACCGCGGCCGTGTACCCACCCGGACCAGCGCCGAGGACCACCACGTCAAAGTGTGTCTGCATGACGTGAATCCAATGCCGCGGACCGGCCCCGCCGCCACCCAGCAGCCCTCGATGTGGTCCAGATGACAGAGAGCCGTGAACGGTGCTGTTGGAATCGAGCCCGCTCGCCGTTTCATTCTGGTTGAACTCTTGTGGAACCGTTGGAATTACCGTAACTTCTGTTGAGAAATGAGCATTGGCAGCTGCGTCGCCGGCTGTCCTATGTGGACGGCCGCTCCACACACCCCCGCAGATGGAGTAGCCATGGTGTCCGTCCGTCGCCCCCGTCCGCACCCACGTCCGCGCCTGCGGCACCATCCCGCCCTCGCCGCCATCGCGTCCGCGATCCTGGCGGCCGCACTCCTCGTCGCCCCACCCGGCGCGCGGGCCAGCGAGCCGGCCTCCCCGCCAGCCGCAAAGGCCGCCCTGCCAGACGCAAAGGCCGCCCTGCCAGACGCAAAG
>JBPYFB010000102.1:0-5280 GCA_051986465.1 Rugosimonospora sp.
CCGCAGCGCGCTCAGCAGGGGCGCGACGGACGGTTCGGCCAGGCGCCCGACCCACTCGGCGAGGTCGCTGATCTGCATCGCGCAGGCGTCGGCGATGCTGATCCCCTCGATCTTGGAGGAACGGGCCTCCGCGCTGAGCCGGGTGCCGTCGCACTCCGGGCAGGTCGTGAACGTGACCGCCCGCTCCACGAACGCGCGGATGTGCGGCTGCAGGGTGTCGACGTCCTTGGACAGCATCGACTTCTGGATCTTCGAGATCACACCCTCGTACGTCAGGTTGATGCCCTCGACCTTGATCTTGGTCGGCTCCTTGTACAGCAGGTCGTGCAGCTCCCGCTTGGTGAACTTCCGGATTGGCTTGTCCGGGTCGAAGAAGCCACAGCCGCCGAAGATGCGCCCGTACCAACCTTCCATGCTGTACCCGGGGATCGTCAGTGCGCCCTCGTTGAGCGACTTACCGGCGTCGTACAGCTGGGTCAGGTCGATGTCGTTGACCGCACCCCGGCCCTCGCAGCGCGGACACATGCCGCCGGTGATGCTGAAGCTGCGCCGCTCCTTCACGGTCCGCCCCGCGCGCTCCATGGTGACCGCGCCGGCTCCGCTGACCGAGGCGACGTTGAAGGAGAACGCCTGCGGAGAGCCGATGTGCGGCTTCCCGAGCCGGCTGAACAGGATGCGCAGCATCGCGTTGGCGTCAGTGGCGGTGCCGACCGTGGAGCGAGGGTCGGCACCGATCCGCTGCTGGTCGACGATGATCGCGGTCGTCAGCCCTTCGAGCACGTCGACCTCGGGCCGCGCCAGTGTCGGCATGAAGCCCTGCACGAAGGCGCTGTACGTCTCGTTGATCAGGCGCTGCGACTCCGCCGCGATCGTGTCGAACACGAGGGAACTCTTGCCCGAACCGGAGACGCCGGTGAACACCGTGAGCCGGCGCTTCGGGATCTCGACGCTGACGTCCTTGAGGTTGTTCTCGCGCGCGCCGTACACCCGGATCAGATCGTGGCTGTCGGCAACGTGCCCCTCGGGGACGCGTTGGGGGTGCTCGGCTCCGCCAAAACCCGGCTTCGCCTGCGCCCCCTCGGAGGGCTTCGCGTCCTTCCTCGTGGCCCTGCTCATCGTCTCCCCAGTTGTCGTTCGACGGTTATCGGCCCTGACGCAGTCATCGACCCTAACGAGTCATCGGTCCTGAATTAGACCTAGCACATTGCCGTCGGGGTCGGTGAAGGTGGCCACCAGGCGACCGCCGCCAACGTCGTGCGCGGACTCCTTCACCGTGGCGCCCGCGGCCGTCACCTCGGCCAGCTTCGCCTCGATGTCCGCCACGTGCCAATAGGCCACCGGCGAGGTCATGCCCTGCGGCCCACCACCCGGGACCAGCCCGATCTGCTGGCCGGCCGCCTCAAAGCCGACGTAGTAGGGCCCGTCGGTCTGTGGCGCCATGCCGAGCAGGGCGGTGTACACGGCCTTCGCCGCAGCCAGGTCGGAGACGGGATGCAGCACGGTCTTGACGCCATCGGTGGAAGAGCCGCTCATGGTCACTCCTGAAGGTTGAGTGGTGATGTCCATGGCGGTCACGCTACGTGCGCCTCGGCGAGGCGCGCTTCTCGATTCCTGACCGGTCTTGGTCCCCGCTTTCCGCTAGCGCCCCTGCCACACGATGTGCGCTCCGGTGTCACCGGTCTTGAACACGTAGTAACCGGTGAAGGCGCCCACCACGACAGCGACCGCGGTCAAGCCGAGCACGACCGGGTCCATGCCGCCCCGGCCGGCCGCCCGGCGAGCGCGCGCGACCTGCACCGCGACGAGTACCAGCGCCACGACACCCAGCCCGCAGGCGAAATAGAGCGTGTCTGTGCCGTACCCCTGGTGCACGTTGATCTTCGCGAGATCCGGGTCCGAGACGCCGTGCTCGCGGATGAGCCGGGCGCGAAAGGCCACGCCCGACTGGCGCGCGAAGAAGCACGAGAGAGGGGCGGCCACGGCCAGCAGCACCACCGCCCAGTCCAGTCGGGACCGGAAGCGGGGCACCAGCCCGTACACGATGACGCTCAGTATCAACAGCGGCACGAAGATGATCGGTACGTGTATCAGGAGCGGATGAGCGGGAATGCCGAACACGGTCTCGAACACCAGGTGCCTCCAGCGGGGCTAGGACTTGATGTGTCTCAAATACGCGCGAGCATGGTCATCAGGTTCAAGGAAAGTACCGGAAGGTTCAAGGAACATTCTGTATCGGCGGCGACAGCAGCCCTTTCTGGGCGGATGCAGCCCGACGTGATCCAATGGTGACTGTGAACCCGCAGGACCACCCACCGCCGGTACCGGCGCCGCGCGCGCCCGTATCGGAGCGCGAGGAGTGGCTGCGCTCGCGGGGACTGCGGGTGACCCGCCCACGCCTGGCCGTACTGGACGTGCTCGCCGAGGGTGGACACCTGGAGGTGGACGAGATCGCGCGGCGGGTACGGCAGCGCGTCGATTCCGTATCCACCCAGGCGATATACGACGTACTCGGCGCGCTTGCCCGGGCCGGCCTGGCCCGCCGGATCGAACCGGCCGGCAGCGCGGCCCGGTACGAGGCCCGCGCCACCGACAACCACCATCACATCGTGTGCCGCGGCTGTGGCGAAGTGGCCGATGTGGACTGTGCGGTGGGCTCCGCGCCCTGCCTCGATCCGTCCAGTACGTCGGGTTTCGAGATCGATGAGGCCGAGGTGACGTTCTGGGGGCTGTGCCCGACCTGCCAGGCTCTGCGCCACGTCGACTGAGGCTGCTGCCGGCACAGGTGAGGGCGGTCGGTCACGGCTGCGGAGCCGGTGCCACCCCGGGGATGGCCGGTTCCCGGACGATCCGCGTCGCGACCCGGAACGACGGCGCCAGCGCGACGATGGCCAGGCACAGCGCCGCGGGTACGGCGAACGCCCAACGCAGCCCGACCGCCTGGTTGACGGCACCGATCAGCCCCGCGCCGACGACGAAGCCGACGTAGTTGAAGAGGTTCACCCGCGCGATCGCCACTCCGCTGCCGGTCGGGTCGAGCGCGCCCGCGACCGAGAAGGACAGCGGGACCACAACGCACAGGCTGACGCCCACGATCGCGAAGCCGGCGATCGCCGCGACCGGGCTGCGGGCCGCCGCGACCAGGCTCATCCCGGCGAGACCGCCGACACCACCGACCGCGACCGGCAGGACCGGGCCGAAGCGGCGTACCGGACGATCCGCGAGCAGGCGACCGGCGACCTGGCAGGTGAGGTAGCCGGCGAGCGCGAGTGGCCGTACGGTCTTGCCCGCGTGCAGCACGTCGGAGAGGTACTTCGCGCTCCAGTTGGACGTCGCGGAGTCGCTGACGTACATCACCATCACGGCGAGCCCCACCAGCACGATCGGCAGCCACGGGATCTTCGGTGCCGGCTTGTCCTCGGGCTGCTCGACGAGCGCGACCGCGGACTCGCCGTGCTGGTAGAGCAGCGGGCCGACGCTCACTGCCACCACCAGTCCGACGAGGGCGATGATGCCGAGCGCCGGGCCAAGGCTCAGGTCCAGCGCCCCGGCGCCCGAGTTGGCGAGCGAGCCCAGGATGCCGCCGATCCCCCAGACGCCGTGGAACGAGGCGAGGATGCTGCGCCCGTACCGCTGCTGCACGGCGACGCCCTGCATGTTCATGGTCGCGTCGACCGCGCCGAGGGCCAGCCCGTACAGGCCGATCCCCGCGTACAGCTCGGGTCGGGCGCTCGCAAAGCCGACGCCGGTCATCGCCACGCATACGGTAGGGCCGGCGACCCGCAGTACCGTCGCGCTGCCGATCCGCGGCGCGAGCACTCCGGCCAGTACGCTGCCCACGCCGGCCACCACCGGCACCACCAGCAGGATCAGCGTGAGCTGCCCGTCGGTGAAGTCGAACTTCTTCTGCAGCGTGGGCACCTGGGTGAGCAGGCCGGCGAAGCACAGGCCCTGGACGAAGTAGGCGCCCGCGGCACCGCGCCGGGCCCGCCGATCCCTGGCCGCGATCTGCACCGGACCTCCCCTCGCCCACCGGGGATACGAAACTTCCTCGGGTTGACGGATCCTCTCTCGACTATCCGCCGTCGTGCAAGAGCCCGGCCCACGCTTCCCTGGCCGGCGCCGCCGCACCGGCCGGGCAGACCCGCCGGAAGTCACACCACGAGCACAGCGAGCCCGGTGCCGGGGGAAACGCGGCGTCTGGATCGGCACCCGCGCCGACCGCCTGCTCGGCCGCGCGGGCATCCGCCGCGGTCGCCTCGGCCCGCGCCACGTGCCGGGCCAGCGACTGCTCGGTGTGCTCGTGCACGGCGACCGCGGCACTGGGCAAATGGTGCAACTCCACCCGGACGCAGCGGCGGCGCAACACCCGCTGCGCTGCGTACGCATACAGGGCGAGCGCCCGGGAACCGCGCGCGTCATCGGTGGAGACCCCGCTGCGGCCGGTCTTGTAATCGACGATCACCAGGTCGTCGCCGCGCCGGTCGATCCGGTCCACCCGCCCGGACAGGGCGAGCGTCGGCGTCTTGACCGCGACCACGCGCTCCACCCCGAGCGGCTCGTCGAGCGGGTCGAGCCCGGAAATGTACCCCTCCAGCCAGCGCAGGGCGCGCGTGAACGCCTCGCGCTCCTGACCTGGGTCGCGGTACCCCTCGGCGACCCAGGTGGCGGTGAGCAGGCCGGGCAGGGCGCGGGGGTCGCGCCGTCCGGGCGGCAGCGCGTACCAGTTGCGCAGCGCGGTATGCACGCTGGCCCCGAGCGAGTTGTGTGCCCACGGGGGGCCCTTGGGTGGCGCGGGCCGGTCGACGTACGCGTACCGGTAGCGCCGCGGGCAGTCCTCGAAGGCGGCGAGCTTGCTCGGCGTGCATACGAAAAGGCGTTGCGGCATCCCGTCGAAACGGAGCTGCTCGGGTTGCGTCGACTCGCGCACGCGCAGATCCTCCCACCCCCGTACGACGCTTCCGCGCGGCGCGGTCGTCACAAACCCCGCGGCCTGCCTCGACTCCGACGGCAGCAACCCCGCGCGGCGTCGCCCGCTTCGCTCAACTCCGACGCAGCACCCCCCGCGGCGTCGCCCGCTCCGCTCAACTCCGACGCAGCACCCCCCGCGGCGTCGCCCGCTTCGCTCAACTCCGACGCGTTGGCCGATGGGGTCGCGAGGGTGCGACACTGGCCTGTGGCGCGGCGGTACCCAGTCGCGCGAAGGCGTCGGTCGGAGGAAGTTCATGGGGTTGATGCGCTGGATGCGCGGTGGCGACGAGGACACGAGCGCAACCTCCGTGA
>JBPYFB010000103.1:0-5252 GCA_051986465.1 Rugosimonospora sp.
GGCGCTGGCCGCTCGCCGCGCCGCCAGTACGTCAGAGGGGCGCGACACCTCGACTTCGTTGGGCGCCTGCGGATTGGCGGTGGCGGCCAGCACGGCGCGTACCGCCTCCACCTGGCTGTCCCGCGAGCGGGTGTAGACGCTCGTGGCCCGGCCATCGAACTGGAACATGGTGGTGGCGATGTCCCAGCCGATCAGGACCGCCGAGTCCAGGTTGGGTACGAGCGCGACCGGGTTGAGCACGCCGACCACGGTGAACCGCCGGCCGCCGACCAGGATCACCACGTCCGGGTCGGGGCGCCCGACGCCGAGCCGTTGGGCCGCCGCGGCGCCGAGCACCGCCGCGGGGTAGCGGCTGGTGAGGCCGTTGAGCCATCGGCCACTGTGGACGGTCGCGCCGACGGTGGCCGGCAGGCTCACCCGGGCGGCCAGGACACTCAGGGCGCCGGTCTCCGCCCTGGGAATCTGGTCGGAGCGGTACACCAGGGCGTGGATGGCGCCGGTCGCCGAGACCGCGGTGACCGGACCGATCCGGGAGACCATCGCCTCGGCCTCGGCGGGCAGCCTGGCGTGCCCGCCCTCCAACGTCTGTCCAGGTGCGACGGTGAGCAGGTTGGTGCCGAGCGCGGCGAGCTGGCGGTCGAGTTGCTCCCGCGATGATGAGGAGACACCCACCACAGCGACCATGGCGGCGATACCGATCGCGATGCCCAGCGCGGAAAGCAGCGCGCGAGCCGTCCGGGTACGCAATCCCACCGCACCGACCCGGAACACGTCCGCCGCCGCCATCCGGGCCGGCGTCAGCCTTCTCATCGCGACACCACCTGGCCGTCCCGCATGTGTACCTCCCGATCGAGCCCCGCGGCGATCTCCCGGTCGTGGGTGATGACCACGACCGTGGTACCGGAGGCGTGCAGTTGTCGCAGTACCGCCATGACGCCCTGTCCTGACGTCGAATCGAGGTTGCCGGTCGGCTCGTCGGCGAGCAGGAGTGCCGGGTCGCCGATGACCGCCCGGGCGATGGCCACCCGCTGCTTCTCGCCGCCGGACAGCTCGTGCGGCCGGTGTTCGAGCCGGTGTTCGAGCCCGACCCGCGCGAGCGTCGCCGCGGCCCGGCGCCGCCGCGCGCCGAGCCGGACCCCGCTGTACAGCAGGCCGTCGGCGACGTTGTCCAGCGCCGGTACCCCGGCCGCGAGGTGGAACTGCTGGAACACGAAGCCGATCCGGCCGGCGCGCAGGGCCGACAGTTGCCGGTCGGACAGCCGCGACACGTCGTACCCGTCGATGCTGCCCCGCCCGCCGCTGGGCCGGTCGAGGGTACCCAGGATGTGCAGCATGGTGGACTTGCCCGAGCCGGAGGGTCCGACCACCGCGACCAGTTCACCGGCGCCGATGGTCAGGGTGACGCCGGACAGCGCGTGGACCCCGCCCGGGTACACCTTCGTCACGTCGGTCAGCTCGATCATTGTTGCGGCATCCCGACGGTCATTCCCTCGCGCAGCCCGTCGCCGGTGACCTCGACCCGGCCGTTCGCGAACAGTCCGGTCTCCACCTTGACGTAGTGCGTGCCGGATCCCTCGACGACCTCGACCCCGTAGCCGCCCTCGGCCAGCGCCACGAGCGCCGCTATCGGTACGGTCAGCACGTTGGCGTGTTGGGCCGCGGTGAAGACCACGGTGACCGAGGCCGCCTCGATGCCCGCGGCGGCCGCGGGGTCGCGGAACGAGATGACGGTTTCGATCTGGGTCTGTGGCTGGGCGCCCTGTTCGGTCGCCGGCTCGATCACCGTCGAGACCCGCTCCACCCGGCCGGCCACCTGCGCGCCGCCCGGCATCTGGATCTGCACCTCGACCCCGCGGCGGGCCAGCCGCTGCTGGGATACGTCGAGGCGGGCGGTCACCTGGTGGCCCGTTCCGGTGTACTGCAACACCTCCTGCCCGCCGCCGGTGGACTGGTTGACGCCGGCCGAGACGCTGTCGACCCGGATCTGGCCCGGGGCGAACAGCACCCGGCCCTGCTCCACCTGGCCGGTCTGGGTCAGCCCCAGCGCCTTCTGCCAGCGCTTGACCGCGGTCGCGGTGCTCGCCGTGTACTTGTCGTCCACGGTGAACCCGCCGTACCCGAGGGCCTTCAGGTTCTCTTCGAGCTGCCGTACGTCCGGCCCGGTCAGGCCCGAGCTGAGCGTGCGGTACGCGGCGAGGTTGCCGTACATCAGCTCCACCGGCGTGTTGTCCACCCGGTACACCGGCCGGCCCCGGCTGATGATGTCGCCGGCGAGCGGTGCCCAGGTGATGGTGCCGGGGATCCGGCCGGCCAGCGTGGTTTTGGTGCCGTAGCCGAGTTCGCCGGTGGCTTGCGCGGTGTCCAGTACCGTCTGCCGGGTCACCTGCGCGGTCCCCGGCGGCAGGTCGGAGGCGGCCGGGGTACCCGTACCACTCCCGCCGAATCCGACCGCGGCCGCGACCGCGGCTCCGGCCGTGAGCGCCGCGGCGCCGACCGCCGCGACGCCCCGGCCGCGCCGCCGCGCGCTCATCGGGTGGGGGACGGCCCGGCGCCCCCATGATGGAGGCACGCCGTCCTCGCGTCGGGGAACTGCGGGTCCTGATGTACCGACTCCGGGATCTCGCCGCCGCCGCGGCCCAGCGGGTTGGTGAAGCTGTCCGGGTTGGGGTCCGGATAGTTCTCCACCCCGTGCGCCCGCATGCACCGCGCCTCCTCGCGGGCCAGTGCGAGCTTGGCCGCGACCTCCTCGGGGGGAATGACGGGCTGGAGCGCCTTGCACGCGTTCGTCGCGCTGTCGATGGCCTGGCCGCCGGCCTGGGCTATCGCACCCTTGTCGCCCGGGTACTGGTAGTCGCCCTGTCCGTTGCTGACCGGGTCGGGTATCGGCACACCGTGCGCCCGCATGCACCGCGCCCATCTGGTCGCCTGGGCCAGATCGCTGAGGCTCGGTCCCACGCTCGGCCGTGCGGATTGGATCGACGCCACCCCCCGGCTGCCAGCCGGTTTCGAGCAGGCCGCCCCCGCGGCCAGCGCCAGCGGCAGCAGGCACCCGACCAAGACTCTCGTTCTCACCAGCGCCCTCCTCTTGGTTCTTCGGCGTTCGTTCGGCCCAGTGCAGCAAGCGGCCGGCAACACCACCGTCACGTGTCCGGTAACACGGCTGTAATGCCGGATCGTCGAGACTGCGAAGCGGGAGGATGTATCCGTGCGAGTGCTGCTCATTGAAGACGAGGCGCTGCTGGCCGGCCGGATCGCCGAAGGGCTGCGGGATCAGGGCATCGCCGTCGACCTCGCGCTGGACGGGCTCGACGGCCTGCACAAGGCGGGCGCCAACCGGTACGACGTCGTCGTGCTCGACCGCGACCTGCCGCTCGTGCACGGCGATCAGGTCTGCACGGCGCTCACCGCGGGCGACGGCGACGCCCGGATCCTCATGCTCACCGCGGCCGGCGAGGCCGCGGACCGGGTCGCCGGCCTGACCCTCGGCGCCGACGACTATCTACCCAAGCCGTTCGTCTTCGCCGAACTGGTGCTGCGGATCCGCGCGCTGGCCCGCCGCGCCAACAACGCGCCGCGGATCCTGCGCCGCGCCGGCCTGACGTTCGACACGGCGCGGCGGGTGGTCAGCCGCGACGGCCGGGTCATCCCACTGACCACCAAGGAACTGGCGGTACTGGAGGTCCTGATGAGTGCCGGGGGTGCCGTGGTGAGCGCCGAGGATCTGCTGGAGCGGGTGTGGGACGAGCACGCGGACCCGTTCACCGCGACGGTACGGGTGACCATCGCCCGGCTGCGCCGCAAGCTCGGCGAGCCGCCGCTGATCGAGACGCTGGTCGGCGCGGGGTACCGGCTATGAGCATCCGGCTGCGCCTGACCCTCGTCTCCGCCGCCGTACTCGTGGCGACCTGCGCGGCGCTCCTCGCGCTCAACTACGCGCTGCTCTACAACAGCCTTTACCTGAGCCCGAACAACCAAGCGAAGGCGCAGAAGCAGGCCGCGGGGCAGGTGACGACGCAGGTCGACGGGAGGGATGCGGACAAGCTCGCCGCATTGCAGGCGCAACTGGCCGAGGCGGAGCGGTTGCGCCGGCAGACCGTCATCAGTACGGCCGAGACTTCGGCGATCGGGCTGGGCGCCAGCGCGCTGCTGGGGCTCGGCATCTCCTGGCTCGTCGCCGGGCGCCTGCTCCGGCCCCTGCGCACGCTGACCGCCACCACGCAGCGCATCTCCGAGGACCGGCTGCACGAGCGGGTCGCGCTCACCGGGCCGCGGGACGAGCTCAAGGAGCTGGCCGATACCTTCGACGCGATGGTGGCCCGGCTGGAGGCCGCGTTCACCAGTCAACGCCGCTTCGTCGCCGACGCCGCACACGAACTGCGTACCCCGCTCGCGATCTCGCGTACCGGCGCCGAGGTGCAACTGGCCAAGCGGCACAGCACCGATGAGCAGTGGCGGGACATGGCGCATCTGGTACTCATCGCCACCGGCCGGGCCGAACGCATGCTGGATGGCCTGCTGGCGCTGGCGCGCAGCGACAGTGGGGTGGTCGCGAGGGAGCCGCACGATCTGGCGGTCGCCGCGGCCGGGGCGCTGGCCGAGGCGGACGGCGAAGCCGAGAGCGCCGGGCTGACCATCCGTACCGACCTGCGACCGGCGCCGGTACGCGGCGATCCGGTACTGCTGGACCGCTTGGTACGCAACCTCGTGGACAACGCGATACGCCACAACCATCCGGGCGGCTGGGTCGAGGTGGTGACGACGCATCGCGACGGGACGGCGGTCGCCACGGTACGCAACAGCGGCGAGCCCATCCCGCCGGCCGAGGTGGATCGGCTCTTTGAACCGTTCCAGCGGCTGGCCGTACGCCGGGTCGCGGGCTCGACATCGACCGGACTGGGCATGGCCATTGTCCGGTCCATTGTGCACGCACACGACGGTACGGTCACGGCGGCGCCGAACTCGGATGGCGGATTGACGGTTACGGTCTCGTTGCCGGCCGAGTACCCCGCCGTTACAGCGATGTGACCGTCTTGCGGCTTGGCAAGCCATAGACGGCCGCCTCTCACCCGTGCTTTGATCGATTCACATGCATGACGATCTTCGTGCCTGTGGAGGAGCAATGAGGAGAAGCGCCTGGCGCGGGCGGACCGCCCTCGCGGTGGTCGCGCTCGCTATGGTGGCCGGCACTGCCGGCTGCCTCGGAAAGAGCTCCAAGTCGAACAGCGCCCGCAACGCGGACGCGAAGGATTTCA
>JBPYFB010000104.1:0-3388 GCA_051986465.1 Rugosimonospora sp.
ACGGCTCCTCCTGGGCTGCGTTATGCGGCGTTCCGGTTGGCCGACGGGGTGAGTTTCCTGCACGTCGTGCTCGCAGAGGGGACCACAACCCCGTTGACCCGGTCGACCGCGTTCGCGGATTTCCAGCGCGGGCTGGCGGATCGCACGGTAGGTCCGCCGGTACGGACGGATGCCACGCTGGTGGGTTCCTACGGTTTCATTAATCAATTCTGAATAGGAGGAGCAGGTCATGACTCGTCCACAGATCGTGTCCCGCGACGAATGGCGGGCGGCCCGGCTGAAGCTACTCGCGCATGAGAAAGAAGCCATGCGGGCACAGGACGCGGTTACCGCACAGCGCCGAGAACTGCCGATGGTCAGGGTAGACAAGGAGTACCTCTTCGACGGCTCAGCCGGTAAGGCCCGCCTCATCGACCTGTTTGAGGGCCGCCGCCAACTCCTCGTCTACCACTTCATGTGGAACAACTCGGCGGCCAGAGCGCGTGGAGACCAGGCCCTGGATGAGGGTTGCCCGAGCTGCTCGTTCACCATCGACCATGTGGGCCACTTGGAGCACCTGCACGCGAGCGACACCACACTCGTGCTCGTGTCCCGCGCTCCACTGGCCAAGATCGAGAGGTTTCAGACCCGGATGGGCTGGACGATCCCGTGGTACTCCTCGGCCGGGAGCGAATTCAACTACGACTTCCATGTCACCAATGACGAGTCCGTCGCGCCCGTCGAGTTCAACTACAAGGACAAAGCGACCTTGGCGCGCAGCCCAAAAACCTCGTACGTGATAGACGGCGACGGACAGGCCATCAGCGTCTTCGTCCGCGACGAGGACACCGTCTTCCATACCTACACGACGTACGGGCGAGGTACTGAGTTCATGATGGGCACCTACCAATTCCTCGACCTGACTCCAATGCGCCGCCCACGCTACGTCAATCAATGGCCCTACCGCGACACGTACAACAGCGGAGCCGGCCATTCCCACCACGCTCACCACTGTTGAGCTGTTGAGGCAGGGCCGGTGGCGCCTTCGAACCGAGGCGTCACCGCTCGGTCTCGTACCATTGGCGCGCTTACGGGCGCCATGATCTGGCCGATGGGATGAGTGGGATGGGATGACACGGACGGCACAACGGCGGATGGACACGCCCGCCACCACCCTCGACGAGCGGTTCGCCCGGCTGAGCGAGCCGTACCGGCGGGAACTGCTGGCGTACTGCTACCGGATGCTCGGCTCGATCCACGACGCCGAAGATCTGGTCCAGGAGATCTACCTGCAAGCGTGGCGCGGCTACGGCGGCTTTGAAGGGCGCTCCTCGCTGCGTACCTGGCTGTACCGGATCGCGACCCGGGCGTGCCTCAAGGCGCTGGAGGGCAACGGCCGCCGTCCGTTGCCCTCCGGCCTCGGCGACCCGAGCGACGCCCCGGGCGGCCCGTCGAGTCCCCGGCTGCCGGAGGTGCCGTGGCTGCAACCCGCTCCCGACGCGCTGTTCGGCGCCGATCCGGCCGTCGTCGTTGAGGCGCGACAGACCATGCGGCTGGCATTCATCGCCGCGTTACAGCACCTGCCCGGCCGCCAACGCGCGGTGCTGATCCTGCGCGACGTGCTGGGCTGGCGGGCGGCCGAGGTCGCGGACCTGATCGACACCACGACCGCGGCCGTCAACAGCGCCTTGCAGCGTGCCCGGGCGCAGCTCAGTGAGGTCGCGCCCAGCGCGGACGGCGTCACCGAACCGATCGATCCGCACCAGCGGGCGCTGCTCGATCGCTACGCCGCCGCCTTTGAGAACGCCGACATCGCCGCCCTGATGGGGTTGCTGACCCACGATGCGGTGTGGGAGATGCCGCCGATCCCTACCTGGTATGCCGGTCGGGAGACGGTCGGCCGGTTCCTCGCCACCAGGGTCCAGGCCGTCGGCGACCACCGACTGGTGCCGGCGGCCGCCAACGGGCAGCCCGCGTTCGGCGCATACACGCGCCACCACGACGGCGTGTACCGGCCGCACGCGCTTCAGGTACTGACCGTCTCCGCCGCGGGCATCGCGCGGGTCGTCGCGTTCCTCGACGCGGACCTGTTCGCGCTGTGCGGACTGCCACCCGCGCTTGAGGCCACCGGTGATACCGGGGTGTGAAGCCGCCCGCCTGTTCATCCGCGTCCGGCGTTGGGCAAGGTCCAGCTCGATGGCCTGCGCCCAGCACACCTGTCCGCGTTCTACCCCGACCGACACGGGGCCGGACTGTCGGCCTACCTGGTTCGGTATCTGGAAGTTGAACCCCAACTCATCAAGTACCTGCAGAAGCGCCGAGCGCATCAGGCGCAGTACGAGTCAACCCAGCACGCGCCGCGCGACTGGCAGACCCAGCAGGCCCGGGATAGGTGGGCGGCCCCGCGGCGGTCAGGGTGAACGTTGCCGGATCACCAGCCGGTCAGGTACAGTCCAATCGCTAATCGGCGATAGACGATGAGGATGCGAAGTGGAGCTGCTGGACCGGGACGTCGCGGCGCAGTACGCGTCGTGGTTCCGCGCGCTGGCCGACCCGAGCCGGGTGCAGCTGGTCGAGCTGCTGGCGCGGACGGCCCGGCCGATGAGCGTGGGGGAGATCGTGGCGGCGGTCGGGCTCGCGCAGTCCACCGTGTCGCAGCACCTGAAGATCCTCGCCGAGGTGCGGTTCGTGTTGGTGGAGCCGGTCGGCAACGCCCGGCACTACCGGATCAACGAGAACTGCGTCGGCTGCTTCCCATCGGCGGCAGACGTGGTGATGGGCAAGCCGGCGCCCACAGTGGTGGGAGTCCGCCGATGACCGGCCAGGGATCGACGGGGGTTGGCATCCGGCCCATGCGGTCGGCGGATGCCGGCGCGGTCCTGGCGATCTACCAGGCCGGCATGGACGGCGGGCTGGCCAGCTTCGAGTCCCGCGCGCCGACCTGGGAGGCGTTCGACGCCGGCAAGCTGCCCGACCACCGCTACGTTGCGGTCGACGGGCACGACGACGTGCTGGGCTGGGTCGCCGTCTCCGCGGTCTCCTCGCGTTGTGTGTACGCCGGGGTGGTCGAACACTCCGTCTACGTCGACCCCGCCGCACAAGGCCGCGGTGTCGGCCGGGCGCTGCTGGACGCCCTGATCGACTCCACCGAAGCCGCCGGCATCTGGACCATCCAGTCCGGCATCTTCCCCGAGAACACCGCCAGCCGCGCCCTGCACCGCGCAGCCGGCTTCCGCGAGATCGGCATCCGCGAACGCATCGGCCGCGACACCGCCCGAGGCAACCGGTGGCGCGACGTCATCTTCATCGAACGCCGCAGCCCGCACGTCCACTGACCACCTGTGCGGACCCGCCATCCGGCCGCAGGCGGCAGCGCCGCCCGCCGGGGAACAGCTATGAGCGGCTCGAC
>JBPYFB010000105.1:0-32002 GCA_051986465.1 Rugosimonospora sp.
AGGGTAACCGGATGCTTTACATTCACCCCGATGAGTGCGTCGACGGCGGGGCATGCGAGCCGGTCTGCCCGGTTGAGGCGATCTTCTACGAAGACGACGTCCCGGCCCAGTGGAAGGACTACGTCTCGGCCAACTACGAGTTCTTCGAGGACCTCGGCTCGCCCGGCGGCGCGTCGAAGATCGGAAAGATCGCGAAGGACGCCGCAGTCGTGGCCGCCGCCCCGCCGCGCGAGGCGGAGCACTGAGCCATAGGTCGGTTGCGGGGGCCCGCCTGTCGGACGGGCTCCCTGACTTTCCCTGGGATCTGCTCGAGTCGGCGAAGGCGAAGGCGGCCGCGTACCCGGGCGGTTTGGTGGACCTGTCGATCGGTACCCCCGTCGACCCGGTACCGGACGTGGTGCGCGACGCGCTGGCCGGTGCCTCCAACGCCCCCGGGTATCCGCTGACCGCCGGTACCCCGGCCCTGCGCGAGGCGATCACCGCCTGGATAGGGCGTGCCTGCGCGGCGGCGCCCGGGTTCGGGGTACTTCCCACGATCGGCTCCAAGGAGCTGGTCGCGTGGCTCCCGACGCTCCTGGGCATCGGCCCCGGGGACGCGGTCGTGATCCCGCGCGTGTGCTACCCCACCTACGAGGTAGGGGTACGGCTGGCCGGCGCGGAGACGATCCGTAGCGACTCGCTGACCGCCGTCGGACCCAGGCCCGTCAAGCTGGTCTGGGTCAACTCGCCGAGCAACCCGACCGGCCGGGTGCTGCCCACCGAGCACCTGCGGAAGGTGGTCGACTGGGCGCGCGAGCGCGGTGCCGTGGTCGCGAGCGACGAGTGCTACCTGCCGCTGGGTTGGGAGAGCACGCCGGTGTCGATACTGTCCGCCTGCGGCGACCGGTACGACCGGGTGCTCGCGGTGCACTCGCTGTCCAAGCGCTCCAACCTCGCCGGGTACCGGGCCGGTTTCGTCAGCGGCGATCCGGAGCTGGTGGCGGAGCTGCTCGCGGTACGCAAGCACGCGGGGATGATCGTGCCGCAGCCGGTACAGGCGGCGATGGTGGCGGCGCTCGGTGATGAGTCGCATGTGGACAGTCAGCGGGAGCGGTACGGCCGGCGCCGGGATCTGCTGCGCGTGGCGCTGCTCGGCGCCGGCTTCGCGATCGAGCACTCGGAGGCGGGCCTGTACCTGTGGGCCACCCGGGGCGAGGACTGCTGGTCCACAGTGGACTGGCTGGCAGAGCGGGGGATCCTGGCGGCGCCGGGCTTGTTCTACGGCCCGACCGGCGACCAGCACGTACGGGTCGCGCTGACCGCGTCGGATGAACGGGTGGCGGCGGCCGTAGCGCGGCTCAGGGGTACGGGCGCCCGAGTCTAGTGCCGTGGCCGGTATGGTACGGGGCATGGCCGATGGTCCGGTGGTGGCGGTGCGCGGCGAGGTGTTCCGCGAGGTGGACCCGGAGATCGCGACGTTCTCGGTGACCGTGGCGGCGAGGGACCGCGACCGGCAGGAGGCCCTGCGGCGGCTCGCCTCCCGCGTCGACGAGGTACGCGCCATGCTCGACGGGTACGCCGGTGCCATCGAGAAGCGGGAGACCGCCGGCATGTTCGTGTACCCCGAGACCAAGGGCTCCGGGGAGAAGGTCACCGCATACAGCGGAAGCGTGACCACGACGGTGACCGTGACCGACTTCAGTGCGCTCGGCGAGATGATGCTGCGGTTGGCCGATCGGGAGCAGGTACGCGTGGGTGGGCCGTGGTGGACCCTGCGCCCCGATAGTCCCGCCTACCGCGAGGCGCGCCGCGATGCCATCGCGGATGCGATCGCCCGCGCCCGGGAGTACGCCGACGCGGTGGGTGCGCAGGTCACCGAGTTGCTGGAGATCGCGGATACCGGGCTGTCCACGAACGGGGTGCCGATGCGCGAGGCGAGGGCGATGTCGCTTTCGTACCACGCCGGTAGGGCCGAGCCCGAACTCGACCTGGAGCCGCAGCGCCAGCAGATTCGGGGCCAGGTGGAGGCACGTTTCCGGATCAGCACCCCCACCGCTCTGTCCTAAGTAGCTCGCTCTGTCCTCAGTGGAGCCTCAGTCGTTGGCGTGCAGTGCGGTGTTGAGCGCGATGCCACGCCCGTCCCGCGGCCGCGCCTCCAGCGCGCCGGTCACCGAGTTGCGCCAGAAGAGCAGACCGTCCACACCGGACAGTTCGCTCGCCTTTACGACGCGCCCGCCCGGCAGCGTCACCTTCGAGCCGGCCGTGACGTAGCAGCCCGCCTCCACGACGCAGTCGTCGCCGAGCGAGATGCCGATGCCCGCGTTCGCGCCGACGAGGCAGCGCTCGCCCAGGCGGATGACCTCCTTGCCACCGCCGGAGAGGGTGCCCATGATGGACGAGCCGCCGCCGACGTCCGAGCCGTCGCCAACGACGACGCCCGCGGAGATCCGGCCTTCAACCATCGAAGCCCCGAGGGTACCGGCGTTGTAGTTCACGAATCCCTCGTGCATGACGGTGGTACCGGAGGCGAGGTGCGCACCGAGGCGTACCCGGTCCGCGTCGGCGATCCGCACGCCCGTCGGCACGACGTAATCCACCATCCGGGGGAACTTGTCGATTCCGAAGACGGTCAGCCGGCCGCCACCCGCGCGTACCCGGGCCTGAAGCTCGTCGATGCGACCCGGCGGGCAGGGGCCGGCCGAGGTCCACGCCACGTTGGCGAGCAGGCCGAAGATGCCCTCCAGGTTGGCCCCGTGCGGCTTGACGAACCGGTGCGAGAACAGGTGCAGCCGCAGGTACACGTCGAGCGTGTCGGCGGGCGGGTCGGCGAGCGAGTCGATCGCCGCGCGTACCGGCTCGACCCGCAGGCCGGGCAGCGCACCGGGGCCGGCCCCCTCGGGTGGTTCGGGCAGTTCCGCGGGCGAGCCGAGGCCGAGCCGGCCAGCCGGGAACCACGCGTCGAGCACCTGGCGGTCTTCGGTCACCGTGGCGAGACCCACACCCCAGGCCGGGTCAGCGACAAACTCCTGCATGTGGCCAAGATATCGTGCGGCGAACGCGCGGCGGGCATCGGTAGTGTCTGTCGGGTGGCCCATCTTGACCCAGATACCCTGGCCGACCCGGTCGCGCTGACCCGGGCGCTGGTCGACATCGAGTCCGTCTCCGGCAACGAGGCGGAGATCGCCGACGCTGTCGAGGAGGCGCTGCGTCGCGCCTCGCACCTTTCGGTCCAGCGCTCCGGCAACACCCTCGTGGCCCGTACCGACCTGGGGCGGGAACAGCGCGTGGTACTCGCCGGGCACCTGGACACGGTACCGCTGGCCGACAACTTTCCGTCCACTTTGGACGGCGACGTGCTCTACGGCTGCGGTACCTCCGACATGAAGTCCGGTACGGCGCTGGCGCTGTGGCTCGCGGTCGCCGAGCCCCGGCCGCGGTACGACGTCACGTACTTCTTCTACGACTGCGAGGAGGTCGAGTCGTTCCGCAATGGGCTGCGCCGCGTCGGTACCGAGCACCCCGACTGGCTCGCGGCCGACTTCGCGATCCTGCTCGAACCCACGTACGGGCTGGTCGAGGCGGGCTGCCAGGGCACCATGCGGGCGATGGTGACGACCACGGGGAAGCGGGCGCACTCGGCGCGCGCGTGGCGCGGCGTGAACGCGATCCACGCGGCAGGCGAGGCGCTGCGGCGGCTCTCGGAGTACCAGCCGCGGCGCGTGACAATCGACGGCTGCGAATATCGTGAAGGGCTCAACGCGGTACGGATCCAGGGCGGCGTGGCCGGCAATGTGATCCCGGACGGGTGCCAGGTGGAGGTCAACTACCGGTTCGCGCCGGACCGCAGCGAGGCGGACGCGGAGCGGCACGTCCGCGAGGTGTTCTCTGGTTTCGATGTGGCCGTGACCGATTCGGCCAGCGGCGCACTGCCCGGCCTGTCCGCGCCGGCCGCGCAGGAGTTCCTCGCCGTGATCGGGCAGCCACCGATCGCCAAGTTCGGCTGGACGGACGTGGCCCGCTTCGCCAGCCTGGGCATACCCGCGTTGAATTTCGGGCCGGGGGACCCCAACCTGGCGCACGCCCGCGACGAGCGGGTGGAGTTGGCCAAAATCCGCGACGGTGCGGACACGCTCCGCAGGTGGTTGCGGTCGGACCCGGTTAGCCTTTGAGCCATGCCCAACGACTCTGACCAGGACAATGGCCGTTCCGGCCGGCGTACGCCCGAGCGGCAGCAGGGCGCGGTGACGCTGCGTCGCCAGGCGGTCCGGTCCACAACGGCCGACCAGCGGTTGCTCGACTCGACGCTGCGGCAGGACTGGAAGACCAAGGATGCCTGGCGTGCGCTGCGCATCCTGTCCGAGTTCGTGGAGGGCTTCGATACGCTCGCCGACCTGCCGACCGCGGTCAGCGTGTTCGGCTCGGCCCGCAGCAAGCCGGGCGGCGCGGAGTGGGAGATCGCCGAGCGGCTGGGCGCCGCCCTCGCCCGCGCCGGGTACGCGGTGATCACCGGTGGCGGGCCGGGTGTGATGGAAGCGGCGAACAAGGGCGCCACCGAGGCTGGCGGGCGCTCGGTGGGCCTCGGTATCGAGCTGCCGTTCGAGCAGGGGGTCAACGACTGGGTCGACGTCGCCATCGACTTCCGGTACTTCTTCGCCCGCAAGACGATGTTCGTCAAGTACGCGCAGGCGTTCGTGGTGCTCCCGGGCGGCTTCGGCACGATGGACGAGCTGTTCGAGGCGCTGACGCTGGTACAGACCCGCAAGGTGACCCGCTTCCCGGTGGTGCTGATGGGCGTCGCCTACTGGCAGGGCCTGCTCGACTGGATGCGCACCACGATGCTGACCGAAGGCAAGATCACGGCGGGCGACCTGGAACTGATCTACCTCACCGACGACGTCGACCAGGCCGTACGCCACATCGTGGAGGTCGATCAGGCGCTCGCCGCGGAGGCGGCGAAGGCCGGCGACGCCGGGCGGGAACGGGCGGTCGCCGCCAACGTGACCGCCTACGAGCAATCGGTGGCCACCGGCGACCCGGGACCGGAGGGCTGATGGCCGCCGTCTGCGTGTTCTGCGCGTCGTCGAAGCGGATCGAGCGGCGCTGGTTGGAGCTGGCCCGCGACCTGGGCGTCGCGCTGGTGGAGCGGGGACACACGCTGGTGTCCGGGGGTGGTCGGGTCGGCATGATGGGTACCGTCGCGGAGGGCGCCCGCTCGATGGGCGGCCACACGCTCGGCGTGATCCCGGAGGCGCTGGTGTTTGCGGAGGCGGCCGATCCGGCCTCCGACGAGCTGATCACGACCGTCGACATGGCCGAGCGCAAGACCGTGATGATGGCGAAGGCGGACGCGTTCGTCATCCTGCCCGGCGGCATCGGTACCCTCGACGAGCTCTTCGAGGTCTGGACCACCAGCTCGCTCGCCCTGCACGACAAGCCCGTCGTACTCGTTGACGTCGACGGCTTCTACACCGGCCTGCTGGAGTGGGTGCGCGGCCTCGTACCGTCGGGCTTCGTCCGCGCCGAGGCGGTGGAGCGGCTCGTCGTGGTGGACACCATCGGGGCGGCACTCGACGCGCTCTGACCAAAGGTCATACCCCCATGGTCTGATATCCACATGGCTTACCGGTTGGTGCGTCGCGCGGCGGCGGATACCACCGCCGTCGCCGTCGACCCGGGACAGTCCTCTGTGGTCGCGCATGTCGCGGGCCCCCTGCTGGTCGTCGGCGGCCCCGGCACCGGCAAGACGACCGCGCTGGTGGAGGCGGTCGCGGCCCGGGTGGCGCAGGGCATCCCGCCGGACCGGATCCTGGTGCTCACCTTCGGCCGGCGGGCCGCGGCGCGGCTGCGCTCGCGCATCGAGGCCCGCATCGCCACGCCCGGGCAGGCCACCGCCGAACCGCTCGTGCGCACCTTCCACGCCTACTCCTACGGCCTGCTGCGCCGCGCCGCCGCCGAGCGGGGTGAGCCGGCGCCGCGGCTGCTGACCGGCCCGGAGCAGGATCTGGTGATCAGGGAGATGCTCGCCGGCGGCCCCGATCCCGCCGTGCCGTGGCCGTCCGGCCTGCGGCCGGCCCTGCACACCCGCGCCTTCGCGAGCCAGTTGCGCGACCTGTTGCTGCGCTGCGCCGAGCGGGGCATCGACGCCCGCGAGCTCGCGACCCTCGGCACCCGGCACGGCCGCGCCGACTGGGTTGCGGCCGCCGCGTTCCTGCGGGAGTACGAGGAGGTGCTGGCGCTGCGGGATACGACCGGTCGGGCCGGCGCCGCCTACGACAACGCCGAACTCGTACGCGCCGCCGCCGGCCTGCTCGCCGACGAGCCCGAGCTGCTGGCGGCCGAGCGGCAGCGCCTGTCCTGCGTCTACGTCGACGAGCTGGCCGACACCGACCCCGCCCAGGTCGATCTGCTGGAACTGGTCGCGGGTGGCGGCGCGCACCTGGTCGCGTTCGCCGACCCGGACTCGTCGACGTATGCGTTCCGCGGCGCCGACCCCTCCGTCGTCCAGGACTTTCCCGACCGGTTCCGCACCGTCGACGGCGAGCCGGCGCCGCGCCTGCTGCTGCACCGGTCGCACCGGGCCGGCTCCGGCCTGATCGCCTCGACCGCCCGGGTGGCGGCCCGGCTGCGCGGACCAACCGGGCACCGCTCGCTGATCGCCGAGACCGGAGGCGGACCGGCCGCGGAGATCCACACGTTCCGCTCCGCGACCAGCGAGGCGGCGTACGTGGCGCACCGGCTGCGCGAGGCGCACCTGCTCGACGGGGTGCGCTGGGACCGGATGGCGGTCATCGTCCGCTCCACCACCCTCGCCCTGCCCACGCTGCGGCGCGCGCTGACCCAGGCCGGCGTGCCGGTCACCACCTACGCGGAAGACCTTCCGCTGCACGCCCAGCCCGCCGTCGCCCCGCTGCTGCTCGCGCTGTCCTGCGCGCTGCGACCCGAGCGGCTGGACGAGCCGGCCGCGATCGCGCTGCTGCACTCGTCGCTGGGCGGCGCAGACCCGCTGGCCGAGCGGCGGCTGCGGCAGGGCCTGCGGGCGATCGCGCTGGCCGCCGGTGACCGCCGCCCGTCCGGAGTCCTACTGCTGGAGGCGTTGCGCGATCCCACCGAGCTGATCGCCGTGCAGCGGCGTTGGGCCGAGCCGGCCCGCCGGGTGGCCAGCCTGCTGCAGGTGATTCGGGAGGCGGCGGCCCGGCCGGAGCACACCGCCGAGGACACGCTGTGGGCGCTGTGGCGCTCCAGCGGGCTCGCCGAGCGCTGGGCGGCGGAGAGCGCGCGCGGCGGGCACCGCGGTGAGGCGGCCGACCGCGACCTCGACGCGGTGATGGTGCTCTTCGACGCGGCGGCGCGCTTCGCCGACCGGATGCCGGGCGCGGGCACCGAGGTGTTCCTGGAGTTCGTCCAGGGCCAGGAGTTGCCGGCGGACAGCATCGCCCAACTGGCCGACCGGGGTGCCGCGGTACGGGTACTGACCGCGCACGCGGCCAAGGGCCAGGAGTGGGACGTGGTGGTGGTGCCCGGGGTACAGGAGGGCATCTGGCCAGACCTGCGGCTGCGCGGCAGCGTGCTGGGTTCGGAACAGTTGGTGGACGTCGTCGCCGGGCGCCTTGGCCCGGGCGGCATGGGACCGGCGGCGGGTGTCGTCGGGCAGACCGCTGCCCTGCTCGACGAGGAGCGCCGGCTCTTCTACGTCGCGGTGACCCGTGCCCGGCGACGGCTGGTGGTGACCGCCGTCGACTCGGGCGATCGCGAGGAGCAGCCGTCCCGCTTCCTCGGCGAGCTCGCCGGCCCGGCGCCCGGTACCCCCGGCCCGTCGGATCCGGACGCACCGGGCCCATCGAGTCCAGACGAGCCAGGCCCGAGGGGGCCGGACGCGCCCGACCCGGTACCGTCGGAGCCCGGTCCGCAGGAGGTGACCCGGTTGCCCCGCGCCCTTACCCTGCCCGCGCTCGTCGCCGAACTGCGTACCGTCGCTGCCGACCCGCACTCGCCGCGCGCCCGCCGGGAAGCAGCCGCCACGCAGCTCGCGCGCCTGGCCGAGGCGCGGGTACCCGGCGCTGCCCCCGACGAGTGGTGGGGGCTGCGCCCGCTCTCCGACGACCGGCCGCTGGTCGCCGACGGCGAGCCGGTGACCGTCACACCCTCCACAGTGGAGGGTGTTCAGCGGTGCAGCCTGCGGTGGTTGTTGGAGCGGCACGGCGGGGCCGCCGAGCGCAGTCCCGAGCAGAACGTCGGCAACCTGGTACACGACGCCGCGATGGCGGCGACAGGTCCCGAGGTCGACCGCTCCGAGCTGCTCTCCTACATCGCTGACGAGTTCGACAAGATCGAGCTTTCCGCACGCTGGGTGGCCGACCGGGAGCGCCGCCGGGCCGAGGAGATGATCGACAAGCTGGTGCGGTGGCTGGCCGCCAATCCCCGCCGGCTCGCCGCGATCGAGCGCGACTTCCTGGTGCAGGTCGACGATGTCGTGCGCATCAAGGGTCGGGTCGACCGGCTCGAAATCGACGACGACGGCCGGCTGGTCGTCATCGACCTGAAGACCGGCAAGACGACGTCGGTCGGCGAGGCCGACCTGGCCGAGCAGCCGCAGTTGGGCGCCTACCAGGCGGCGATCGAGGCGGGCGCCTTCGCGGACCTCGGCACCGAAGCCGGCGGTGCGGCGCTGGTGCAGTTGGGCACCGGGCACGTCGAGGCGAAGGAACAGCGACAGCCGCCGCTGTCCGAGTCGGCGGAGCCGGGCTGGGCCGCGGCGATGGTACGGCGCACCGCCGCGACCATGGCGGCCTCGACGTTCCAGGCGGTCGTCAACTCCAGGTGCCGCAGCTGCCCCGTACGCACCTCGTGCCCGATCTCCGGTCGGGGCCGCCAGGTCACGGGTGAAGAGGGTCACCAGTCGTGAGGCGTGTGCTGGCTGGACCCCGGTACACGCCCGCGGAGCTCGCCGACCTGCTCGGGTTGCGGCACCGGCCGACCGCGGAGCAGACCGAGATCATCGCGGCCTCCGCCGACCAGCCCCTGCTCGTTGTGGCCGGTGCGGGTTCGGGCAAGACCGAGACGATGGCGGCTCGCGTGGTGTGGCTGGTCGCCAACTCGTACGTCCGCCCGGAGCAGGTGCTCGGCCTCACCTTCACCCGCAAGGCGGCCGGTGAGCTGGCGCACCGGATCCGCGCGCGCCTGTCCCAGCTCGTACGCCGGCTCGGGCGGGATGAGCTGCTCGCCGGCGAGCCCACCGTGGCCACCTACCACTCGTACGCCGCACGCGTGGTCACCGAGCACGGGCTGCGCGGCGGGTACGAGCCGACCTCGCGGCTGCTGACCGAGGCTAGCTGCTGGCAGCTGGCGGATACGATCGTCCGCTCGTACGACGGCGATATGTCCACAGTAGACTCAGCACCGTCCACAGTGGTCGACGCGGTGCTCCAGCTCGCGACCGACCTCTCCGAGCACCTTGTCGACGCCGAGGAGCTGGCCGCCTGGACCGGCCGCTTCCACGCGGAGATCGGGCGGCTGCCCGGCAAGGTATACAAGGACGCCACCGACGCCATGGCCAAGCAGCGCGCCCGCCTCGCCCTGCTCCCGATGGTGCGCGCCTACACCGAGCGCAAGCTGGACCTGGAGGCGATGGACTTCGGCGACCAGCTCGCCCGGGCCGCCCGGGTGGCGCGCGACCATCCCGAGGTGGGCGCCGTCGAACGCGACCGGTTCCGGGTGGTGTTGCTCGACGAGTACCAGGACACCAGCCACGCCCAGGCGGTACTGCTGCGCGCGCTGTTCGGCGGCGGCCACCCGGTGACCGCGGTGGGTGACCCGTGCCAGTCCATCTACGGCTGGCGTGGCGCGAGCGCCGGTACCCTCGACCGGTTCCGTGCCGAGTTCCCCGATGGGGAAGGCGGGCTGGCCGCCCGGCTTGAGCTCTCCACGAGCTGGCGCAACCGTCCGGAGATCCTGCGGGTGGCCAACGCGCTCTCCGAGCCGCTGCGCGACTTCGGGCACGAGGTGGCCCGGCTGTCCGCGGCGCGTGCGGTCGCGCCCCGGGCCGGTGACGCGACCGTCCACTGTGCACTGGTGTCGACCAATGCCGATGAGGCGGACTGGATCGCCGATCGGATCGTCGCGGCGTGGCGGCACGTGGCCGGCGATCCCACCGCCCAGCCGTCGGAGATTCCGGTGCGCGACCGGCCCACCACCGCCGTACTGATCCGGGTACGGGCCCAGATCCCCGCCATCGAGCAGGCGCTGCGCTCGCGCGGGGTACCGGTCGAGGTGGTCGGCCTGGGCGGGTTGCTGGACACGCCCGAGGTGCGCGACGTGGTCAGCACGATGCGGGTACTCGCCGATCCGGCCGACGGCGCCCCGCTGCTGCGCCTGCTCACCGGCGCGCGCTGGCGCATCGGCCCGCGCGATCTGGTCGCGCTGTACGAGCGGGCACGCGAGCTGGCCGCCGCCCGCCGCCGCCCCGATTCTCGCGAGTTCGGCACCGAGCGGCTGGCCGAGGCGAGCCTCGCCGAGGCCCTCGACGACCTGGGTGACCTGCGGCGCTACTCGCCCGGCGGGCACCGGCGCGCCGCCGCGTTCGGCGCGGAGCTGCGCGAACTGCGCCGCCGGATGGACCAGCCGCTGGCCGATCTCGCCGCGGACATCGAGCGCGCCATCGGGCTCGACGTGGAGGTGGCGGTACGCCCCGGGGACGCGGGACTGGCCCGGGCACACCTGGACGCGTTCGGCGAGGTATGCGCGAGGTTCAGCACGGAGGCGGAGGGCGCCACCCTGACCGCGTTCCTGTCGTACCTGGAGGCGGCGGAGGCGGAGGAGCGTGGCCTGCCCTCCGGCGAGGTCGAGGTGGTCGAGGGCGCCGTGCAGATCCTCACCGTGCACGCGGCGAAGGGCCTGGAGTGGGATGTCGTCGCGGTCGCCGGGCTGTCCGCCGGCGTGTTCCCGGCCGGCGCCAAGGCCAGCGACCACTACCTGGGCGGCCTCGGGCTGCTGCCGTTCCCGCTGCGCGGGGACCGGGCCGGGCTGCCGAGGCTGGACCTGTCCGCGGCGGAGGACCAGAAGGGGGTACGCGACGCGCTCGCCACCTTCGCCGACGACTGGAAGGCGCACGACCAGCGGGAGGAGCGGCGCCTGGCCTACGTGGGCGTGACCCGGCCGCGCCTGCTGCTGCTCTGCTCCGGGTACTGGTGGGGCGAGGGTACGAAACGGCCGCGCGGGCCGTCGCCGTTCCTGACCGAGATCCGCGACGCCTGCCTGGCCGGGGCGGGGGTGGTCGACGAGTGGCTACCGCCGCCCGAGCCTGGTGTGACCAATCCCACCGCCGGTGACGTGGCCCGCGCGTACTGGCCCGCCGACCCGCTCGGCGGCCGGCGCGCCGCGCTGGAGGAGGCGGCCGTCCTGGTCCGGCAGGCAAGATCGGCGCACGGCGAGGCGAGCGAAGAAGCGCTGCACAGCGAGGAAGCGCAACGCTGGGCGCACGAGGTCGATCTGCTGCTGGCGGAGCGGGCCAGGCTGGCGGTCGACCCCAACCGCCCGGTCGACGTGGCCCTGCCCGACCACCTGTCCGTCTCGCAGCTGGTCACGCTGCGTCGGGACGGGCAGGCGCTGGCCCGCAGCCTGCGCCGCCCGCTGCCGACCCGGCCGGAGCCGCACGCCCGCCGGGGCACCGCGTTCCACGCCTGGCTGGAGCACCGGTTCGGCGCGGAGGAGCTACTCGACATCGACGAGCTGCCGGGCGCCGCGGACGAGACCGCCGTACCCGACGAGGCGCTGGTGGACCTGCAGGAACGCTTCCTGGCCAGCGATTGGGCCGAGCGCATACCCCTGCGCGTGGAGGTACCGTTCGCGACCACCCTGGCCGGGGTGGTGGTACGCGGCCGGATGGACGCAGTCTTCGCCGACGCCGATGGCGGCTTCGAGGTCGTGGACTGGAAGACCGGCCGCCCGCCCGAGCACCCGCGCGACGCTGACGCGGCCGCGGTCCAGCTCGCCGTGTACCGGCTGGCCTGGGCCGAGCTGGCCGGCGTACCGGTGCAGCAGGTACGGGCCGCGTTCCACTACGTCGCCGCCGGGCTGACGGTACGCCCGGCTGATCTTCTCGACGAGCGTGGCCTGCTGGAGATGGTTGCCCGGCTGCCCACGGCATGACGTCCTTCCGACACGGGGGTGTTGAGGTTTTGACACGTCGCTGTTTCGCACCGCGCCCGCTGGCGATGCTTGCCGTGAGGGGAAGGTCTGCCGTGCGTCGTACGAGTGGTATGCGTGAGTTGCTGGTCGTGGTGGCCCTGGCCGCCGCCGGCCTGCTCCTCGCCGGGCTCGTCGGGCTGACCGACTGGTACCCCCGTCCGGACCGGCCCGCGCCGATCGTTGAGATCATCGTGCCGGACGGTATCGCCCGTCAGCCGTGAGTGGTGGAGACTGGCGGGGGATGTCCAGACAGCATGAATCGCCGTGGGCCAAGCCGGGAGCTGACGAGCCCAACACCGTCGTGGTGACCTACCCGTCGGTGCCGGCGCCGTCTCGCCAGGCGGGCGCCGGCGGTGGCGATACCCGCAAAGGATGGGCGAGTTCCGGCGCGGTGACCCAGTTGGGGGCGCCGCCGTCCGCGGAGCCAGACATCGTGGAGTTCGGCTCGCCGCGCAGCCCGGACGCCGTGCGGCGGCGCACGCTCATGTGGTTCGGTGGCGGAGCGGCCCTGGCTGCGGTGATCGGCATCGTGGTGCTGCTGGTGATGGTCATGACCGGCAACAGCCCGATCGCCGGCCGCGCCGCCGGCCCGCCCGATGTGGCCCCGCCGCTGGCCAAGGCGTGCCCGCCGCCCACCGGTGATCAGCAGAAGCTGCCCCCGGCGCCGCCGGCCCCGCCCGGGCCGCGCACGGTCGACCAGGATTCGGGCATCTCGTACGCCCACTACGGCGACCCCTGGGTGCCGTGGGACCAGACGTGGGACGCCGGTGACCTGCACGTCAAGTACGGAGTCGGTCAGCACTTCGTCACCGAGACCTACGCCCGCGGCGATTACCACGCGTCGATCCTGTCGGGTTCGGTACCGGCCGCCGAGAACGACGCGTTCACCCTCGACCTGAAGTGCACGGGTCACCAGGTCCTCGCCGACGTGCGCCTGTCCTACTATCCGCAGCCCAACACGATCGACATGATGCGCGACGAGGTCGGCATGCTGGGTGGCCGGCCGGCCTGGGTCTCCAAGTTCCGCCTGCACTTTCACGAGGCCGGGCTGAAGGCAACGAGTGAGCTGGTGGGACTCGCGCTCATCGATGTCGGGCGTCCCAACGCGGCCATCATCTACGTTTCGATCCCCAACACCGTGAACCAGTACGACCCTCTGGTCGACCAGGTGCTCCAGTCGGTCAGACCAACCTGATCATGAGGCGGTCGCTGCCGGCCGGGACCTCATCACCTGCGTGTACATGAATCGCCTCCATACGGGTTAAGGTTCGGAGCGTGTCTCCTCGCAGCGCTACTGTGAAGATCCCGTCGACGACGTACCCGGTTGAGCGGTTCACGCTGCCCAACGGATTGCGGGTGGTGCTCACCCCGGACCGGTCTGCCCCGGTGATCGGCGTGGCGGTCGTGTACGACGTAGGTATCCGCTCCGAACCGGAGGGGCGTACCGGCTTCGCCCACCTCTTCGAGCACCTGATGTTCCAGGGCTCGGAGAACCTGGAGAAGCTCGCCCACTTCCGCATCGTGCAGGGCTCTGGAGGCACCTTCAACGGCTCCACCCACCTGGACTACACGGACTACTTCGAGACGCTGCCGTCCAACGCGCTGGAGCGGGCACTGTTTCTGGAGGCCGACCGGATGCATGGCCCTCGGCTGACCGAGGAGAACCTGCGCAACCAGGTCGACGTCGTCAAGGAAGAGATCCGGGTCAATGTCCTGAACCGCCCGTATGGCGGCTTTCCATGGCTGAAGCTGCCGCCGGTGATGTTCGACACGTTCGCAAACGCCCACGACGGGTACGGGTCCTTCGTCGATCTGGAGTCCGCGACCGTCGCTGACGCGCAGAGCTTCTTCGAGCGCTACTACGCGGCCAGCAACGCGGTGCTCACCGTCTCCGGCGACATCGACGTGGCGAACGCCACGAGCCTCATCGAGCGGCACTTCGGCGACGTACCGAGGCGGCCCGGTCCGCAGCGCCCCGGCTTCGCCGAGCCCGATCTCGGGAGCGAGCGCCGGGAGTCCTATGTGGACCGGCTGGCGGTACTGCCGGCGCTGGCCTCGGCGTGGCGGGTACCCAACCCGATCGACTCGTTCGCCGACTACCTGCCATACGTCGTGCTCGCCGAGGTGCTCACCGACGGCGACGCGTCCCGCCTCGTGCAGCGCCTGGTCCAGCGGGACCGGATCGCCACGAGCATCGGCGGCTACATCGGTTTCCTCGGCGAGCCTTACGAGGTTCGCGACCCGACGGCGCTGTTGCTGCAGGCGCACCTGCCGGTCGGCGGCGACGTGGACAAGGTGCTGCGCACGGTCGACGAGGAGTGCGAGCGGATCGCAACCGACGGTCTGGTCGAGGACGAGCTCGCCCGTACCCAGGCGCGGATGGCCACGCACCTGCTGCGCGACACCGACGCGGTGCTCGGGCGGGCACTGCGCATGGCCGTTCTGGAGCAGCAGCGGGGGAATCCTGGTCTCATCAACGACCTGCCGCGGCTGATCGGCGAGGTGACTGAGGAACAG
Organism: Rugosimonospora sp.; assembly: GCA_051986465.1. Taxonomy (GTDB): domain Bacteria; phylum Actinomycetota; class Actinomycetes; order Mycobacteriales; family Micromonosporaceae; genus DATEJJ01. The sequence goes on from JBPYFB010000105.1 coordinate 14,680, forward strand.
GTGGTCGCCGCGGCGGCGATGCTGCGGCCGGGACGCCGGGCCACCATCGAGGTCCAGGTTGGAGCGAACAAGTGAAGCACGCACTACCGGATCTGGGGCCGACCAACGCGCTGATCCTGCCGACCGACGCGGAGACGACCCTCCAGAATGGACTGACGGTCATCGCCATCCGGCGTCCGTCGGTCCCGCTGGCGGAGGTGCGGCTGCGGATCCCCTTTGCCGAGGCCGATCTCGCCGGGTCCGCGCTGCTCACCCAGACGGTCTTCTCGGGTACGGCGGATTTGTCCACAGTAGACATCGCCGCCGAACTGCAGAAGGTGGGCGGCGCGCTGGGTGCCGGCGTCGACCCCGACCGGCTGCTCATCTCCGGCAACGGGCTCGCCGACGGGCTGCCCCGGTTGCTGGAGGTCCTCGCTGACGTGCTGGAGCGGGCCACGTACCCGGCCGACGAGGTGGCGACCGAGCGCGACCGGCTGGTCGACCAGATCCAGGTGGCGCAGAGCCAGCCGGCGCACCTCGCCCGAGTGGCCCTGCTGAAGCGGATGTACGGCAGCCACCCGTACGCGATCCAGACGCCGAAGCCCGAAGAGGTGAAGGCGGTCGAGCCGGAGGCACTGCGCGCGCTGCACGGCGAGCGGCTGCACCCGAAGGGCGCGACCCTGGTGCTCGTCGGCGACTTCGACCCCGATCGCATACTGGACGCGGCGCGCACCGTACTGTCCACATGGGACGGTAAGGGCAAGCAGGTCGAGCTGGCGCCCGCCCCGCCGCTGGTACCCGGGCCGGTAACCCTGGTCAGCCGGCCGGGCGCCGTACAGTCCTCGCTGCGCATGGCGCTGCCCGCCGTGGCCCGCACCCACCCCGACCATGCCGCGCTGCAACTGGCCAACCTCATCTTCGGCGGCTACTTCTCGTCCCGCTGGGTCGAGAACATCCGCGAGGACAAGGGCTACACGTACGGGCCGCACTCCTCGATCGAGCACTCGGTCGCGGGCAGCTCGCTGGTCGTATCCGCCGAGGTGGCCACCGAGGTGACCGCCCCCGCCCTGCTGGAGACGTGGTACGAGCTGGGGCGCATCGCGACGGTCATGCCCGAACAGCACGAGCTGGAACAGGCCCGCCAGTACGCTCTGGGCACCCTGCAACTGGGCATGTCCACCCAGGCCGGGCTCGCCGGTCTGGCGAGCACCTACGCCGGGTACGGCCTGCGCCTGTCCTACCTCGCCGAGCACTCCGCGCGCCTGGCCGCTACGACGCTGGAAGACGTGTACACGGCCGCCTCGCGCTACCTGGCTCCGGCACGTGGTGTGACCGTGATCCTCGGCGACGCCGAGCGGGTGGCGGATCCGCTGGGCGCCCTGGCGGTCATCGACAGCGCACCGAACGAGTGACGGATCAGGCGCTGCCACCCCTCGCGGGCTCCGGCGGGCTGCGCCGCCTTGCGCACCGCCGCGGCGACGCGGAGTGGCTGGCCGAGGCGTGGAAGCGGGCCAAGGTGCTCGTTGTGGAGGGCGACGTGGGCGACGCCCCGCGGTCGTCGGTACACGCACTGCTGCACGACGGGCATCTGGTGCTGTGGGAGTCGGCCGACGCGCCCGAGGGCGAGCGGCTGTTCCTGGGTGAGGACGGCGAGGGTACGGCGTACTTCGCGGTGATCGCGCCGCTCCCGGCGGTACCCGAGGCGCGCCGGGTGACGATACGCGACGTGGGGCACGTGCTCACCGATCTGGAGGGCGCCCTGCTCACCACCGCGATCGCGCTGGCCAACTGGCACGCCAGGCACCGGTACTCGCCGGTGGACGGGCGACTGACCACGGTGGCGGAGGCGGGTTGGGCGCGTACCGGCGAGGGCGACCTCATGGTGTGGCCCCGTACCGACCCCGCGGTGATCGTCCTCGTGCACGACGGCGTACCGGGCGAGGCGGGGCGCTGCCTGCTCGGGCACAACGCGGCCTGGACCCGGCCCGGCTGGACCGTGCGGTACTCCTGCCTGGCCGGGTTCGTGGAGGCGGGCGAGTCGGCCGAGGCGGCCGCGGTGCGCGAGGTGGCCGAGGAGGTCGGGGTACCCGTCTCCGAGCTGCACTATCTGGGCAGCCAGGCATGGCCGTACCCGGGCTCGCTGATGCTCGGCTTCACCGCGCTGGCCGACCCGGACCAGCCGGTACAGGTGGACGAGACGGAGATCTCCGCGGCGCGCTGGTTCACCCGGCCGGAGATCCGGGCGGTCATCGACGGCGAGCGGGACGATTTCGGGCTGCCGATGGCGTCCTCGATCGCACTGTTCCTTATCAACGAATGGCTCGCCGGCCGCCCCTGATTTCCCGATCCGCGCCTGCGCCGCCAGTGTCCACAGTGGATTCCCGAGTCGCCACTCGCGGTCGCCGGCGCGCCCGGGCTGCATAACGTCGGACCCGGCTGCGATGATGCGAGCTGTGGGGGATGACATCCTGACCGGGCTCGACGAGGAGCAGCGGGCCGCGGTGACCGCACCCGCCGGCCCGGTGTGCATCCTCGCCGGAGCCGGCACCGGCAAGACCCGCGCGATCACCCACCGGGTGGCCCACCGCGCGCTCGTCGGCGAGATCGCGACCAAGCATGTGCTCGCGGTGACGTTCACCGCGCGCGCCGCCGCCGAGATGCGCGCGCGCCTGGCCCGCCTGGGCGCGCCCGGAGTCCAGGCGCGCACCTTCCACGCCGCCGCGCTGCGCCAGGTGCGCTTCTTCGCACCCCGCCTGCTGCACGGGCGCGAGATGCCGGAGCTGATGCAGAGCAAGGCGCAGCTCGTCACGCTCGCCGCGGCGCGCTCGGGCCTGCGCGCCGATCGCACCGCCGCCCGCGACCTCGCCGGCGAGATCGAGTGGGCCAAGTCGTCGCTGATCGAGCCGTCCGAGTACGTCGTCGCCGCGACCAAGTCGTCCCGCGACACGCCCTACGAGCCGGCCAAGGTGGCCGAGGTCTTCGCCGCGTACGAGCAGGTCAAGCGGGCACGCGGGGTCTACGACTTCGAAGACATGCTGCGCGCCGCGGTGTGGGCGGTGGAGGACCACGCCGACGTCGCGGAACAGATCCGCGCCCAGTACCGGCACTTCGTCGTCGACGAATATCAAGACGTCAACCCGTTGCAGCAACGGCTGCTGGAGGCGTGGCTGGGCGCGCGGCGCGATCTGACCGTGGTGGGCGACGCCAGCCAGACCATCTACTCGTTCACCGGCGCGTCCTCGAGCTACCTGCTCGACTTTCCCCGCCGATACCGGGACGCGGTGGTGGTGCGGCTGGTCCGCGACTACCGCTCGACTCCGCAGGTGGTCGGCTTCGCCAACGCGATCATCCGGCAGGCGCGCGGTGCGGAGGCGCGGCTGCGGCTGGAGCTCATGGGGCAGCGGCCACCCGGCCCGGAACCGGAGGTGCGGACGTTCCCGGACGAGCCGGCGGAGGCGGCCGCGGTCGCCCAGCGCTGTGCGGAGCTCGTCGCCTCCGGCACGCCGGCCCGCGAGATCGCCGTACTGTTCCGCACCAACGCGCAGTCCGAGGCGTACGAGGAGGCACTGGCCGAGGCGGGCGTGGCCTACGTCGTACAGGGTGCGGAGCGCTTCTTCGAGCGCACCGAGGTACGCCAGGCGATGGCGGCCCTGCGCGCCGCGACCCGCACCACCCCGGCGGAGGCCCCGTTGACCGAGGCCGTGGTCGCCGCGTTCGACTCGGTGGGATGGCGCCCCGACCAGCCGCCCCCGGGCGGTGCGGCGCGGGAGCGGTGGGAGGCGCTGTCAGCGCTGGTCGGGCTCGCCGAGGAGTTCGCGGCCTCGGCACCCACCCCGCCGGAGGCTGCCCAGGCACCAGCCTCGTTGGAGGCATTCACCGAGGAGCTCGCGAGGCGTGCCTCGGCACAGCACGCGCCGACGGTCGACGGCGTGACTGTCGCCTCGCTGCACTCCGCGAAGGGCCTGGAGTGGGATGCGGTGTTCCTGGTCGGCCTCGCCGAGGGCACGCTGCCGACGACGTACGCGCGCACCCCCGAGGAACTGGAGGAGGAGCGGCGGCTGCTCTACGTCGGGATCACCCGGGCGCGGCAGTGGCTGTGGCTGTCGTACGCGCAGTCCCGGGCGCCGGGCGGGCGGCCGCGCAGACCCAGCCGGTTCCTGCCGATGGCCCAGCCCGCCGCGGGAGCGCCCCGCCAGCCCGGGGCCAAGGACCGCCGGCGCACCGTGAACATTTCGTGTCGGATATGCGGCACCGCGCTGCTGTCCGGCCCGGAGCGCAAGCTCGGCCGGTGCGGCGGCTGCCCGTCCGACCTCGACGACGAACTCTTCGAGCGGCTGCGCGAGTGGCGGGTACGGGTGGCGGCCGCGCAGAAGGTTCCCGCGTACGTCGTCTTCACCGATGCCACGCTCACCGCGCTCGCCGAACGCAAGCCGAGCCGCACGGACCAACTCATCGAGATCGCCGGTATCGGGCCGCGCAAGCTCGGCCTCTACGGCGAGGCGGTACTGGCGCTGGTGAAGGGCGTGGCAGTAGATGACCTGTCACCCGAGCAGGTTGGAAAAAAAATCTCCGAGACGTAGCCGTAAATTCGTTTGCCCTGGACGGCGCTCCAGGCTTAGCCTGCAAGCACACCTCTCAAGCGACGGCTTCCATGCTGTCCGGAGGGGGAGCAGCACCGTCCACGACGAGAGCAGGTAGGAGGTGGCCACGGTGAGACTATTCGGGACTGAGCGACCGTGGTCGATGGCTTCCGCCTGCGCTCCGGTACCCAGCCTCGGGATCAAGGCCCACACGCATGCGGTGGGCATTCCGGCTGTTCTGGGCACGCTGTCCACGCTCGCTCAGCACGAGACCGTCCAGGTTCAGCGGATCCAGGCTCGACGGAGCTGGAACCTGACGGATATCCGCCGCAATGGGTCCGCGGCCAAGGCAATCGGGATGGGCCTCACGTCCAAGTACTGGGCGAAGGCCAGCGGTGTTCCACCTCGAGGTAAACCGGTCTAAACAAGACCTGCCGGCTCACCTCGAGGCCGCGGAACCCGCATACCGGGATCCGCGGCCTCAGTCATTTTCTGCCGAGGGAAGACCGGGATCGCCCAGCAGGCGACCCGCCGAAAGAAGGAGAGGTGACCGGGTGATGAGTCTGGTGTTGGCGCCAGTCGGCGTCGACGTCGTAGAGGAAGTCGAACTGCCTTGCCGTCGGTTCGACCCCGACCTGTGGTTCTCCGACGCACCCGCCGAGCTCGAACTGGCGAAGTCGCTGTGCGGCGACTGCCCGGTCCGGGTGGAGTGCCTGGCCGGCGCGGTGGATCGCGCCGAGCCGTGGGGCGTCTGGGGTGGCGAGATCTTCGAGCGGGGCGCGGTGGTACCGCGCAAGCGGCCTCGCGGTCGGCCCCGTAAGGAGGACGTCGCCAACGACGCCGTGCTCCGGGCAGAGGTCAGCGCACGGGTCGCGGCCGAGATTCGAGAGGCGGCTTAAGCACATGAGCGGTATCCGTACGACGGCGCGTCAACGATCGCGCAACCCACGGTCAACCCGGCCGGTACCAGTACAGGACAGCAGGACTCGAATGAGGAGCACGCTCGAAATGACTAACGGTCTATATCTCATCTACGAGGCATTGAGCCGCGCACGAATGCGCAGGCCTCAGGACACCCCGTCTGAGGCTTTCCGATCCGCTCGACTGATCGCGATGCGCGCCCGCCAGGAGCAGAACCGCCACCTGGGCGCCTAACCGGCGATCGCACGGCCGCCCGTCCCGCACCCGCGGGGCGGGCGCCGCCGTATCAGGCCGAGGCCTACGCCGCCTCCGGCTCGTCCGCCGGCTCGGCGAAGCCGGGCAACCATCGCTCCAGGACCGAGCGGTACGGGGCGGTGGCCTCCAACTGGCACAGCACCCCGATCGAGCCGAGCGTCACCCGGTGGATCAGCAGGTACGAGGGTGGCAGGTTGAGCTGCTTGCCTAGCTGAAACGCGGGGCTCCGCGGGTTGGCGACTCGAGCCGCCTCGGCGCGCAGCCAAGCCCGGGTGAACTGGAACTCCGGCTTGGCGACCGGCTCGAGCATCGGGCGCAGGTAGTCCAGGATGCCGGCCGCGTCCACCTCTGTGTCGGGGCGGACGAACCCCTCCCCACGCAGGCCTTCGAGCACCCCGTCCGCGTCCCCGGCGAGTGCCAGGCGGGTCAGCCAACCGATCGGCTCGGGCAGGCCGCCCGGCATGCGGGCCACCGCCCCGAAGTCGATCACGCCGAGCCGCCCGTCCGGCAGAATCCGGAAGTTACCCGGGTGCGGATCGGCGTGCAGCAGGCCGACCCGTACCGGTGCGGAGAAGTGCAGGGTCGCCATCAGCAGGCCGGCCCGGTTCCGTACCTCGGGCTCGCCGTTGGAGATCACCTGCGACAGGGGCGTACCGTCGATCCACTCGGTCACCAGTACGCGCGGCGCGGCGGTCACCACCCTGGGTACGTGGATCGCCTCGTCGCCCGCGTACCCGGCGGCGAAGGCCCGCTGGGCGGTCGCCTCCAGCTCGTAGTCGAGCTCCTCGGTGATCCGGGCGCGCAACTCGGCGAGCAGGGGCTTGACGTCCAGCCCCGGCTGGATCACCCGGAACAGTCCGGCGAGCCGGGACAGCTGGGTGAGATCCGACAGCAGGGCCGGCCCCGCGCCCGGGTACTGGATCTTGACTGCGACCGGTATCCCCGACCGGCCCTTCTTCCACACCGCCTTGTGTACCTGGCCGATGCTCGCCGCCGCGGCCGGCTTGTCATCGAAGTCCACGAACAGCTTGCGCCAGTCCTCGCCCAACTCCTTGGCCAGCACCTTGTGCACGCTCGCGGCCGGCAGCGGGGGAGCCGCCTCCTGCAGCTTCGTCAGCGCCTGGCGGTACGGGCCGGCGAGCTCCTCGGGCAGCGCCGCCTCGAACACCGACAGCGCCTGGCCGAACTTCATCGCGCCGCCCTTGAGCTGCCCCAACACGCTGAAAAGGTGCTCGGCGGTGCGCTGCTGTACCTCTGCGGAGATCACCTCCGAGGCGGCGCCGGTGACCCGCTTGCCCAGGCCGAGGGCCGCCCGGCCGGCGAATCCCAGCGGCAACGCGGCGAGCCGGGCAGTACGGGTCACAGCCCGGCGCGGGATATCACTCACCAGATCATTCAACCTCATTCCCGCGGCGATCGTCTTCGCCTGCGCGCAAGCCCGCAGTCGCAGCGCGGGTGCGGTGGCCAGCGGCGCCGTCGCTCCAGGCCGGGCCCGGTGATCTCGATCGTGGTGCCGACGCTCCGTGGCCCGCTCCCGTCGATGTACCGGAGCACCTCCTCCGCGGCGTACCCGGTCGCGACGAGCGAGGTGGTCACGGCGCACGGTGGCGGCGCGTCGCCACCGGTCGCGAGCTGCGCGACCAGCGCCGGCCAGGCCGGATCCCGGTCGCGCCGGTGCAAATCCACGCAGTTGAGGCAGGGGGAGCCCCGGGGCGGTACGAGCGGCCCGATGACCGCGGTACCGTCCCGTACCTCCAGCGTGAGATGGGCCACAGCCTGCCTCGCGTACACGAACGCGGCCAGTTCGGCCGGCCGGTACCCGCCCGCCTGTACCACGAACGTGGCGCTGCCGTCACGCAGCGGGCGCAGATCGGTACTTGGTGCGACGCGGGCGACCGCGTCGGCGGCGGCGATGGCCCGAGGCCGGCCGGTATCGCCGGGCAGCAGGCCGCCCAGCCCGACATCCTCCACCCGTACCCGGCCGGTCAGCGCCGGATCGACGTGCCCCACGCCGGCCTCGGCGAGCGCCACCGCGATCGGCGTGACCAACCTGCCGTACCCGCTGACCAGCACCCGGGCGCTGGACCGGCGGCGCAGCACCTCGGCCGGCGAGACGGGCGCGGGCGTACGGCGCAGCGCGAGCGCGGCGACCTCGGCGCCGAGCCGGCGGCGCACCGGCTCGGGCAGTCCCGAGGGCATGAGGGTATGCGCGCCCACCACGAGGCCCGCGTCCCGCAGCAGCCCGAGGAGCACGGTGACGTCGCGCTCCGGTACGCCCATGCGGGCCGCGTCCCGCAGGATCGCGCGTTCGGTGCGGTCCCCGTCCATCAGGTCGAGTACCCGCGCGAGCGACGGATCGGCGAACTCGAGTACCGCGGCCCGTGGTGGGTCGGTGCCCAGTTGCAGGCGGTGTGGGTCGCGCCAGAGCCGGCGCAGGCCAGGCAGCAGCGCCGGCCGGCTCATCGGACCGGTCCGTATCGGCGTCCGTGATTACTCATGGCTAAGGAGGCTGTCACGGACGGATGTCGGTCGGCTCAGGTTATCCACAGGGAAACCCACCGCCACCGGGGTTGTCCACAGCGACACGCCCAGTTATCCACAGGCTCGGGTTGGGGTGCGTCGGTCTTCGGACAGTTACCCAGCGCGAAGAAGCCTCACGTCACGTGTGAGCGCTACGGCCACCCCTGTGAGCGTCACGACCTCCTGTGGGGAGGAGCCACAGGTGCGGCTCCTCCCCACCAACGCGTCACGCCTTGCCGAGGATGCGGTTGACGGTCGTACCGCAGACCGGGCACTTGCCCTTAGCCATCCGCATGCCGGTCTTTGAGACTTCCACGTGCCCCTCAAAGTCCCGCTTTTCCTTGCACTTGACGCAGTAACCAGTGTATTTCTGGGTGTTCTCGGTCTTTTCGGGCACAGTGCCCCTCCTGTCCTCCGGCGCGACCGTCGTGCCGGCACTCCTTCCGTACCCGCTGCGCCGGTCTACGCCTCCTGCGCGCGCCTTTCCTTCCCGACATTGCAATCCGGGCCGGGCGCGCTCGCCCCCCGGTGAAGTGTGCCTTGAGACGCGGCTCGGACGTTCGATCGTCTGCGGGGACACGCCGGTCTTTCGGTACTAATGCCACGTTACAGGCAGCATACTCGGGGAATTTTACGGGCCAATCGGGGTGAACCAGTGTGATGCTGGCGGCAGCCCGAAGGTTAGGTCTTGCGGTGGGGTGGCGGGCGCCCGTTAGCGTGCCTTCGTGAAGCCAGCATCAGCGAGTCCTGTGAGCTAAGCGGTCCCTCCGATGGTCCGTAAGCCGGTTGTCGAGGTGCGGCGTTCCGAGCGCCGCCGTAGGACGGTGTCCGCGTACCGTGACGGCGAGCGCGTCGTCGTGCTCATCCCCAACCTGTTCTCGCGAGCCGAGGAGCGGGAGTGGGTCGACCGGATGCTGCAGCGGCTGGAGGCGCGTGACCAGCGCACCCGCCGTACCGACGCCGAACTGGTCGGGCGCGCCGCCCGGCTGGCTGAGCGGTACTTCCCGGACCATCCGGCGGCGTCCCGACCGGCCAGCGTGCGCTGGGTCGACAACCAGAACGGCCGGTGGGGCTCGTGTACGCCGGCCGACCGCACGATCCGGATCTCCGACCGGATCATGGAAATGCCGGACTGGGTGATCGACTACGTGTTGCTGCACGAACTGGCACACCTGGTCGTACCAAGCCACAACCGCACGTTCTGGGCGCTGGTCGGGCGTTACCCGCGCGCCGAGCGGGCCCGCGGCTACCTGGAGGGGGTCGCGGCCGCCTCTGGGCATGCCATCCACGAAGATTGAGCGGTGACCCGTCGCGTCGTCGCCGTAGCGCTCAGCGCGCCGGCATGGAGCCCGCCCCAGATCGCGCCCGAGGAGTGGCGCAGGGCCCTGGCCGAGGATGCGGTGGACATCCTCGCCTCCCTGGCGGAGGCGGATCCGGCCGTGGTCTGCCGGCCCGAGGACCGGGGCCTCGCCGACGCGGTGATCTGGCCGAAGATGCGCGTGTACGAGGTGCCCACCCTCGCCGTACCGGCGATCCTCGCGGCCGTCGCGGCGGACGGGTACGAGCAGGCGGCGATCCTCAGCGCGGACGCGCCCGACCTGCCCGGGATGTTGATCGGTAAGCTGCTGCGCCCGCTGACCACCCGTACCGTCGCGGTGGCGCCAGCGGTGAACGGTACCGGCCTGCTGGGTCTGGCGGCTCGGGTGCCCGCGCCGGCGTGGCTGCCCGTACTGGATCTGGATTCGGCCAGTGCGGCGCTGCTGCGCACGGCGGCCGGCAAGCCCGCTGAGGTGGCGGTGAGCCCCGGTTGGCACCGGCTGCGGGGTCCGGAGGACCTGCACCGCCTCGACCCCGGCCTGGAGGGCTGGGAGGCGACCCGTGCCCTCCTGCCGTGACCGGTCGCGGGTTAGTCGGTCCGGCCGGGTTCGTCGGAGGGGCCGGGCTCACCGGGGAAGCCGGGGTCGTCCGGGGAGCGCGGCGCGTCGAGGTCGTCCAGCGAGCCGAGGTCGTCGAACGAGCCCAGGTCCAGCTGCTCCTTGGCGAAGCGCTCCGGGTCGGCGAAGTCCTCCTCGCTCGGGAGCAGGTCGGGGTGGCCCCACAGCGCGTCCCGGCCGGCGATCCCGCGGTGCTCGGTGAGGGCCGACCACAGCGCCGCCGCCTCACGCAGGCGCCGCGGGCGCAGCTCCAGGCCGACCAGCGCCGCGAAGGTCTGCTCGGCGGGACCGCCCGCGGCACGGCGCCGGCGGAACGCCTCGGCGAGGCGTACCACGTTGGGTAGCCGCCCGGCGGCCGCCGCGTCCACCACGTGGCAAACCCAGCCCTCGACCAGGGCCAGCGCGGTCTCCAGGCGGGTCAGGGCGGCCCGCTGGGCTGGCGTGTCGTCCGGGGTGAAGATCCCTTCGACCGACATCTCCTGCATCGATTCCGGGTTGGTCGGGTCGAGGCGACCCATCGCCTCCTCGACCGCCTCCCGGTTGACCTGGATGCCGCTCGCGTACGTCTCGACCGCGGTCAGTACGTGCCCGCGCAGCCACGGTACGTGCCCGAACAGCCGCTGGTGCGCCGCCTCGCGCAGGGCGACGTACAGGCGTACCTCTTCACTGTCGAGGGACAGGCCGGTGCCGTACTCCTCGATGTTCGCGGGGATGAGCGCGGCGGTGGCGGCCGGCCCGAGCGGGAGCCCGATGTCCCCGACGGAGAGCACCTCCGCCGCGAGCGAGCCCAACGCCTGGCCGAGCTGACCACCGAAGAGCGCGCCACCCAGGGTGGCCACCATGGACTGCATCGGGCCGAGCTGGCCGCGCATCTCCTCCGGTACCAGATCGCCCATCGCACCGACCATGCGGCCCGCAACGGGATCGCACAGCTTGCGCCAGACGGGCAGGGTGTTGGTTATCCACTCGGCCCGGGTCCACGCCTGGACCGCCTGGATGCCGGAGGGCAGCGCCGACGCCGGTTCGAGCCACAGGTCGGCCAGGCGCAGCGCCTCCTCGACCGCGCGGCGCTGGGCCACGGTGACGTTCGGGCTGCCCGGAGCCTTCGCCTCTGTCGTTTCCGCGGCGGGCGCGACGGTGCCGGCACCGGGTACGGCGAAGCCGAAGATGCCGCCCCCACCTGCCCCGCCGGTCAGTGTGCTCAGCGCGACCTCGCGCGCGAGCTCCCAGTTGACCGGGCCGTCGCCGGCGCCGGCGAAGAGCTGCTGCAGCTGTCCGAGGAAGCGTTGAACCTGGGCGGGATCGTTGGGGTCAGGTGCGGCCCCGCCCGGCAAGGCGAAGCCGAAGGGCGTGTCTGGCACGCATCCACGGTACGCGCCCCACCTGTGCGTCGTCTGCGGCGACGCTGTTCGCTTACGGGATAAACCGGGGGCGGAGGCTCCCACGGAGAGCCAGTAGGCTTCCCGGAATGAGACGTCGCGGCGCCACCCTGCTCGCTGGCGCGTTCCTGCTCGCCGCCCTGGTCCTGCTCGCCTGGCAGGTCAGCGTGCCTTACGTCGAGTTGGGGCCCGGTCCGACCTGGGACACCCTCGGCAAGGACAAGGGCAAGGACGTCATCCAGATCACCGGGACCACGTCCTCCGGCTCGGCCGGGCAACTGCGGATGGTCACCGTCGGGGTAACCGACCACATCAGCTTGTGGGAAGCGCTGCGCGGCTGGCTCAACAACAACGACGCGGTGGTGCCGCGCGAGGTGATCTACCCGCCCGAGCAGACGCAGCAGCAGGTTGACCAGGAGAACCAGCAGCAATTCAAGGACTCGCAGTCGTCCGCGGAGACCGCCGCGCTGCGGGCATTGGGCTACCCGGTCCAGGTCACCGTGCAGGAGGTCAGCGCCGGCCTGCCGGCCGACGGGCACCTCAAGGTGGGCGACATGATCACGTCGGTCGACGGCAAAAACATCACCTCGGCGCAGGAGCTGACCCAGCTGATCCGCGCCAAGGCCGCGGGCAGCAAACTGGCGATCGGGTACACGCGCGGCGGCGCGCCGGGCACCACGACCATCACGTCGGCGAAGGGCGAGGACGGCAGCCCTCGCATCGGCGTACAGATCGACCAGAAGCAGCCGCACCCGTTCCAGATCTCCATCTCGCTCAACGACGTGGGCGGCCCGAGCGCGGGCCTGATGTTCAGCCTGGGCATCATCGACAAGGTCAAGCCCGAGGACCTGACCGGCGGACTGGACATCGCCGGTACGGGCACCATCGACGACGACGGCAACGTCGGTGCGATCGGAGGCATCGCGCAGAAGATGCGCGGCGCCAAGCGGGACGGTGCGACGATCTTTCTGGTACCGGCGGACAACTGCGCGGAAGCCACGGCCAACGCCGTACCCGGGCTGAAGCTCGTCAAGGTCAGCACGCTGACCAACGCGCTCTCCGCCCTACAAACCCTGCGCCAGCACGGGGTACCAACCCTGTGCGGGGGTGGGTGACACTCCGTTCTGAAATGAAGGCCGTAGGGTAGGCGCCGTGGCGATGCGAACCCCAATGCCCCGGATGGGCCGCCGGGGCCGGGTGACCCTGGTCGTGCTGGCCTGCGTGGTTGTGCTGTTCATGCTCCTCGGCTGGCTGGTCAACGCGTGGACCGACTGGCTGTGGTTCTCCGAGGTGCACTACACCGAGGTGTTCACCACCCTGCTGTGGACCCGGATCGGGTTGTTCCTGGTGTTCGGGTTCGCCATGGCACTGGTCGTGGCGCTCAACCTCTGGCTCGCGTACCGGCTGCGACCGTTGCTGCGCCTGCACTCGGCCGAGCAGCAGACCCTCGACCGGTACCGCTCCGTGCTCTCCCCGCGCATCGGCCTGTGGATCGGGCTGTTCGGGGTACTGATGGGCCTGTTCGCCGGTTTGTCCGCCCAAGGCCGGTGGCAGCAGTGGCTGTTGTTCGCCAACGCGCAACCGTTCGGCGCGACCGATCCGCAGTTCCACAGCGACATCAGCTTCTACGTCTTCGACTACCCGTTCTGGCGGTACCTGGTCGGGGTCGGGTTCACCGCCGTGGTGCTGTGCGTCTTCAGCTCGCTGGCCATGCACTACCTGTTCGGCGGGGTACGCCTGCAGGGCGGCGGGGACCGGATGACGACCGCGGCCCGCGCCCATCTGACCGCCCTCGTCGCCGCGTTCGTGCTACTCAAGGCGGTCTCGTACGTACTTGACCGGCGCGGTCTGCTGCTCGCGCACAACGACGGCACGAACCTGTGGGGCGCCGGCTACACCGACGTCAACGCTCTTATGCCGGCGAAGGAGATCCTCGCGTGGATCTCGGTCGTGGTGGCGATCGGCATCATCATCTTCTCCAACGCGATCATGCGGAACCTGGTCTGGCCGGGCGTGGCGCTCGGTCTGCTGGCCATCTCCGCGATCGCGATCGGCGGCATCTACCCGGCCGCGGTGCAGGCCTTCACCGTCAAGCCGAACATCCGGGACAAGGAGCAGGCATACATCAGCCGGAGCATCGACGCCACCCAGGCGGCGTTCGGGCTCGCCGGGGTGTCGACCGTCCCGTACTCGTCGACCGCCGCCTCGCCGCCGGCGAGCCTGGCGGCCGACGCGAACACCGTGGGCAACATCCGGCTGCTGGACCCGTCTGTCGTGTCCGACACGTACACCCAGCTCCAGCAGGTGCGCGGGTTCTACGACTTCACCCAGAAACTCGACATCGACCGGTACGACCTCAACAACACCGGCAAGCTCCAGGACTACGTGGTCGGCGTGCGCGAGCTCGACTACAACAACCTGAGCGGGCAGCAGAGCAACTGGCAGAACCAGCACACCATCTACACACACGGGTACGGGTTTGTCGCGGCCCCCGCCAACCAGACGGTATGCGCGGGGCAGCCGTACTTCGTCTCCGGATTCCTCGACTCGGAGACGGCGCAGAGCACCCAGGCACAGGCCGGCTGCCAGTCCGAGTCCGACCAGATCCCGGTGGGCCAGCCGCGCATCTACTACGGCGAGAACATGAACTCGTACGCGATCGTCGGGAAGACCTCGGGCCCCGACGTCGAGTACGACCGCCCGACCAGTTCCAGTTCCGGCGCCGACCAGTACGTGACCTACGCCGGAACGGGCGGAGTACAGGTTGGCTCGTACTGGCGGCGCATGCTCTACGCGTACAAGTACAAGGAATTCAACTTCCTGATCTCCAGCGTGTTCAACAAGAACTCGAAGATCTTGTACGTACAGGATCCGCGCACGCGGGTGCAGAAGGTGGCGCCGTTCCTCACTCTCGATGGGGACCCGTACCCGGCGGTGATCGACGGAAAGATCACCTGGATCCTCGACGGGTACACGACCGCCTCCACCTACCCGTACTCCCAGCAGATCGATCTGCGGTCGGCGACCAGCGACTCGCTCGCCGCCGAGGGCGCAGTCGTGGAGCAGGCCCAGCAGAACGTCAACTACCTGCGCAACTCGGTGAAGGCGACCGTCGACGCGTACACGGGCCAGGTCAAGCTGTACTCGTTCGACGACTCCGACCCGGTACTGAAGACCTGGAACAAGGCGTTCGGCGGCAAGCTGATCAAACCGAGTTCGGAGATCCCGGCCGACCTCGCCGCGCACTTCCGCTACCCCGAGGACCAGTTCAAGGTGCAGCGGGAGCTCCTGACCCGGTACCACGTCAAGGATGCCCGCCAGTTCTACTCGGGGCAGGACTTCTGGCAGGTACCCTTCGACCCCGCCGGCACGAGCACCAACGTCAAGCAGGCGCCGTACTACCTGCTCGCCAAGTTCCCCGGGGAGAACCAGGCGACCTTCCAGCTCACCTCAGCGATGACGCCGCGCAACAGGCAGAACCTGGCCTCGTTGATCACCGGCTCGTACGTGGACGGCAAGCCGAAGCTGTCGATACTGCAACTGCCCGACGATACGCAGGTATGGGGGCCGGGCCAGGCCGACCAGAAGATGACGAACAACGACGGGGTACGACAACAGATCACCCTGCTCAAGGGTTCCGCGACACTCCGGCAAGGCAACCTGCTGTCGTTGCCGGTCGGCGACGGCATGCTGTACGTCGAGCCGCTGTACGTGGAGAGTCAGGCTCAGAATTCGTACCCGCAGATGAAGTACGTACTGCTCAACTTCGGCCAGTACGTTGGCTTCGATACCTCCTTGCAGGGCGCCATCGCGCAACTACTGGCATCGGTCAAGGGTGGGGGTACGAGTCCGCCCACGGGCACGAATCCGCCACCCAACCAGCCGCCGTCCAACGACGCGGTGGCGGCCGCCCTGGCCCAGGTCGACAAGGCGCTCGCGGATCTCAAGACGGCGCAGCAGCAGGGCGACTTCGCGAAGTACGGCCAGGCACTGACCGAGCTGCAGACGGCGGTCGACGCGTACCAGAAGGCCAAACAGGCGGCGGCTCAGGTCACGCCGCCGAGCCCGGGGCCTTCGGGTTCGCCCGCGCCAACGCCCTCGACGTCAGGCTCGTCGGCACCCAACGGATCGGGCGGATAGGGTACTGGATCTCGTTTTGCAGTTGGTATGAACGGTGCGCTAAGGTGGTCAGGACGACGCGGGGTGGAGCAGCTCGGTAGCTCGCTGGGCTCATAACCCAGAGGTCACAGGTTCAAATCCTGTCCCCGCTACCACCCGAAATGGCCCCCGGGAGATTCACCCCGGGGGCCATTTTGCCGCCCTGGCGTCGGTCCGGAGACCTCCACTTCTGGTTGCCGCGATGCCGCTGTGGAACTGGATGGAACGCCTTGATGGCGTGGGGACACCAACCTTTCCTTTCGGGTCGGCCGTTGTTGTCGGTGGCAGCATCGCCGGCCTACTCGCGGCCTGCGTGCTGCGCGAACACGTCAGCCGGGTCACGATCGTCGACCGGGACGAGATGCCGACCGAGCCGGTTCACCGCCGGGCTGTCGCGCACAGCAGGCACACCCACGGGCTACTCGCCCGCGGATTTGAGATCTTCGAGGAACTTCTGCCGGGGCTGGGCGCCGATCTGGTCGCCCGCGGCGCGCTGGTGGCGGATCTGCAGCAGGACGTGATTTGGTACAACGACGGGTACAAGGTCCGGCGTACGCCCACCGACCTGCCCATCCTGCTGGTGAGCCGGCCCACGCTGGAGTCCTATGTGCGATCGCGCGTGCGGGCGCTACCGGACGTGCGGATCCTGGCCGGTACCGAGGCCACCGGCTTGCGGGTTGAGGGCGAACGGATCACCGGCGTGCGGGTCGCGGGGCCGGACGGCGCCACCATTCTGCCCGCCTCGATCGTGGTAGACGCGTCAGGGCGCTCCAACCGAGGGCCGGCCTGGCTTGTCGAACACGGCTACCCCGAGGTGAGCGAGGACGTCGTGCGGGCCAACCTGGTCTACGTCAGCCGGGAGTACCGCAGAGTGGCGCAGGCGCAGGATTTCACCGGCATCATCCACTCCCACTACCCAGCCAACCCGGTCGGCAGCGGCACTCTCGCCGTCGACGGTGACCGCTGGCTGGTCACGATGCTCGGCATGAATGACGACGTGCCACCGGCCATACCTGGCGCGTTCGAGGCGTTCGCCGCCCGGTTGGCCGGCGACGAACTGCACCGTCTGGTGACCACTGCGCAGCCGATCACCGAACCGCACCGCTTCCGGATCGGGCCCAGCGTCCGCCGCCGGTACGAGACCTGCGCCCGGCTGCCGGAGGGGTTCATCGCGTTGGGCGACTCGCTGTGCTGCTTCAACCCCGCCTACGGGCAGGGCATGACGACCGCGGCGATGGCCGCACTGTGGCTGCGGACCTGCCTGGCCGCCGGAGCGCGCGGGCTGACCCGCCGCTACTTCCGGGGCGTGCGGCGGATCATTGACGTGCCGTGGGCAATCACGGTCGGCAACGACCTACGCTTCCCGCACGTCGACGGAGCCAGAACACGCCGGATCAGGATCCTCAACGCGTACCTGCCGCGACTGCACCGCGCCGCCAGTATCGACCCAGTCGTCGGCCGGACGTTCCTCCGCGTGGCGAACTTCCTCAGCCCGCCACAGGCGCTGGTCTCGCCGCGGATCCTGTGGCGGGTGTACCGGCGGCGGCGACTCGGCGCCGGTACACCACCACCCAGCACGCCCAACCCAGTACAACCG
>JBPYFB010000106.1:0-52132 GCA_051986465.1 Rugosimonospora sp.
CGGCGATGAACTTCGCGCAGTCGATGGCGCAGAACCTGCTCGAGCGCGGCATCCGGGTCAACTGCGTCGCGCCCGGCCCGGTCTGGACGGCGCTGAACGCCTCCGCGCGTACCCCCGACCAGATGGCTGGGTACGGCTCGCAGACCGACCCGGTACCGTTCGGCCGGCCGGCGCAGCCGGAGGAGGTCGCGCCGGCCTTCCTGTTCTTCGCGAGCAACGCGGACAGCAGCTACATCACCGGCGAGACCATCGCGCTCTTCGGTGGGCAGCCGCTGTCGCGCTGACCGAGGTCCCGCTAGGCGAGGCGGGGGAGCACGCGCTCCGCGACCTGCTCGGTGAACTCGACGGGGTTGCGGTCGGGCATCACCTGGACCTCGGTCACCCCGAGGTCGGCGTAGGCGGCGACGTCGGCGAGGAAGCCGTCGACGTTGTCGAGCACCGGAGCCATGTACGCGACGGTCTTCGCGATGCGGTCGTAGTCGCGGCCCTCGGTGGCGCAGTGCGCGCGCAGCACGTCGAGCTTGTGCGCCACGTCGTCCCGGCTGGTACCGAAGATGTTGCACGCGTCGCCGTAGCGTGCGACGAGCCGCAGCGTCCGGCGTTCGCCGCCGCCACCGATCATGATCGGCGGGTACGGCTTGCTGATGGGCGCCGGTACGCACAGCGTCTCGGCGAGCTGGTAGTGCTTGCCCTCGAAGGGACCGTTGTCGGCGCTCCACATCTGCAGGCAGATCCGCAGTGTCTCCTCGAGCCGCTCGAAGCGCTCCGCGACCGGTACCACCGGGACGCCCAGGCCGCGCTGCTCCCGTTCGTACCACGAGGCGCCGATGCCGAGCCGGGCGCGCCCCTCTGCGAGCACGTCGAGCGTAGTGACGGTCTTTGCGAGGATGCCCGGGTGGCGGTACATCACGCCGGTGACGAGCATGCCCAGCGTCATCCGCTCGGTCAGCGCCGCCACGTACGCGAGCGCCGAGTACCCCTCGAGCATGGGCTCGTCGGCCGTGCCCATGCCCTCCATCTGGAAGAAGTGGTCCATCACGGTGAACGACGCGATGCCCGCCTGCTCCGCGAGGCTCGCGGTGCGCGCGAGCGTACCGGCGATCGCCGCCGGGTCGGCCGGCCGCGAGTAGTTCCAGTAGTGCAGCCCCAATCTCATCCCATGACGGTACGAGCTTGAGCGCACTCGAAGGCAAGTCCTGCTGGAAAGATGCTCCTGCTGGAAGGATGCGAGGTATGCCGAGTATTCAGCCCGAGCTGTGGGTCGACCGGGCGAGCCGGGCGGTCGCGTTCTACGCCGATGCGTTCGGTGCCACCGTGCTGCACCAGGTCGGCGAGGGCGACGAGATCGTGGCGCAACTGGCCGTCGGTGACGCGGTGTTCTGGATTGGTGGCGCCGGGCCGGACATGGGGCGGTTCAGCCCCACGGCGATCGGCGGCGGGACGGCCCGGATGTTGCTCGTGGTCGAGGATCCCGACGCGGTGGCGGCGCAGGCGGTCGCGACCGGCGCGGCGGAACTGTCCCCGGTCGGCGAGGAGCACGGCTGGCGGGTGGGGCGGGTCGTCGACCCGTTCGGCCACGAGTGGGAGATCGGCAGGCCGACCGGCGCCTGGCCACCGTGACCGAGGTCACGTCAACAACCGGATCGATTGACCCTGATTCTCCGCGAACCGACGAATTGTCGGGCGGTACGGCGACGCCAGCGCTCCTAGGCTGTGGCGTCGTCGTCCAAAGAGGAGGGTCAGCGGCGTGGGGACAAGGCTTTCGGTACGGCTGGGTACGGTCCTGGTCGCCGGCGCGGTCGGTGCGCTGGCACTCGCGGCGCCCGTCGCGGCGGCGTCACCGACGCCGGCCGCGTTGCCCACGGTGGTCGTCACCGGCTCGATCGACCGCACCTCCTACGCGCTCGGCCAGGCGGTGACGGTCACCCTCACCGTCAAGAACACCGGTCCCGGTCCGGCCCGACTCGTCGACGTCAGCGGCGTGACCACCGGCGTGGACTGGCAGACGAACCCGATCAACACCACGTTCCCGATGGCGGTCGGCGAGTCGAAGACGTTGGTGGCGCGCGGCCACGTCAACCAGCAGGGGTACGACGAGGGCACGGTCTTCGTCTCGTACTTCTTCAACAACATCGACGGGATGGAGTCCCTCGGGCAGGCGCAGTTCGAGACCGTGGCGCACGTACCGGGTCTCACCGGCCATGTACACCTGCGCGCGTACGATTCGCGCAACCCGCCCGGCGGGCCGGGCATACCCGGCGTACAGTTCCACTTCCTCTTCGGTCCCCAACTCCACCCCCTGGATGTCGTGACCGTGACCACGGGCGCCGACGGTATCGCCGACAGCGACATTCCCGTGGGGGACTACGTTCTCATCCCTCCGCGAGCCGAGGGCTGGGGTCTGGACTGCGGCCACTTCTCCTCGTCGATCTGCGAGCACGGGGCCGAATCCGTGGGCATCAGCAAGGGCTCGCCGGAGTTCGACGAGGACTTTGGCATGCTGCCCTGCGCCACCTGCCACCTGAGCCCCAGCGCCAGCCCGAGCCCCAGCGCCAGCCGGAGTTCCAGCGCCAGCCAGAGTTCCACCGCGCACCCGTCGGCCGGCACAGGCAGTGCCACGCCCCAGGGTCAGGGCGGCGGCCTGCCCGTGACCGGCGGGTCCACCGGCACGGTCGCCGGCATCGGCGCGGTGTCACTCGTGGCGGGCTGCGTCGCCCTGCTAGTCGCGCGGCGCCGCCGGGCCGGCCGGAGCTGAGCGTACGGCGGGCCTGAGCACCTGCTCGCACCACTGCCGGAAGGTGGTGGGTGTGTTGGCGCGCGAGATGCCCGGGGCGATGTCGTAGCTGCCGCGCTCGATCGCGGCGGCCATCGCCGCGAGACCCTGCGCCCACGCCTGCGACGCGCCGTGCGCCATCAGCGTCGCCTGGTACGCCTCGCCAGGGATCTGCTGGAAGCGCACCGGCCGCTCAAGCACCTCGGTCAGTATCCGCGCCATGTCGTTGTAGGACAGGTCTTCCGGCCCGAGCAGGGGGATGCTCTCCTGCCCGGTCCAGGCGTCATCGAGCAGCAGTCCGCTGGCGACCGCGGCGATGTCCCGGGTGGCGCACGTCGGGTGCTTGAGCTCGGGCGAGTACGGCAGGAAGAACGCGCCCTGGGTTGTGATCGGCTCGATCTGCCAGAGCATGTTCTCCATGAACCCGGGCGGGCACAGCGAGCGGTAGCTCACGCCCGTGCTCTCGATGAGATCGTCCATGGCGAATATCGCGGACATCTGGCCGGCGTTCCTGGCGATCCCGCGACCCAGGCTCGACACGGCGACGACGCGGGCCACGCTGTGCTTTGCGATCGCCTCGCAGGCGGGCTGGACGAAGTCCAGGACATGACCCGGGACGCTGCGCGCGCTCGGGTTCGGGGGGACCACCAGGAAGACACTGTCGGCGTCGGCGAACGCCTCGGTCAGGACGGTGGCGTCGTCGGCCGAGCCCGGCACGATCTCGACGCGGTCGGCGGCGTGCGCGGGCAGCCGGGCGGGGTCGCGGACGACCACGCGGATCGGCTGGCCGCTGGGGAGGAGGTTGTCGAGGACCTGCCGGCCGATCTGACCGGTGGGCGTGGTGATGACGATCATGAAGACGGACCTCGCAGTCAGTATCGGAATCGGAATTCCGGTTCCGGTGGTGCCGCCCACGTTACGGAACTAAGATTCCGGTTGTCAAGGCAGGAGTTTGTCAGCGATGACTGAGACCGAACGACCGTTGCGTGCCGACGCGCGGCGCAACCGCGAGCGGATCATGTCGGCCGCCGGCGAGTTGTTCGCCCGCCGGGGCCGGGAGGCCCAGATGGAGGAGATCGCGGCCCACGCCGGCCTGGGCATGGGTACCCTCTATCGCCACTTCCCCAGCAAGCAGGCGCTGCTGACCGCCATGGTCGGCGAGCGCTTCCAGGGCATGGCGGAGTTCGCCCGGTCCGCCGAGCGGATTGCCGACGCGGGTGAGGCGTTCGAGGCGTTGCTACGCGGCTACCTCGAGATGGCCGACGGCGATGCCAGCTTCCAACTGGCGCTGATGGGCTCCGACAACCTCGACTGGACCCGGGTCAAACAGGAGAAGGCGGAGTTCGGCCAGATCGTCACGCGCATCATCAAGCGCGCCGTCGCCGCCGGCCAGGTGCGCGCCGACCTCACGCTCGCCGACTTCGTCGTCATCGCCAACGGCATCATCGCGACCATGTACTTCAAGCCGGGTGGCGACCCCGACTGGCGCCGCCACCTGCAGATCGCACTGGATGGTGTGCGTACCCGCCGTCAGCCCGGCCGGCGGTAGCCCCCGGACGGGATCGGCAGGTACGGGCTGTCCATCTTCGCCATGCGTACGTAGTCGCCTTGCGTCGGTGCGTGCACCATCCAGCCGTTGCCGACGTAGATGCCTACGTGGTGGTGATCGCTGAAGAAGAACACCAGGTCGCCGGGGCGCAGGTCGGCGCGGGAGATCGGCTTCGTCTCGTTCCACTGCCAGCCGGTGAAGTGCCCGAGCGTCACGCCCACCGAGCCCCACGCCGCCAGGGTCAGGCCCGAGCAGTCGTACCCCTTCGGTCCCGAGGCCGCCCAGATGTACGGCTTGCCGATCAGCGAGCACGCCTTCTTCGCCGCGACGCTGCCCTTGTCGCCGTAGTAGACGACCGGGCAGGTGGCGACCGGCCGGAGCTTACCGATCGAGACGCCGGCCGCGCCGTACGCCTGCGCGCGCAGCTGCTGGAGCTGGTTGAGCTGGGCCTCGATGGCGTTCTTCTTCGCGGCCAGGTCGGCGTCCTCTATGGACAGTGTGTTCACCAGGTCGTCGTACGGCTTCTTCGCGGCGAGGTACTTGTCGCGCTGGTGTGCGACGCCGGCCACCGCGGCGGTCTGCTGGTGCGCCATCTGGTCGAACATGGTGAGCTCGTCGAGCATCGCCCCGGGGGCGCCGCTGGTGACGAGCGCCGCGGTGCGGTACCCGGGCCCGGTCATGTACAGGCCCGCGGACATCGCGCCCACCCGCGTCATCGCGATGTCGACCTGCAGTGCCAGTGGCTGGATCTGCTTCTGCAGCGCGGCGGCCTTGGCCTGGTTGTCCTGCAACTGGCCGTGGACCCGGTTGTACTGCTCGATCAGCGGTTCGAGAGTGTTCCACGCCTGGTTGATCTGTGCCTCGATCTGCGCGGGGGAGGGTGCGGCGAGCGCAGCGCGGCCGGAGAGCGTGACGAGGAGCGCGGCGAGCAGGCAAGTGCCGAATGTCAACAAGCGAGCGAGGGGCCAGCGCGGGGAAATGTCTGACGGCACGCGGCGTCGAGGCTCCTTCTTCCTGATCCCGCCTACCGAGTTAGCTGACGGGTTCGGGCGGGAAGGTCGCCCTACCAAGGACTGCGCCTTGGATTCACCCCGGTCTAACGGTTGGGTCCCCGGTCCGCGGCTGCGGTTCGGCGGTGTCGGGTCGCGGCCGCCGGTGGCGGTCTGTCGAACGACCTGACCGGATCCTGAGCCTAGTGACTGACAGTGAATTCACGCAAGAACCGCTACGAACTAAATTAGTAGGTCACCGATACTGCCGCGGCAAGCGGATGACCGCTGGCGTCGCGCAGGTCCGTATCGATACGCAGGATCATCTTCTCGCTCGACTTCACCGGTACCGAGACCGTGCGCTTGGCCGCGTCGTACCCGGTCGCCGGGTACTGCTTGCCACCCGCGGTCACCGTGATGGCCTTGAGCGCGCTGGCCTTGTCCAGGTCGCTGTCGAACGTCAGCAGGACCGTCCCCGGTACCGCGTCCGTGTCGACGTTCACCAGTTGCGGCCCGGCCGGCGCGGCGGTGTACGGCGTACCCCCGTTGACCTTCAGTACCTTCGGCAGCGTCCGGCCCTGCGGTACCCCCAATGTCAGCGTCTCCTCGGCCTGGACCGCCGCCGGATGCTGGATCGTCGGGTCGACCGTCAACCGGATCCGCGCCTGCGCCGTACCGTCGGCCTCCTCCACCAACCACATGACGTCCGCCCGGGACGGCGCCGCCGCCAGCGCGGGCAGGCTGGCGTCCTCTGTGGACAGTACGCGCTGTGCCCCCTGGTCGCCGCTGCGCTGCGCGTTGGCGAACGCGTTGGCCACCGCCTCGAACATGTCGCCACGGTCGCGTAGCGCCTGTGGCACGGCGATGGTCTCGATGTGTGCGCCGGCGCCGGTGCCGGCGAGGATCGTGAACAGGCGCCCGGACGGCGACCAGTTGGGCGAGGCGCCGCCCCCGTCGGTCGAGATCGCGAGCGTGTCGCCGTCGGGCAGCGAGGCCAGCCGCAGTTCGCTGTGGCCGCCGGAGGTGAGTGTGTAGACGAGGTGCGTGCCGTCCGGTGAGACCGACATGTCGCTGATCTGATCGCCCGCACCCACCTTCGGCAGCTCCGCGGTGAAGACCGGGCCGCCGGCCGAGGGCGCGACCGACAGCCGGGCCTTACCGGTGGAGTTGTCGATCCAGACGACCGTCGCGCCGTCCGCGCTGAACGCCGGCCCGCCGACGATGCCGGGCAGCGGGTGCGCCTTTCCGGCGTGCCCGGCGATGAGCGGCACGAGGCCCTCCCGGGCCGCGTACGCGTAGCCGCCGCCGGGGGCGAGCACCAGCGAGTCAGGGTCGCTGACCGGCATGCCCATCGACCTCGTCTTGCCGTCGCGGTCGATCGCGGTCAGCTGCCCGCGGCTCACGTACGTCACCAGGTCGTCACCGATCCAGCCCAGCGGCGAGTCCTTGTCGATGTCCTTCACGCGCTGGCTGCCCAGCGGCGTGCCGACGCTGTTCGCGAACACCACCTTCGTGGCGCTGCCGGTGTCGGCGAGGTAGGCGATGGAGTCGCCGGAGCGCGACACGCAGATGGCCGCGGCGTTGCCGGAGAGCTGGTCGGCGGTGGTGCCGCTGACCCGCAGGAGCCCGCTGCGGTTCCCGTTCGCCGCCGAGGGCAGCGCCTCGGTGAGCAGCAGCGAGCCGTCCCGGGTGACGATCGCCTCGGAGTGGTCCGCGGCGCCGCCGACGTCCGCGCGGTGCAGGTCCAGCACCGTGGCCGGTGGCGGCCCGAAGCCTGGCACCGCCGCGGTGCCGAAGACGAAGTGCAGGTCCGCGGCGAGCGCCGAGCCCTTGGTGGTACGGGCGATCGCGTGGTCGATGGTCAGCAGGTATCCGGTGTTGGGCGCGAACCCGTGGGGTGGCTTGACGACGAGCGTGTCGCCATCCCACGTCTTCTGCATGTCGGCGTACGGCTGCACGCGCAGTGCGGAGAGCGTCGCCGCGTGGTTGAGCGGCTGCGAGAAGCTCAGGCGTACCGCCGCGGCCGGGTCGGCCGAGCCGGTCCCAGCCACGTCGCTGCGTATCGCCACCGTGACGGGTCCGGTGCCGGTCAACAGTGACGGCAGGCCGAGAACGACGAGCGCGACCGCGGCCGCGGCGGCGAGGACACCCGCGCCCAGCCAGCCGGCGACCGCCAGCGGACGGCGGCGCTTGGCGGGGCGGGGCAACTTGTGGGTCGCAGGCGACTTCGGGCGCCGCGGTATCGGCCGGGTCAGCGGCGGCCGCTGCGGTATCGGGCGGGTGGTGGCGTCGTGGATCTGCGGTGCCGGGCTGGTGACGGTGGCATCCTGGATCGGCGGTACCGAGCCGGTGGCCGCGTCGTGGATCGCCTCGGCGCGAGCCGCGATGAGCTGGGCGCGCAACTGGTCGCGGAAGGCCGGGCGCATCTGGTCGGAGTGCAGCACGTGGTGCACCCGGGCCGCGGTCTCGCGCAGCAGCGGGTCGTCGATGTAGTCGTCGTGACCAGTCATGACTGGCCCTTTCGGTGCGCGGGAGTGGCCGACATCGCCGCCCGGACCGCCGCCAGGCCGCGATTGAGCAGCAGCTTGATCGCGCCCTCACTGCGCCCCATATGTTCGGCGATGTCCGCGATCGGCAGGTCGCGGCCGAAGCGCAGGGTGACCGCGACCCGTTGCGCGTCGGTCAGGCCGTCCACCGCCTCCCAGACCTTCGCCGCCTCCACCCGGTTGATCACCTGCTCTTCGACCGGTGCCGCGCGGTCCGCCGCGTCCATGGTCACGTCGAGGCTCGTGGTCACCCGGCGGGCCCGGGCGTGGTCCACGACCGCGTTCGCGGCGATCCGGTACAGCCAGGCCGAGAACGGGCCGGCGGTGGGCCGGAAACTGTCGATCCCCCGCAGCGCCTTGAAGAAAACCTCAGCCGTGACGTCCTCGGCGGATTCGTGATTGGTCAGGCGCCGGTACACATACCGGTAGATCTGGTCGCAGTAACGGTCGTACAGCGCGCCGAACGCGTCGGGATCCACCCGCGAGAGTTCGGCCAGTCGCGCGTCTTCCTCAGCCGATCCGCCGTGTGCGCCGCCACCCGCGACGCTCTGGTAAACCGTGCCGCCCGGAGGTGGGTACACGGTGCCCCCTGATGAGCCACTGGTGGGTTCGCGCCGGGGTCGGATCACGGGCAGCCCGATCCTGAACACCGGCAAAGTCGCGAACTCACGCGACCCATTCTGTAGGGCCAGAGCCGTCATGGGCACCCCCTCCCCGGAACGCACCTGCCACTTTGCGCGACCCGTTGTCGCGCACCGGGTAGTACGTGCCGGAGCGGGATAGGTTACGAGCACCAGGGACTCCGTTGCGTTGCCCTGTCGGTGCTTTCCGTAACCCGGCATGTTCGTGCGGCTCGTGCTATCGTGCCGCCGCTCCCGCGGGCTGGTACCGCAGCGACCTGCCAGCCACCCGAGCATCCACAAAGGACTGTCCACTCACGACAGTATGGGCGCGCAGTTGCGCGGCGCGCGCCTCGCGACGCAGGCTGTCCTTTGCCGCCTCGGCCGTCTCCACCGCCTCCCAGGCGCGGCGCTCCATCGACGACACCGTCCGGTACGCATCCACCTTGCGGGAAAGGGCGATGCGGCGCAGGATCACCTGCTGCTCGAACGGGTGCTGCCTCGGATCCCAGCCGTTGCGGTGCCACAGCGCGTCGTGCAGCTGGGCGATCGACAGGTCCCCGCGCTGGTACGCCTCGCGCGCCATGCGGTGCAGGTACCGTTCCCGCGAGGCGAGTTCGTCCGGCGTGAGCGCCACCTGTGGGGTGGGGAACGCGGCCGCCTTGTACGCCCGGCGCGCCGCCTCTTCCGCCTTCTCGTATGCGCGCCACGCCGCATCCTTTGCGTTGTGCACGGCTAGCCACTCCGCGCGCCACCGCCCGGCAGCCTCGGTAGCGCGGTCGGCCGCCACCGTCACCTCCTCGGCGTACCGGTGCTCCTCTGTTTCAGATTGCTCAACTGTCCGAAGTGGACGTACGGGCATTGTCCGGTGTGGACGGACGGCGCGCGGGCGACCGCGCCGGGCCGGTGCGGAAAGAATCACGCACGCGGTACCGGCGAGCGCCACGAGGGCGAGCCAGATCGTCAGCGCCTCACGGATTCCCGTCAGCAGCGCGTGTACGGCGATTTGCACGACCATCACCTCATCGAGGTCGAAACGGGTACGGACCGGGGGCGGCGCGGGATCGTACCCGCGCGGGAAGGCTGAAGCTGGAGCCGAAGCTGGAAGGAAGAGGAGGCTGCGCCGTCAGAGGGCGCGGGCGGGCGGCGCGCGCGACCCGCTACGCGTACCCGCGAACTGATCGCTCAGGATGGCCGCAACTGCGCGTACCGGCTGGGCCGGCGCGGCGGCCCCGCCCGCGGCAGGCGCGGCGGGCACCGTCTCGGGAGCCGCCGGCGCCGGCTGGCTCGCCGCGGTCCGCCGATTGGCCGCCATCCGCTCGCTTGGCTGGCTCGCCGCCACGCTCACCGGACGGTCGGGAGCCTGATCCCTCGGCTCGGGACCCGCGATCATGGTGCCGCTCGCGGCGACCGCGAGCAACGCGAGCCCGATCATGAACGACAACGACCGCCGGGCACCGCGCCACGCGAGGCGCGGGCGGGCCATGACGGTCATATGGGAACGGTACTCCCGAATAGGGACGCCGTCGCATCGGGGGCATCAAGGCGAGCCGGGGGCATCAAGGAGAATGGACGGGACATGTTGGGACTTGAACTCGTCGTGATCCTCGGGGTGGCCGTGCTGGCGAGCGCGGCAGTCGCGCCCCGCCTGCGGATACCCCCGCCTCTGCTCCTCTTCTTCTGCGGCATCCTCGCCGGCTTCATCCCGGCGCTGCGCGGCGTCAGCCTGCCGCCCGCGGCGGTCCTGCTGCTGTTCCTCCCCGCGCTGCTCTACTGGGAGTGCCTGAACACGTCGCTGCGCGAGATCCGCAGCAACCTGCGGGTCATCGTGCTGATGAGCACGGTCCTGGTGCTGGGGACGGCGGCGGCGGTGGCCGCGGTGGCCCACGCGCTCGGGCT
Organism: Rugosimonospora sp.; assembly: GCA_051986465.1. Taxonomy (GTDB): domain Bacteria; phylum Actinomycetota; class Actinomycetes; order Mycobacteriales; family Micromonosporaceae; genus DATEJJ01. The sequence goes on from JBPYFB010000106.1 coordinate 10,377, forward strand.
GCCCTGGGCGCCCGCCTGGGTGCTGGGCGCCGCGGTCGCGCCCACCGACGCGACCGCGGTCGGGGTCATCGCCCGCAACCTGCCCCGCCGGACCATCACCATGCTGCGCGCGGAGAGCCTCGTCAACGACGGCACCGCGCTGGTCATCTACGGTCTCGCGGTCGGCCTCACCATAGGGCAGGAGCACCTGGGCGTACTGCACGTGAGCTGGCTGCTGCTCGTCTCGTACCTGGGCGGGGCGCTCGCCGGACTGGTGACCGCGCGCCTCGCCGTGCTCGCCCGCCGGCGCCTGCACAACCCGCTCCAGGAAAACCTGGTCAGCGTGCTCACCCCGTTCACCGCGTTCCTGCTCGCCGAGCTGATCCACGCCTCGGGCGTGTTCGCCGTCGTGGTGTGCGGCCTCGGGCTCAGCCAGATCGGCCCGCGGCTGGTACGGGCCGAGACGCGGCAGATGGCACAGGCGTTCTGGGGGCTGTCCACCTACCTGCTCAACGGCGCCCTGTTCGTCCTCGTCGGGCTGCAGACCCAGGCGTCAGTGCGCGACCTGCGGACGATGAGCATCCCGAGCGCCGTCGCCGCCGTCGGGATCATCTCCGCCGTCGTGATCGGGTGCCGCTTCGTGTGGGCGTTCACCGTCCCGTACCTGATCCGCGCGCTCGACCGCCGGCCCGCGCAGCGAACCCGCCGGGTCGGCTGGCGGGCCCGCATGGTCACCTCGACCGCCGGCTTCCGGGGCGCCGTGTCGCTCGCCGCCGCGCTCGCCGTACCGCGCACGGTCACCTCGGGACAGCCGTTCCCCGACCGCGACGTGATCGTCTTCGTCACCTCCGGCGTCATTCTGGTGACCCTGTTGCAGGCGCTCGTCCTGCCATTCGTCGTGCGCTTCGCCCACCTGCCCGAGGACTCGGCCGTGCTCGAGGAGCGCCACCTGGCCGAGACGGTGGCGGCGCGGGAGGCGCTGGCCGCGCTGCCGGACATGGCGACCCGGCTGGGTATCGACGACGGCGTGGTCGAGCGGACCCGCCACGAGTACGAGAAGCACCTGCGGGTACTGGCGGCCGCCGACGGGCAGCCGGCCGAACAGGAGGACCCGGCGAGCCGGTGGGCGGCGCAGTACACGTCCCTGCGCCGGGCGCTGGTGGCCCATAAGCGCGCGACCGTGGTACGGCTGCGCGACGAGCGGCACATCGACGACACCGTGCTGCGCCAGATTCAGGCCCGCCTCGATCTCGAAGAGCTCCGCCTGTCCGATTCACAGCCCGTCGAGTGAGGTGCCGGGATTTGGTAGCCGTCGGATACCCGGGCAGTATGGATCGGCCATGACGCTCACCGATCAGCTCCCACCGCCCGGACGGCGCGACCCCGACGCCGTCTTCGCCGCGTTCGCGGACTGGGCGAAGGAGCGTGGCCTGGCGCTGTATCCGCACCAGGAGGAGGCGCTGATCGAGATCGTCACCGGGGCCAACGTCATCCTCAGTACGCCGACCGGCTCCGGCAAGAGTCTGGTCGCGGCCGGCGCGCACTTCGCCGCGGTGGCCGAGGGGCGTACCACCTTCTATACCGCGCCCATCAAGGCCCTCGTCTCGGAGAAGTTCTTCGCCCTCTGCGACATGTTCGGGCCGGCGAACGTCGGCATGCTGACCGGCGACGCGAGCGTCAACGAGGACGCGCCCATCATCTGCTGCACCGCCGAGATCCTGGCGAACATCGCGCTGCGCGAGGGCACCGAGGCCGACGTGGGCCAGGTCGTCATGGACGAGTTCCACTTCTACGCCGACCCCGACCGCGGTTGGGCGTGGCAGGTGCCGCTGATCGAACTGCCGCAGGCGCAGTTCGTGCTGATGTCCGCGACGCTTGGGGACGTGCGGCGCTTCGAGGAGGACCTGACCCGGCGGACCGGGCGGTCGACGGCGGTGGTGCGCTCCGCGGAGCGCCCGGTTCCGCTGCATTTCTCGTACGCGATGACGCCGCTGCACGAGACGCTCGAGGAACTGTTGCAGACGCACCAGGCGCCCGTGTACGTCGTGCACTTCACCCAGGCGGCCGCGCTGGAGCAGGCGCAGGCGTTGACGAGCGTCAACGTGTGTACCCGCGCGGAGAAGGACGCGATCGCGGAGGCGATCGGGCGGTTCCGGTTCACCGCCGGCTTCGGTAAGACCCTGTCCCGCCTGGTACGCCACGGCATCGGCGTGCACCACGCCGGCATGCTCCCGAAGTACCGCCGCCTCGTGGAGACCCTGGCGCAGGCCGGGCTGCTGAAGGTGATCTGCGGTACGGACACCCTCGGCGTCGGCATCAACGTACCGATCCGCACCGTCGTGTTCACCGCACTGTCCAAATACGACGGTGCGCGTACCCGGCTGCTGCAGGCGCGCGAGTTCCACCAGATCGCCGGGCGTGCCGGGCGGGCCGGATACGACACCGTCGGTACCGTCGTCGTGCAGGCGCCCGAGCACGTCATCGAGACGGAGCGGGCGCTGGCCAAGGCGGGCGACGATCCGCGCAAGCGCCGCAAGGTGGTGCGCCGCAAGCCACCCGCCGGCTTCGTCTCCTGGGGCCAACCCACCTTCGAACGCCTTGTCGAGGCGGCGCCCGAGCCGCTGCAGTCCAGCTTCGCGGTCAGCCACGCGATGCTGCTGCAGGTCATCGCGCGCGGTGGTGACGTGTTCGGTTCGATGCGCCACCTGCTCACCGACAACCACGAGGATCGGGCGGCCCAGCGCCGGCACATCCGCCGCGCCATCGCCATCTACCGGGCGCTCCTGGCGGCCGGCATCGTCGAGGGCCACCCTTCCGCGATCCGCCTCGTCAGCGATCTGCAGGTCGACTTCGCGCTCAACCAGGCGCTGTCCCCGTTCGCGCTGGCCGCCTTCGAACTGCTGGACAGCGCGACGCCGAGCTACCCGCTGGACGTACTGTCCGTCATCGAGTCCACATTGGACGATCCTCGACGGGTGCTGTACGCCCAGCAGTTCAAGGCGCGCGGCGAAGCGGTCGCCCGGATGAAGGCCGACGGCATCGAGTACGAGCAGCGGCTGGACCTGCTCGACTCCGTCACGTACCCGAAGCCGCTCGCGGAGTTGCTCGACGCCGCCTACGACATGTACCGGCGGGGCCACCCTTGGGTCGCCGACCACGAACTGTCGCCGAAGTCCGTGGCGCGCGACATGTACGAGCGCGCCATGACCTTCGTCGAGTTCGTGGGCTTCTACGGCCTGGCCCGCTCGGAGGGCTTGGTGCTGCGGTACCTCGCGGACGCGTACAAGGCGCTGCGGCAGACCGTACCGGACGAGGCGAAGACCGAAGAGCTCATCGACATCATCGAATGGCTCGGCGAGCTGGTACGGCAGGTCGACTCCAGCCTCATCGACGAGTGGGAGCGGCTGCGCTCGGGGGCGGAGCCGGAGCGCGAGCCCACCCGGCCGCCGGCGGTCAGCGGGAACACGCGGGCCTTCCGGGTGCTCGTGCGCAACGCGCTGTTCCGCCGGGTGGAGCTGGCCGCGCTGCGCCGGTACGACGAGCTGGGCGAGCTGGACGCGGAGGCCGGCTTCGACCCGCGGGCGTGGGAGGAGGCGCTGCTGCCGTACTTCGCCGAGCACGCCGACATCGGCACCGGCCCCGACGCCCGCGGCCCCGCGCTGCTGCTGATCGACGCGGGGCGCGAGCGCTGGCGGGTACGGCAGATCCTCGACGACCCGGCCGGTGACCACGACTGGGGCATCTCGGCGGAGGTGGACCTGGCCGCGTCGGACGAGGCCGGCGCGGCCGTGTTGCGGGTCACCGAGGTTGGCCAGCTTTAGTCACCAGCTCCGCCAGCAGGCCGGCGGCGAGATCGCCGCCGCCGTAGTCGAGGAACTCGTCCCGGATCCGAGTCGCGGCGTCGCGGTAGGCGGCGTCCGCGAGCACCGCATTCACCGCGTCGCGCACCGCTTCAGGCGAGGGGGTACGGGTGCGCAGGTTCACCGCCGCGCCCGCCCAACTGATCCGGGCGGCCACATCCGGCTGGTCGTTACCCCAGGGCGCGATGACGAGCGGTACCCCGTGCGCCAGCGCCATCTTCGCCCCGTTGTATCCACCGTTGGAGACCATCACGTCCACGTGCGGGAGCAGCAGCGCGTGCGGGATGTACCGGGCGACCCGCGCGTTGGCCGGCAGGGTACCCAACGCGGCCGGGTCGGGTGTCGTGACGACGACGAGCCCGTCGAGGCCGGCGAGGCCGGACAGCGCCGGGATGGTCAGGGTCGCCGGATCGGTCGCCACGGTGCCCTGCGTCACGTGCACGACCCGGCGCGCCTCGCGCAGCTCCGGCCACCAGGCCGGCAGGTCGTCACTGGCCGCCGCCTCCGGCAGCAGCGGGCCGACGAAGTGGATGTTGGTGGGCCACGGGTGGCGCGGGTACTCGATGAGCGGGGTAGCCGCCTGCAGGTGCAGCAGCGACGACATCATGTGATCGAAGACGGTGACGCCTCGCGGCAGCGGTGGCAGGCCCACCGCGGCCCGCTCCCGTTCGTACGCCTGCGTGAGGGGGCGCATGAAGACCCCGCCCAGGCCGTTGTACAGCCGGATCCGGGTTCGCCCGAGCGGACCGAGCGGCGGGCGCCAGCCGGTACCGAACGGGGGAGTGTCCGGGCTCCGCGCGGTCAGCGGGCTGATCCCGAGAGTTGCCCAGGGTATGCCGCGCCGCTCGTACAGCGCCTGGCCACCCAGCGCGCACAAGTCGACGAGCAGCGCGTCCACCGGGTACTGGTCGACGATCTCTTCGTAGTCGGCGAGCTGGCCGGCCATCCGGTCGACGAGCAGCTTGCGCAGGGCGGAGACGCCGGCCGCCGCGCCCTTGGCTCCGGGGTCAGGTTCCACGGGTAAAGCGGTGAGGTCGGGCGTCCGGTTGAACGGGATGAGGCGGGCACCGGCTTGCTCGACGGTCTGCGTGTACTCGCGGCCGGTGTGCCAGAGCACCTCGTGCCGCCGGGCCACCAGTTCGGTCACGACCGGTACGGCCGGGTGCACGTGTCCCGCGTTGGGCATGGTGCTGACGAGGAAGCGGCTCATTGTGTCTCCTAAGATTGGTCTGATATCTTGTTCGGCAATTATCTTGGTTCTCAAGAGGCTTGAATGTCAAGGGAACTTCCCAAGGCGGCACTCCGCGCGCAGGTCGGCGACGAGGTACGCGCTTTTCAGGCGGCGGTGGACGCGATGGACGAGGCGGTCGCCGGTCACCTCGGCGTGAACCGCACCGACCTGCGCTGCCTCGACGTGCTCATGCAAGTGGGCTCGGCCACGCCCGGCCAGCTCGCCACCGAACTCGGGCTGACCACCGGTAGCGTCACGGCGATGCTCGACCGCCTGGCCCGGCTCGGGTACCTGACCCGCAGGCCCGACCCGGGGGACCGGCGAAAGGTGACCGTGGTACCCACACCCGAGGCGCAGCGCCGGGCGGGCGCGCTGTACGGGCCGCTCGCCGAGCAGGGCGACCGCGAGCTGTCCCGCTACACGCAGGCGGAGCTGGAGGTGATCATCGATTACCTCCGGCGCAGCCGGCACCTGCAGGACGAGCACACCCGGCGCGTCCGCGAGATGGGCAGGTGAGCGACCGGGTCAGGCGCTCTGCCCCGTCAAGCGCTCTGCTCGGCGAGGCGCAGGCGGCGCTGCATCGGCAGGGTGAACGCGGCGGCCACGGCGCCGACGACGCCGGCCACGACGAAGCCCCATGCCGGCCCCGCGGCGTCGATCACGCCGCCCGCGAGCGGCGCGCCGAGCGCCATGCCGATAGTGAGGGCCGAGCCGTGCAGGCCCATCGCCTCGCCTCGGGCGGCCGCCGGTATCAGCCGGCTCACCCCGTCCGCGGTCGACGCGAGCGTCGGCGCGCAGAGGGCACCGGCCGGGATCAGCGCCAGGCACAGCGCCCACCATCCGCCGCCGAGGCCGACCGGTATCGTCAGCAGCCCCATCAGCCCGAGCAGGGCGGCGGGTGGCAGCGGGCGGCGCACCGCGCCGTGCACGAAGCCGCCCGTGAGCGAGACCGCGCCCCAGGTTGCGAGCACCAATCCGGTCCACGGCACCTGCCCGGCGCCGCGCAGCACCGCGACGACCGACACATCCGTGCCGGCGAGCACGAACGTGGTCGCCGAGGTCACCAGGAGCAGCGCGATGAACCTGGGCTGCAGCCAGTCCCGGCGGCGCACCGGGGCCGCGTCCGGCGCCGCCGCCTCGTGCTCGGCGCGGACGGGCGGGTTGAGCGCGAACAGGCCGATGCCGGCGAGCACGATCGCGGTGCCCACCGCGATCATCGCGGCGCGCCCGGAGACCTGGGACACCATGACGACCGCGAGAGCCGGCCCCGCCATGTAGGACAGTTCGGTGGACATCGAGTCCAGCGAGTACGCCGCGCGCCGGTCCGCCTCGCCGACCAGGGCCGCGAGCGACTGGCGGACCACGGCGAAGACCGGCAGTACGAGCAGCCCGCCGACGAACGCGGCGATCAGCAGGGCCGGGTAGGACAAGACCGGCGCGAGCGCCCAGAACACCGCCTCGGCCGCCGTGGTCAGCGCGAGCATCCCCCGCAGGCCGCGCCGGTCCACCAGCCGGCCGAGCAGCGGCGAGCCCAGCGCCGTGCCCACCGTGCTCGCGGCGCCGACCAGCCCGGCCGCGCCGTACCCGCGGTGCAGGTCGAGCACGACGTGCAGGGTCAGCGTGATGCTGGCCGCGATGACCGGTATGCGGGCCAGCAGCGCGACCAGCATGAGCGGGCGTACGCCGGGCACGCCGAGCACTCGCCGGTAAGGATCAAATGCCATGTGGCTGCGTACCTCCAGGAGCATCATCATGCCCTGGGGGTGCGACGCTTTTCGACCGAGTTACGACTGTGGGGTGTGCAACACGGCCCGCCAGGCGCCCGTCATGTGCTCCGGTACCAGCCGGAGGGTCAGGGTACGGCTGCCCACCTCGTTCGGGCGCAGGGTCACGGCGTACACCCCCTGCGCCTAGTCCCACCACTCGGCGCGCTCCTGCAACCGGCCGTCGAGGTACACGCGCAGGAACCCGGGGGTCTGCGCGACCATGTCCAGGTCCGCGTTCCCGGCCACCACCACGGGGACCTCGATCGGCGCCAGCGGGTTCGGCGTCGAGTCGATCACCGTGACCGCGGTCGCGCCGTTCGCGGCGCGGTCGAGGTCCAGTGGCGCCAGGTGGGCCGGCCGGGGCGGGAACGGGTACGCGGCGAAGTCCAGCCGGCGCATGACGGCGACCGAGACCGTGCCGTCGGGCAGCGTGCTCGAGTTCGATGCCGGTGCCGGTGAGCCGTCGGCGGGTAGCTGGTAGTACTGGGTCTGCACGGCGCTGAAAACGAAGGTGATCCGGTCACCCGCGCGGGCGCCGATCGAGGCCAGCATGTCGTCCCCGGGCCGGAACGTGGCGCCGCAGGTGACATCCCCGAGCGGGGCGCCGTTCGCGCTTGAGCGGAGAATCAGCGCGAACCCGGCGGGCAGCGCGCAGCGGGTGACGAACGCGAAGCCCAACTCGCCCGCGATGGCGGTGACCCGCAGGACGTCGTGGGTGGAGGCATTCGCCGTCGCCACGACCTTCGCGCCGTCCGCGTACTCGGGGAAGCCGTCGATGAGCCGGTACCCGGACGCGGGCGAGGAGACCGGGCGCACCGCGACGGTCCCGGGCGATCGCTGCGCCACCAGCCCGTACCAGATGATCATGAGGCCGGCCAGCGCGAGCGCCCCGATGGCCGCGGCCCGGCGCTGGCGGATCGCGCTGACCCTCGCCCGTACCCCGGCCATGCGTTCCAGCCCGGCTGGTATCCGCGCGTGGTGCGATCGCTCGTCGAGGACGTCCCGCAGGTCGGTGAGGTTCATGGCAGTACTTCCTCGGCCGGTGTCGTGACCAGTCTGAGCGCGTCCGGCGTCCGCAGCTCGGGGTCGATCCGCAACTTCGCCAGGGCCTTGCTCGCCTGGCTTTTCACCGTGCCGACCGCGCAGCCCAGCGCGTCGGCGATCTCCACCTCGGACAGGTCTTCGAAGTAGCGCAGCACGATCACCGCGCGCTGCCGCTTGGGTAAGCGGCGCAGCGCCCGCCACAGCGCGTCGCGCTCATCGATCATCGCCACCGGGTCCGCGCCGGGCCAGTGCGCGGCGCCGCCGTCGGGCAGCCGGTCGGTGGGGTCTTCGCTGGTCGAGCGCCGCCGCCACCAGGAGGCGTAGGTGTTGATAATGATTTTGCGTACGTACGGCTCAGGGTGCGAGTGGATGCGGTCCCACGCGAGCCAGGCGCGGGCCAGTGCCGTCTGCAGGAGATCCTCGGCCCGGGCCCAGTCGTGCGTGAGCAGGTACGCGGTGCGCAGCAGGCGGCCGGAGCGTACCGCCACGAACTCCTCAAACCCCGCAGGGTCGGCCACTGCTGCCTGCCCTTCGTCCGCGGTCCCCCGGATCGGTCACCTATAGGACTACCGTCGGGTGGCGAAAGGTTGCCACCATCGCGTGGCATCCTTGGGTGGCATCATCGCGTGGCATCCTGGCGGTATGCGCCTCGCCCACCTCGGACTCCTCGTCGCCGACCAGGAACGCAGCCAGAAGTTCTACGCGACGTGGTTCGGATTCGACCCGGCCACCGCGACGCGCTACCCAGACGGCACCGTCATCATCCGCGACGCGGACGGCTTCGACCTGGCGCTGCACGCGGCCGAGCGGATCGGTGCGCTGCCCGAGTTCCTGCACTTCGGCTTCCACTGCGACGACCCGGGGCGGGTACGGGACCTGCACGCGCGGATGGCGGGCGCCGGCGTACCGATCGTGGAGTTCGACGACGAGCCGGACGTGGTCTCGTTCAAGTGCCTCGACCCCGACGGGTACCCGGTCGAGACGTACTGGGAACGGGCGGGCTAGCCAGCCCGCCCGTTCCTCCGGTGCGTTGATTCAGGTGAATCGGATTCAGACGAGCAGCTTGTCGAGGAAGTCGCGGTACCGGCGCAGCGCGGCCCGCAGCACCTCAGTGTCCTGAGTGGACCCAGAGCGCCAGCCGCCCAGCTCGTCCCGGGTGTTGGCGATCGCCGCCGTGTACCGGTCGACCGCCTCGTTCACGAGGTCGCTGGCGGCGTTGACGGTAGCGGCCGGGTCGTCCACGAAGCCCAGTTGGACCTCGCGCCACCGGCCGCGCAGGTCGTCGCGGGCCGGGTCGTCCCAGACCGCGCCTACCGGCTCCGCCTCGGCCTCGCCCGGCTTGAGTTCGGTGGCCACCTGGTCTGCCGGGCTCGGTACGGTCGCGGCCGGATCGTCGTAGCTGCCTACCGCGACGCCGGCCGGCTCCAGCGGAGCGGGGGAGGCGATGACACGCTCGGCCGGGGCGCCCTCGGCATCGGTATCGTCGCCGGGCTCCCACCCAGCGTTCCGCTCGTCGGCCATGCGGTCCCGCTCGTCAGCGGTGGCGACCCGCTCGTCGGCCATGCGGTCCCGCTCGTCGGCGGTGGCATCCTGCTCGTCGGCCGTGGCCAGGTGCGCCTCGGCGCGCTCGACCTCGGCGGCGTCGGCGCCGTCCCCGCGCTCGTCGGCGGCGGCCAGGTCGGTCTCCGCCCGCGCCTGGTCGTCGAACGGCTCGGTCCCGGCCCGCTCGCCTTCGGCGTTGAACGGTTCGGTCCCTACCCGCTCGCCGTCACCGTCGGACGGTTCGGTCCCGGCCCACTCGCCGTCGCGAGAGGCGTCACGCTGGCCTTCGTAAGAGGCGTCGCGCTCGCCGTCGCGAGAGGCTTCGCGCTCGCCTTCGTAAGAGGCTTCGCGCTCGGCCTCGGGTGAAGCTTCGGGTGATTCCGACTCGGCGGACGCCCCCGCCGCATCGGTGTAGTAGTCACGCACGGTGCATCCGTTCCTCTCGGCGCGCGGCCTCGTCGGTGTCGGGGTTGGTGTTGGTGTCGGGGTTGGTGTTCGCGTCGGCGCTGGTGTCGGTAGCGCCAGCCGGCGTTGCAGAAGCGGTCGGGTCAGCCGGTGCGACCCGCTCGTTCGGGTCCAGGCCCAGCAGGTCGACGAAGAGCGCTCGATAGTGCACCAGCGCCTGGCGCAACTGCTCGGTGGTTGCCTCGCCGCGCTCGTTGCGCAGATACACGTCGTGGGCGTCCCGGTAGTGGCCGAGCGTTCGCCCGTGCTCGACGGAGAGCCGGGCGGCGTTCTCGTCGAACTCGCCGGTCGGGTACCCGCGCTCCGCCATCACCTGGGTGACCAACCGGTCCGCCTCGCCGACCGCCTCGGCCGGTGTGTCGATGAACCGCGCCTGTACCTCTTCCCACGCGCTCGCGTACCGGGCGCGCGCCTCGTCGGACAGCGGCTTGATGGAGAGCTCCGCGTGCTGGCGCTCCCGTTCCCGCAACTACTTCTCGGCTGCCATGCGGCTGCCCTCTTCGGCGACGAGCCGTTCGTACTCGGGCCCGAACCGCCTGCGTAGGGCGGCTCGGCGGGCGAGCGTCCAGCCGACGGCGACGAGCGTGACCACGACGACGATCACAACAATGAGCACGATGATCTGTGTGGACGACATGTCGTACCTCCTCTTCGGAGGTATTCCCCGTCGTGACTACTGATGAACCTGCACCCGTCGTGGTATAGCTACCCGCGTCAGGTCGGTGGCTACCACGATCGTTCCGGAGAAATGCGCGGCCGCTTCGGCGTGGATCTCGGCCGGGTCCTGGTACCGCTGGGAGAAGTGGGTGAGCACCAGGGTGCGTACCCCCGACTCGGCGGCGACCCGACTCGCCTGGGCGGCGGTGAGGTGCCCGTAGGTGTGCGCCAGCGCCGCCTCCGCGGCGAGGAACGTGGCTTCGATGACGAGCAGGTCGGCCCGTTCGGCGAGCGCGTACACGCCGTCGCAGAGCCGGGTGTCCATGACGAACGCGAAGCGCTGGCCGGGCCGGGGCGCGCTCACCTCGTCGAGGCGCACGCCGCGCAGGGCGCCCTCGCGCTGCAGCCGCCCGATGTCGGGGCCCGCGATGCCGTGCGCGGCCAGCCGCTCGGGCAGCATCGTGCGGCCGTCGGCCTCGACGAGCTGGTACCCGAATGTCTCAAGTGGATGGTCGAGCGGCGCCGCGCGCAGCACGCCCCACGGACCGGCGGCGATGACACCGGCGCCCCGCACCGGCTCCTCGGCGAGCGCGGCGGTCTCGTAGAAGCTCGACGCGTGGCGCAGCCGGGCGAAGTACTCCGCGCCGGATGCGGGGTAGTGGGCCGTGACGGTGTGCCCGACCCGGTCGAGCGAGAGCCGCTGTACCACCCCGGGTACCCCGAGGCAGTGATCGCCGTGGAAGTGGGTCACGCAGATGCGGGTGATGTCCGAGGCGGCCACCCCGGCGTGCAGCATCTGCCGCTGGGTACCCTCGCCCGGGTCGAACAGCAGCCCCTCGCCGTCCCACCGCAACAGGTACCCGTTGTGGTTGCGCTGCCGGGTCGGCGCCTGGCTCGCGGTACCCAGGATGACGAGCTCACGCACTGGTGCTCACACCACATTCGCCTCCGGGCGCGGGCGGGCCTGCGCGAAGCGGTCGACCGCGAACGCGGACAGGTCCAGCGCCGGCTCCCGGCCCACCGCGAGGTCGGCCAGGTACTCGCCGACGACCGGCGCCTGCTGGAACCCGTGGCCGGAGAAGCCGGTGGCGTAGTAGAAGCCGGCCGGGTCGGTACTCGCGCCGACGATCGCGTTGTGGTCCGGGCTCATCTCGTACAGGCCCGACCAGGCGCCGGCGATGCCGAGGTCGGCGACGATCGGCAGCCGGGCCATCGCCACCGGTGCCAGCTCCTCCGCGCTCGCCCACGGGCCGCCCAGGAGCAGGCCGGTACCTTCACCGTGAAAGTAGAAGCCGGTGGCGAAGTCGATCGTCAGCGGGATGTGCCGGGGCAGCGGCCCGCGCCCGCGGGTGTGGTAGACGTAGCGCCGCTGCGGGGTTACCGGCAACTCGACGCCGGCGGTACGGGCCAGCTCGGGCGACCAGGCACCGGCGGCGCAGAAGACCCGGGGCGTGGCGATCGTCCCGCGGTCGGTGAGCACGCCGGTGACCCGCCCGTCGCGTACCAGGATCTCCCGGGCGGCGCAGCCGGTGACGGTACGGGCGCCCAGCCGCCGGGCCGCCCGCGCGTACCCCTGCACCACCGCCTCGGGCGTGGCCTGCCCGTCCATCGGGCAGTACGTGGCGGCGGCGAGCCCCTCCGGACTGGTACCGGGCACGAACTCCAGCGCCTCGTCGACCGTGAGCAGCCGCGCCGGTACCCCCAGGGACTGCTGCAGGGCGAGTGCCGAGCGGAACGCCGGTACCTCCGCCTCGCGCAAGAGGAACAGGTACCCGAACTGGCGGAAGTCGATGTCGGTGTCGAACTCCTCGGCGAAGCGGGTGAACCGGTCGATGGCGCGCAGGGCTATGCGGATGTTCAGCTCGTCGGAGAACTGGGCCCGGAACCCGCCCGCCGAGGCTGACGTGGAGCCGCTGGCGAGGCTGTCCCGCTCGACGAGTACGGCGTCGGTCAGCCCCGCGGCGGCGAGGTGGTACAGCGTGCTGGCGCCGATCACGCCGCCACCGACGACGACAGCGTCGGCTGCCCGTGTCACACCAGATTCCGCCACAGCAAGCGAGGCTACCCGCGCAGGGGCGTCCGTCACCGGCCAACCGCGCGCCGTTACCCACCGATCGGCGCGCCCGGGCACGCCGCGGATATTTTCTTCGCCGGGTTGCGCTGGAGCGGCGAAATGATTCCGGACGAGATCGATGACCCGGTCATAACCGTGCAGCGCTCCGAATCGGAACACCAGGCTCTACGTTGCGCCGACGATTTGCGATACGGTCTCGCCGCGAGTGTGTCGACCATGGGCCATTGGGGGCTATGGCAATGTCGCGGGCTGGACTTCGGCGCGGTTTGGATAAACACGCACATCCCATTTGTCGCGGAGACGCCGCGCGGCGGTGTCGAGCACTCCGGGCCCGGCAGGTCATGAGTTACCTCGGCGAGCGAGAGATACCGGCGTGATGATCGATTTCCACACCCACACCTCCCAATTCTCGGCCAAGCGCGCCGCGCCCACCGCGGACGCGGGGGTGGCCGCGATCCAGCTCGTCGGAGTGACAAAGGAGTTTCACGCGCACGGCGAGGTCGTGGTCGCGGTGCGGGAGGTGGATCTCGCGATCGCCACCGGCGAGTTCTTCTCGATGCTCGGGCCCTCCGGCTGCGGCAAGACCACCACCATGCGCATGATCGCCGGGTTCGAGGAGCCTACCCGCGGTTCGGTGTACCTGCACGGCACCGAGGTGACCGGGGTGCCGCCGAACAGGCGCGACGTCAATATGGTCTTCCAGTCGTACGCACTGTTCCCGCACCTGAACGTCTTCGAGAACGTCGCCTTCGGCCTGCGTCGCAGGTCGGTCGGGCGGGCAGAGGTGACCCGCCGGGTGGGCGAGATGCTCGAGATCGTGGATCTGGCCGGGCGGGAGAAGCGCCGCCCGCGCGCCCTCTCCGGCGGCCAGCAGCAGCGGGTCGCACTGGCCCGGGCGCTGGTCAACCGGCCCAGCGCGCTGCTGCTCGACGAGCCGCTCGGCGCGCTCGACCTCAAGCTGCGCCAGGCGATGCAGGTGGAGCTCAAGCGCATCCAGCGCGAGGTCGGGATCACCTTCGTCTACGTCACGCACGACCAGGGCGAGGCGCTGACCATGTCCGACCGCATCGCGGTCATGAACGACGGGGTGATCGAGCACCTCGGTACGCCCCGGGACATCTATGAGCACCCGCGCACCAAGTTCGTTGCTGGCTTCATCGGCACCTCCAACCTGCTCTCCGGGCAGGTGTCGCGTGTGGACGGTGACCTCGCCGTCATCGAGATCGGGCCGGACGAGCGGATCGTGCTGCCGGCGGCGGCGCGGCCCGGGCAGACCGTCGAGTTGACGGTACGCCCGGAGAAGATCGAAATGCGCGCCGAGCCGCTCCGGTCGAATGCGACCAGCGTGCTCGCCGGCACCGTCACCGAAGTGGTCTACCTCGGTACCGCTACCAATTACACCATCACGACATCGACGGGGGCTGATGTCGTGGTATTCACTCAGAACGCTTCGTCGGCCGACGGCATCGCGGTCCGCGGGGATCGCGTGTGGCTGTCGTGGGCGCCGCAGCACTCGTATGCGATTGGAGCACTATGAGCGAGCACCCGATTGATCCGGTCCGGGCGCGCGGCCTGACGCAGCGTCGGCTGGGGCGCCGGGCCGCGCTGCGCGTTGGTGGGCTGTCCGCGGCCGGGCTCGCCCTCGCGGCATGCGGTGTGGAGGGCAGGGCGGTCGCGAGCGCGTCGGCCGCGCCCGACGCGATCGCGAACTTCTGGGCGAACAAGACCAAGACCGGGCACCTGTACTTCGCCAACTGGCCGCTGTACATGGACCCGAAAAAGCCGGAGCTGGCCAAGTTCACCCAGCAGACCGGCATCCAGGTGACGTACCAGGAGGTCATCCAGGACGATACGGAGTGGTTCGCGAAGATCCAGCCGCAGCTCGTCCAGAACCGCGGCATCGGGTACGACCTCATGGTCGTCACCAATGGCGTGCCGTTCAGCGAGTTGAAGGATCAGGGCTTCCTGGCGCCGCTCGACCACACCAAGCTGCCCAACTTCACGGCCAACGTGGGCGACAAGTACAAGCACGAGACGTTCGACGACGGCAACGTGTACAGCCTCCCGTGGGCGTCGGGCGCGACCGGCATCGCGTACCACCCCGACAAGGTCACGAAGCCGCCGACGAAGATCGCCGACCTGTGGAAGCCGGCGTACAAGGGCAAGGTCGGCATGATGGCCAACACCCAGGAGCTCGGCAACTTCGCGATGCTGAAGCTGGGCATCGACCCGGAGAAGTCGACGAAGGCCGACTGGCAGCGCGCCGCCCAGGAGCTCAAGAACCAGCGCGACGCGGGGATCGTGCGCAAGTACTACGACCAGGGCTACATCGACGACCTCGGCAAGGGCAACATCTCCCTCTGCATGGCGTGGTCCGGCGACGTCTTCCAGAAGAACCTCTCGGACGGCACGAACCTGCAGTTCGTGGTGCCCGAGGAGGGCGGCACACTGTGGACGGACAGCATGATGATCCCGATCACCGCGGCGAGCCCGGTCGACGCGATCACCCTGATGGACTTCTTCTACACGCCGAAGATCGCCGCCAGCCTGACCGAGTTCATCAACTACATCACGCCCGTACCGGCCGCCCAGGCGGTCATCAGATCCGACGCGGCGGCCGCCTCCAGCGCCAGCGACAAGGCCACCCTCAAGGCGGTCGCGGCCAGCCCGCTGGTGTTCCCGACCGCCGCCGAGTACGCGAAGCTGCACTACTACCGCGCCTTCCGGACCACCGCCGAACGCACCGACTACGAGCAGATCTTCAACCCCATCTCCACGTCGTGAGCGGGTACGAGCAGTGAGCGGAGTGCGCGCGCGGCGCACGCCGTACTGGCTCGTCCTGCCGGGAGGCGGGTGGCTCGTCGTGTTCTTCGTGCTGCCGATGATCACGATGCTGTCGCTGTCCCTGCAGCAGGGCGCGGTGGACACCGGCTTCCATCTGACGTGGCACTGGCAGACGTACGCCGACGGCATCCGCAACTACCACCAGCAGTTCATCCGGTCCCTGGCGTACGGCGGCGCCGCCACCGTGCTACAGATCCTCATCGGGTACCCGGTGGCGTACTGGATCGCCGTCAAGGGCGGTACCCGCAAGTCGATGTACCTGTTCCTTCTGCTGCTGCCGTTCTTCGTCTCGTTCGTCCTGCGCACGATCTCCTGGCAGTTCATCCTCGCCGACGACGGCGTGCTGCTGCACCCGCTCAAGCACTGGCACCTGCTGCCGGCGAGCTTCCACATCCTGGCCACCCCGTACGCGGTCATCGGCGGCCTGGTCTACAACTACGTGCCGTTCATGGTGCTGCCGATCTACGTGGCGCTGGAGCGCGTGGACCCGCGCGTCGTGGAGGCCGCGTACGACCTGTACGCGAGCCGGTTCGAGACGTTCCGCCGGGTGATCTTCCCGCTCTCGCTGCCGGGCGTCTTCGCCGGCGTGGTGATGACGTTCGTGCCGGTCAGCTCGGACTACGTCAACGCGAGCCTGCTGGGCGGCAGCGGGACCACGATGATCGGCAACGTGATCCAGAACCAGTACCTGATCACCCAGGACTACCCGACCGCGTCGGCGCTGTCGTTCACGCTGATGGCGATCATGCTGATCCTGATCTTCGCGTACGCCCGGGCGCTGGGTACCGAGGACGTGCTGGAGGTGGCGGCCCGATGACGGTTACCGGCCGCGGCCGGCTGCTCTTCGGGTACACCTGGCTGATCATCATCTGGTTGCTGCTGCCGATCGGCGTGATGATCCTGTTCGGCTTCAACAACCCGAAGGGCCGGTTCAACGAGACCTGGGACGGCTTCACGCTCAAGTGGTACCGGCACCTGTTCGACATCTCCGACCTCACGTCGGCGCTGGGCCGGTCGCTGCTCATGGCGCTGGTCTCCACTGTGGTATCCACCGCGCTGGGTACCCTCATCGGGCTCGCCCTGGGCAAGTACCGCTTCCGCGGCCGGGGCACCGCCAACCTGGTGATGTTCGCGACGATCTCCGCACCCGAGATCATCATGGGCGCGTCGCTGCTGAGCTTCTTCGTCACGCTGGGCGTCCCGTTCGGCTTCGTGACGGTACTGATCGCGCACGTGATGTTCTCGCTGTCGTTCGTCGCCATCGTGATTCGCTCGCGCGTGCTCACGCTGGACCCGTACATCGAGGAGGCCGCGCGCGACCTCGGTGCCGGCCCGTGGACGGCGTTCCGGCTGGTGACGCTGCCGATGATCTTCCCGGGCGTGCTGGCCGGGGCGCTGCTGGCGTTCGCGCTGTCCATTGACGACTTCGTGGTGACCTACTTCAACGCCGGCCAGTACACGACGTTCCCGCTGTGGATCTGGGGAGTCACCCGGGTCGGCATCCCGCCACAGGTCAACGTGATGGGCACCCTGATCTTCGTAGCCGGCGTCCTGCTCGCGATCGGCAACGCCGTCTTCGCCCGCCGCCGCCCGCGCTGAAGATCCCCGCCGCGGCGATGGCGCGGCCCCAAGATCCCCGCAATTTCATTGAAATTGCGGTGTTGGGCGGCCCCCAACACCGCAACTTCAATGAAATTGCGGCGGAGGGGGCAAGATCAAGGTGAGGTCACTTGCCGAAGTTGGCGGTATCGAGGGCTGCCTGCAGCGACTCGATGTACCCCTCGCTGGTGATGGTGGCGCCGCTGATCATGTCGATGCTCGCGCTCTGCGCCTGGAGTACCTCCTCGCGAAGCTGCGGTACGGCGTACGAGTTGATCTCCTGGTCCCGGAAGTTGCCGTCCGGTACCTGGAGCGCGGTGATCTCGGTGATCTTCCCACCGGAGATCGTCACCTGGACCTGTACCGGCCCCCACCGGGTCTGCGCCACCGTGCCGTTGACGACCTTCTTGCCGCCCGTGTTCGAGGTGGTACCGGCGCTGGCTGACGACGAGGCCGCGGGTGCGGGGGAGGTGCCGTCCTGGGACACGATGCCGGGCGCGTTCGCGGCGGCACCCGTACTGCCCGAGGCGATCGACCCGCCGGTACTCGTGCGGTAGCTGAACAAGAGCACCAGCGCCGCCACGGTGGACACCAGCCACATGGTGATCCGTCGCATCGTGATCTTTCCCCCTACCAGCTGAAGTACTCGAGGTGGATCTGGTCCTCCGGCACGCCGGCCCGGTACGCCGACTCGGCCGCCGACGTCATCCACTGTTCCGGGCCACAGATGAACACGTCGTGCTGGGCGATGTCGGGCACCATCCGCAGCAGCGCCCGCTCCCCCCTGCCGTACCCGCGGGGCAGCCACGAGCCGTGCGCGCCGCGCGGGCCGGGCAGGTAGCCCACCCGTACCCCGCGCTGGGCGGCCAGCCCGTCCAGCTCGCGGCGCAGCGCGAAGTCGTTCGGGGTACGCGCCCGGTACAGCAGGGTCGCCTCGCCGGGCCCGTACGGCAGCTCCTCGAGCAGGGCGCGCAGCGGGGTGATGCCGATACCGCAGGCGATCATGGTCAGCCCGCTCCGCCGCCGCACCTGCGCGGTCATCGCGCCGTACGGACCTTCGACGAGCGCCCTGGTACCCGGGCGCAGCCGGGCCACCTCCCGGCTCCCGTCGCCGAGCTCCTTGACCGTGATGCGCAGCCAGTCGCGCCGGGGCGCCGCGGACAGCGAGTAAGGGTGCGCCCGCGACCAGCCGGTACCGGCGAGGAACCGCCAGTTCAGGAACTGGCCGGCGCGTACCGGCAGGCGGTCCAGCGCCCGGCCGGTCAGGTACACCGAGTAGATGCCGGGCGCCTCGGGCACCACCGACGCCACCTGGAGCCGGTGGCGCAGGGTACGGGCGACCGGCAGGCCCAGCCGCCAGATCAGTACGCTGCCGGCGGAGATCCCGTACGCGGTCCACCAGTACGCCGACGCCGCGGTCGAGGTCGCGAACTCGGTACCGGTCCAGATCTCGTGCGGCAGGGCCAGCCCGACGCCCACGTACGCGTACAGGTGCAGCAGGTGCCACGACTCGTACCGCAGCCTGCGGCGGGCGGCCCGGAGCGAGGTCACCACGACCATGATCAGGGCGGCCGTACCGGCGGTGGCGAGCAGCATGCCCGGGTACGTGGTGACGAGCACCCAGAGCTCGCGCAACAGTCCAGTGTGTGCGGTACCGGCGTAGCCGAGCGTGATGAACACGATGTGCGCGAGCATCAGGTTGAAGGAGTAGAGCCCGACCAGGCGGTGCCAGCGCGCCAGCTGATCCCGCCCGTACACCCGCTCGATCACCGGTACCCGTGCCATCAGGAACACCTGGATGAGCAGCAGGTCGGCGGCGACCAGGCCGGTCAGCCGGCCGATCGAGGTCAGGCCGGACGCGAGCCCGCCGAGGTCCTGCAGGCCGCGGTGGCCGACCCACAGCGCGACCACCACGAGCATGCTGAAGCAGGCGGCGGCGCCCAGCACATCCGGCCACCAGCCGCGCCGGTACGCCGGGCGGGCGGGTGGCGCCTGACGCGCCCGCCCCGCCGGGATCCGTGCCGTACCCGCTGTCATGCCCGCCCCTCCGGTCGGAATCCTCGCTGCCCTGTCCAGCAAAGCGCGCCCTGTCCAGCAAAGCGCTGCCCCGTCCAGCAAAAGTCTCAGCCAAGAGTCTCAGCTCTTCCTTTGGCCAAGCTGTGCGTCCGCTGAGCGTGCACCCGAGGGTGCGTGTGGCCCGGGTCACCCGGGGCGGGTGCCCGGTCCGCGACCCGGCCTGTTGCCGTACCTTCCCCACGGGTTAACGTGAGCCGACCATGAGCGGACCATGAGCGCGGGAGATGATGTGGGCGAGGCTTCACCTCCATTGTCCGGTGGCCACGTCCTGCTGACCGGCGCGACCGGCTTCCTCGGCCAGGCGCTGCTGGAGCGGCTGCTCGCCAGCTACCCGGAGACCCGGATCAGCCTGCTCATCCGGGGTCGGGGCAGCTCAACCGGCGCGGACCGGCTCGCCGGCCTGCTCCGCAAGCCGATCTTCAACCGGTGGAAGAAGCAGGTGGGCGACGACGCCGTCGCCGCCGCGCTCGCTGAGCGGGTCACCGTGATCGGCGCGGAGCTGGGCACGTCGGCCCCGGGGGTGGCGCTCCCCGGCGATCTCACCGCCGTGATCCACGCGGCCTCGACCGTCTCCTTCGACCCGCCGATCGACGACGCGTTCCGCACCAACGTGCGCGGCGTGGTCGACCTTTATGAAGCGGTACGCGCGGCGGGCGGGACTCCGCACGTGGTACACGTCTCGACGGCGTACGTGGCCGGCGCGCGCAAGGGTGTCGTACCCGAGGTGGCGCTGGACCACCACGCCGACTGGCGCACCGAGCTGGCCGCGGCGCTGGACGCGCGCGCCGAGGTGGAGCGCGACTCGCGCCGGCCGGAGGCGCTCGGCAAGGCGCTGGCCAAGGCGCGCCGCGAGCACGGCAAGTCCGGGCCGCAGTCGGCCGCGAAGGCCGCCGAGGAGGCGCGCGTCGAGTGGGTCACCGACCGGCTGGTCGACTACGGCCGGCTACGCGCGCAGAGCCTGGGCTGGCCCGACGTGTACACGTTCACCAAGGCGCTGGGGGAGCGGGTCGCCGAGGAACTGCTCACCGGCGCGCTGCCGCTGTCGGTGGTACGCCCGGCGATCGTGGAGAGCGCACTTTCCCACCCGTACCCGGGCTGGCTCGATGGTTTCAAGATGGCCGACCCGCTCATCCTGGCGTTCGGCCGCGGCATCCTGCCCGAGTTCCCCGGCCTGCCCGACGGTGTTCTCGACCTGATCCCGGTCGACATCGTGGTCAACGCCTGCCTGGCGGTGGCCGCGGCGCCGCCGCCAGCCGAAGAGCCGGCCTACTACCACGTCGGCTCGGGCGCCCGTAATCCGCTGACCTTCCGCGGCATGTACGAGAACATCCGGGAGTACTTCACCGACCACCCGATGCCGGACGGCGGCCGCGGGCAGATCAAGGTGCCCACCTGGGACTTCCCCGGCGCCCGCGGCGTGGAGCGGATGCTGCGCACCGGCGAGCGCGCGCTGGACTTCGCCGAGAAGGTGGTGCTGTCCACGCCGGCCAGCCAGCGCACCAGGCGCTGGCAGAGCGACCTGCGGCGGGAGCAGGACAAGCTGGAGTTCCTGCGGCGGTACGCGGACCTCTACGGGGTCTACACCGAGGCCGAGGTGATCTACACGGACGGCCGGCTGCTCGCGCTGCACCGCGCCCTGCCGGCGGAGCGCCAGGCCGAGCACGGCTTCGACGCGGCGGTGATCGACTGGCCGGAGTACATCCAGAAGATCCACTGCCCGGCGATCACGGTGACCGTCCGCAAGGCGACCGCCGGCAAGCGCACGCTCGCCGGGGCGCTGCCGGCGATCACCGAGGCGCCCGAGGGTGACGTGGCGGCCGTCTTCGACCTGGAGGGCACGCTGGTCGCCTCCAACGTCATCGAGGCGTACCTGTGGGCCCGCCTGACCGACCTGCCCCGCGGCCAGTGGGCGGCCGAGCTCGCCGACCTCGCCCGCCGGCTGCCCAAGTACCTGCTGGCCGAGCGGCGCGACCGGGGCGAGTTCCTGCGTACGTTCGTGCGCCGGTACGCGGGCGCCCGGGAGTCCGAACTGCACCGGCTCGTACAGGCACGGCTGGGCGACGCGCTGCTGCGCCGCTCCCACCCGGAGGCGATCCGGCGGGTACGCCGGCACCGCGCCGCCGGCCACCGTACGGTGCTCATCACCGGCACCGTCGACGTGCTCGTACAGCCGCTCGCCGTGCTCTTCGACGAGGTGGTGGCGAGCCGGCTGCACACGCGCGACGGCGTCTACTCCGGCTTCCTGGACACCCCGCCCCTGGTCGGCGAGGCGCGGGCGGCGTGGCTGCGCCGGTACGCGGTCACCTCGGGCATCGACCTGTCCCGCTCGTACGGGTACGGCGACAGCTACTCCGACCGGCCGCTGCTGGAGGCGGTCGGGCACCCGGTCGCGGTGAACCCGGACCCGCACCTGTACCGGCACGCGCGCTCCCGGCACTGGCCGGTCGCCGCGTGGACCTCGTACACCATGCCGGCGGCGGACGCGCTCGGGGAGACGGTACAAGAATGATCCTGACACTTGAGTACTTCCGCTCGCCCACGCGCTACATGCTCGGCCGCAGCGCCACGAGCACCCCGCTGGGCGGCCGGGCCGCCGGCGTGATCGCCTCGAACCTCTCGCCGCTGCGGCTGATGAGCCGCTCCGAGCCGCGCCTGCCCGGCGAGGGGTGGACGCGGGTACGGCCGCTGCTGTCCGGCATCTGCGGCTCCGACCTGGGTCTGCTGACCGGGCGCAACTCGCCGTACCTGTCGCCTCTGGTGTCGATGCCGTTCACACCCGGACACGAGGTGGTCGGCGAGACCCTCGACGAACTGCCCGACCTGCCGCGCGGAAGCCGTGTCGTACTCGACCCGGTGCTGGGCTGCCTGCCCCGCGCGGTATCCGAATGCGAGCACTGCGCCGCCCAGGAACACAGCCGCTGCAACCACATCACCTCGGGAAGCGTGGCGCCCGGGCTGCAGACCGGTTTCTGCGGGGACACCGGCGGCGGCTGGAGCCGGATGCTCGTCGCCCACCGCAGCCAGCTCCACAGTGTACCGTCCACTCTGGACACACGGCAGGCGGTACTGGTGGAGCCGCTCGCCTGCGCCATCCACTCGGTGCGCCGGGTGGGCGTACCGGACGGCGCGAGCGTGGTCGTGGTCGGCGCCGGTACCGTCGGCCTGCTCACCATCCTGGCGCTGCGCGAGTGCACCAAGGCCGGGCCGATCTATGTGATCGCCAAGCACGCGCACCAGCGCGAGCACGCCCGGCAGCTGGGCGCCACCGAGATCTTCTCCACCGACCGGGCGGCCCGGGCCCTGCGCCGCGCGGCCGGCGGGTTCCTGGCCCGGCCCGAGCGCGGCGAGGAGTTCCTGCTCGGCGGCGCTGACATGGCGTTCGAGTGCACCGGGGGCTCCGGCCTGTCCACCGCGTTGCGGCTGGTAGGCGCCGGTGGCACCGTGGTGCTGTCCGGCATGCCCAACGGTGGCGTGGACCTGACGCCGGTATGGTTCCGCGAGCTCAGCCTGGTGGGCGCGTACGCCTCCGGCGGGCGGGACTTCCCGGAGGCGCTCACGCTGGCCCAAACGGCGCCGCTACAGGGGTACGTGGACGCGGTGTACCCGCTGTCGCGCTGGCGCGAGGCGATCGGGCACGCCAGCGCGGCGGGCCGGTTGGGTACGGTCAAGGTCGCCTTCGACCCGACGAAGGATTGAGGAGTCACCCCATGTCGAGACCTGGCTTCGTCCTTGAAGTAGACGAACGCACCCCTGCGCTGTTGGTACACGAGGGTGAGGGTTTCCGGCTGGAGCGCTTCCCGCTGGGTACCCGGGTCATCTATCCACCGGAGTCGCTGCCCGGCCTGCGGGACGTGGACGCCGAGATCCGGCAGGCGCTGGAGCACCCGCTCGGCCGGGCGCCGCTGCGGGAGCTGCTGCGCGCGGGCATGAAGCTGACGATCGTCTTCGACGACCTGTCGATACCGCTGCCCCGGATGCGCACCCCCGACATCCGCCAGCGCGTCATCGAGCACGTGCTGGAGCTCGCGGCCGAGGCCGGGGTCGACGACGTGGAGCTGATCGCGGGCAACGCGCTGCACCGCCGGATGACCCCCGCCGAGCTCAAGCGGACGGTCGGCGAGCGGGTATTCCGCTCCTTCTTCCCCGGGCACCTGCGCAACCACGACGCCGAGGACCGCGCCAACCTCACCGTCGTCGGCACGACCAAGCACGGCGAGATCGTCGAGATCAACAAGCGGGCCGCCGAGAGCGATCTGGTCGTCTACGTCAACGTGACGCTGACGGCGATGAGCGGCGGGCCGAAGTCGGTATCGGTGGGGCTCGCCTCGTACCGCAGCCTCAAGCACCACCACAACGTCCACACGCTGCGCCACTCGCGGTCGTTCAACGACCCGCCCAACTCCGCGATGCACCACTCGTACGACCGCATGGCGGCGGTCCTCGCCGAGCACGTGAACATCTTCCAGATCGAGTGCTCCCTCAACAACGACACGTTCCCGCACGCCACCGGCTTCCTCAACAAGCGCGAGTGGGAGTGGTCGCTCAAGGACCAGGCCACCTACCTCGCGGTCAAGCGCGGCAACGACCTGACGCCGCCGGGCCGCCGCCGGCAGATCTGGCACCGCACCGCCGCGCCGTACGGGATCACCTCGGTCACCGCGGGCGCGCCCGAGGAGGTGCACCCGGTCACCCTGCGGCACCTGCTGCGCCAGCAACTGACCGAGGTGAACGGTCCGGCCGACATCGGGGTATGGGGCCTGCCGTACATCTGCCCGTACAACGTGAACTCCATCATGAACCCGATCCTCGCGATGAGCCTCGGGCTCGGGTACTTCTTCAACCTCTACAGAGGACAGCCGATCGTACGCCCGGGCGGGGTGGCCATCTTCTACCACCCGATGCGCAACGAGTTCCACCCGGTGCACCATCCGAGCTACATCGACTTCTACGAAGAGGTACTGGCCGAGACGACCGACCCGGTCGCGATCGAGACCAAGTACGAGGAGCAGTTCGCGAACGACCCGTGGTACGTGCACCTGTACCGCAACAGCTACGCGTACCACGGCGTGCATCCGCTGTACATGTGGTACTGGGGCGCGCACGCGCTGGAGCACGTGGGCCAGGTCATCTTCGTCGGCGCCGACCGGCGCACCGCGTCCCGGCTCGGCTTCCGGGCAGCGTCCACATTGGACGACGCGCTGGAGATGGCGCGCGACACGGTCGGCCGCTCGCCCAGCATCAGCTACCTGCACACCCCGCCGCTCACGATGGCGGATGTGAGGTAGTTATGAGCTTGCTCAAGGAAGCGCGCGTGCTGTTCGCGAAGCGGGACTGGCGCGGACGCTCCCGCACGCCGCGCACGGCCGCCCTGCACGAGCCGCCGGACGAGCCGCGCGAGTTTCCGACCGGCTGGGCGCGGATGGCCGCGACCCGGGCGGCGCGCCGGGGCATCCAGCGCGCCGGACTCACCCCGCTGACGTGGAGCCTGACCCGGCCCGACGTGCAGGGCCGCGATCACCTCGACAAGCTCACCGGCCCGGTGGTGTTCGTCGCCAACCACTCCAGCCACCTGGACACCCCGCTGATTCTCGGTTCGCTGCCGGACCGCTACGCCCGCCGTATCGCGGTCGGAGCCGCCGCGGACTACTTCTTCGACGCGCGCTGGCGGGCCGCGGTGACGGCGCTGGTTTTCAACGCGTTCCCGGTGGAACGGTACCGGTCGCGCCGGCTGCGCAGCCTGGCGCCGCAGTTGCTGGCGCGCGGTTGGAGCCTGCTGCTGTTCCCGGAGGGTACCCGCAGCGAGGACGGCTGGATGGCGCCGACGCTACGGCTGGGCGCCGCTCAGCTCTGCGTGACCCGGCGGGTTCCGGCGGTACCCGTCGTGCTGCGCGGCACGTACGCGGCGATGCCGAGGGGGCGCAACTGGCCGATACCGGGGCGTCCGCGTGTCGTCGTCCGGTACGGCGTCCCGCTGTCCCCTATGGAGGGTGAGACCGCCCGTACCTTCAACACGCGGCTGATGCAGTCGATGTCGCGGCTGTGGGCCGAGGAGGAGATGGGCTGGTACCAGTCGCTGCGCGCGCAGGCCGACGGCGAACTGGCGCTGCCCACCGGTCCTCCGGTCGCCGCCTGGCGCCGAAGCTGGGAGTCGACCCGCCCGCTGCGCTCCAAGCGCGGCCCGGTGGCCTGGAAATAGCGACCGGGAAATAGCGACTGCCGCGCCCCGGATCCCGGGGCGCGGCAAGCCACTGCGCGGTTCGGTTACCGCATCGCTCAGCTGCTCGGGATCAGTTGTCCCACGAGGCCGTCGCTCTCGTCGTTCGGTCCGGCGCTGAACCAGAGCGCGTTGACACCGCCGCTGTTCGCCGTGCCGGGCAGCAGGGCCCACAGCCCGTCGATGGTGATCGGCTTGTTGTCGGTGCCGCGCAGCTGACCCAGGAAGTCATTGCCCTGGAACACGTTGATCCGGCCGTCACCGAAGTTGCCGACGAGCAGGTCACCGGCGAACGAGCCGAAGCTGGCCGGCGCGATCGCCAGGCCCCAGGGCGCGTTGAGCGGCCCGTGGGTGCCGATGCGGCGGGTCGAGGTGCCCAGCTTGGTGAAGCGGTCCACGATGCCGAGGCCCTGACCGTGCGCCTCGTCCGCGGAGCCGGGCACCTGCTTGGCGTACGCGACGTAGACGGTGTCGCCGACGGTCATGACGTCGAACGGCGCGTACCCCGGGGGTAGGTGCGAGTCGTTGAACATGAAGTCGGGCAGGGTGAGCTGGTTGAAGTTCGAGTCGAAGGCGAGGATGTGGCCGCCGGCGAAGTCGGCGGCGAGCAGCACGGCGCCGAACGGCGTGTGCCACATGGCGAGGCCCTTGAACACCGCGCCGTCGACGTGCTTGACCACGAACGCCTCGGTGCCGCCCGACCATGCGGCGATGTCGCCGCCCTCGCTGTCGAAGATGAACCGCGAGGAGGCGCCGTTGACCATGAATCCGCCGCCGCTGTCGTTGAAGACCTGGCCGGTGGGGGCGCCGCCATCAATCTTGACGGTCAGACCGGCCTTGGTGACCGGGGCGCCGCCGACGCCGCCCGGGTAGATCGTCGCCGTGTTGGTGCCGTTGTTGGCGACCCACAGCGGGCTCGTCGCGCTGAGCGCCAGACCCCAGGAGTTGACGGCGTCGGGGTCCTGGATGTTTGCGCCCGCGAGGTCGGAGACCTGGTTCACCTGGGTGAACCGTGGGGTCGGCGCGTTGGCGCCGGCGGGCATGCCGAGGTACAGGGTCAGTGCTGCGGTACCGGCCGCCGCGAGCGTGCGGATGACCGTACGGGCGTTTGGTCTAAATACCATGGTTTCCCCTCCTCCGCGATGATCCATGTCACCGCGTCCTTGTGAATACACGCACAGTTTCTTGGAGGCGTTCAGGGCGTAGCTGAAAGTTGTACGAGTTAATCCGCCGTTAACCCGATAGGGCGATTTGCCGCAAATCCCGCGCCTGGCTGCCACCTGATCTGGTAGGCGCCTACCCGGTACCGGTATCCGTACTGTCCACATGCGACGGTGTTTGGCCGGACGCGCCGCCGGGGAATGTCAGCGGACGTGAGTGAGCATTGGTACGACAAGGCGGTCATCTACTGCCTCGACGTGGAGACGTACGCGGATTCCAATCAGGACGGTGTCGGCGATTTTCGCGGGCTCATCGGCCGGCTTGACTACCTGTACCGGCTGGGTGTGACCTGCTTGTGGCTCAACCCGATCCACCCCTCGCCACGCCGCGACGCCGGATACGACGTGACCGACTACTACTCGGTCGACCCGCGCCTGGGTACCCTCGGCGACTTCGCCGAACTGCTGCACCAGGCGAGCAACCGGGGCATCCGCGTGATGATCGACCTGGTCGTGAACCACACCTCCGACGAGCACCCGTGGTTCCGCGACGCGTGCTCCTCGCCGGACTCGCCGTACCGCGACTGGTACGTGTGGTCGCAGACCGAGCCGCCCGACCGGCACCAGGGCATCGTGTTCCCGGGCGAGCAGCGGGAGACGTGGACCTACCACGACGAGGCGGACGCCTGGTACTTCCACCGCTTCTACGACTTCCAGCCGGACCTGAACATCGCGCATCCCGAGGTGCGCGCGGAGATCATGAAGATCATGGGCTTCTGGCTCCAGCTCGGGGTGGCGGGGTTCCGCATCGACGCGGCGCCGTTCATCATCGCGCTGACCGAGCCGGGCAAGCCGGAGCCGCCGTGCGACTACGCGTTCCTCACCGAACTGCGCCAGTACGTGTCCTGGCGCAGGGGGGACGCGCTGCTGCTCGCCGAGGCGAACGTCCCGCCGGACGAGTTGCTGCGCTACGTCAGCGACGAGGGCGGCTCGGCGAACCGGCTGCACATGCTCTTCGACTTCCTGCTCAACGACGCGATGGTCCTCGCGCTGGCGCGGCGCCGGGCCGAACCGGTGATCGAGGCGCTGCGCAACAGCCCGCGCATGCCGCAGGGCGCGCAGTGGGCGACGTTCCTGCGCAACCACGACGAGATCGACCTGTCCCGGCTGACCGCCGCCCAGCGCGCCGAGGTCTTCGAACAGTTCGGCCCCGAGCCGGAGATGCGCCTCTACGACCGGGGCATCCGGCGCCGGTTCGCGCCGATGCTGGGTGGTGCGTCGGAGTCGAAGGTGGAAAGCGACGCCGCGAGCGGCCCGTACGACCGGCGCCGGCTGGAGCTCGCCTACTCGCTGCAGTTCACCCTGCGGGGCACGCCGGTGCTGCGGTACGGGGAGGAGATCGGCATGGGCGACGACCTGTCGCTGCCCGGCCGGGATGCGATTCGCACCCCGATGCAGTGGTCGGACGCGCCGGGCGCCGGCTTCTCGGAGGCGAAGCAGATGATCCGCGAGCCCGTCTCCGACGGCGACTACGGATACCAGAAGGTCAACGTCACCGACCAGCGACGCGACCCGAACTCGCTGCTGGCCTGGTTCGAGCGGATGATCCGTACCCTGCGGGAGAGCCCGGAGGTCGGCGCGGGTAGCTGCGAGGCGCTGGACCGCGAGCTACCGCCGGGGGTACTGGCCCACCGGGCCGACGACTACACCGGCAGCATGCTGTTCCTGCACAACCTGGACGAGCACCCCGTCAAGCTGGACCTGCACGACCTGCACGCCGAGGCGAAGCACCCGAACCAGGTCTTCGCCGACCGGCCGTACCCGGACCTGGGTGACTTCTCCGCACTCGAGCTGGCCCCGTACGGGTACCGATGGATACGGCTGTGCCGCAACCCAGCAGGGTGAGGTTTGCCGATGGCTGGCAGGGGCACTTACCGGTAACAGGAGGTGGTCAACATGGTCGCGTCCCGGACTGAGCCGTCGACGGCGGAACTGATCAAACGGGCGACGGAGCAGGTAACCACGCTGGTGCGCGACGAGATGGCACTGGCGCGCGCCGAGCTGACCGCCAAGGCGCGCCACGCCGGCAAGGGTGCCGGCCTGTTCGGCGGCGCCGGGGTGGTCGCCCTCTTCGGTGTCGCGGGCGTGCTCGGCGCCATCATCCTGCTGCTGGCCCTGGTGATGCCGGGCTGGCTGGCCACCCTCATCGTTGGCGTGGCCCTGCTGGCGGTGGCCGGGCTGATGGCACTGATGGGCCGCGGGCAGGTGCGCCAGGCGGTACCGCCGATGCCCACCGAGGCAATGCGCGACGTGCGCGCCGACATCGACACCGTCAGCGGGGCTGTCGAGGACAGGAGGCACTGAGGTGTCGGACTCGATGGAGGCCCGGATGCTGCGCGACGAGATCGAGCAGACCCGCGCCGAACTCGGCCAGACCGTGGAGGCGCTGGCCGCCAAGGCCGACGTGAAGGCGCGGGCCAAGCAGGCCGGGCGGGACGCGAGCGAGCTGGCCCGAACCCAGGTGGAGCTCGCCGCGAGCAGCGTGCGCCGCTCACCGTTGGCCATGGTGCTGTTCGCGGGCGCGGCCGCCGGGCTGATCGCCCTTGTCGTCACGCGTTTCGTCGACAGGAGGCGTGATCCCTAAATGACGAAGCTGATGTACCGGCCGGTTGGATGGATCGCGGGAGCGGCGGCCGGGGTGTTGGCGGGAGCGCTGTTCAAGCAGGCGTGGCGGCTCGCCGCAGGCGAGGACGACGCGCCCGACGCGCTGGACGAACAGCGGGGCTGGACCGAGGTGCTCGCGGCCGCGGCGCTGCAGGGCGCCATCTTCGCGATCGTCAAGGCGGCCGTGGATCGGGCCAGCGCCACCGGGGTCCGCAAGATGACGGGTACCTGGCCCGCCTAGCTTCTTCGTTAGCTGAAGGCGATTCTCCGGCTCGGCGGGGTGAAGTTCTCGTACGGCTGGTCGAGCAGCGCACCTTCGATCGTCCACGCCACCGCGGCGACCACCGCGTTCTCGACGCCGGTACCCACGTGGTCGCGCGGGTCGTCCGGGTCGGCGGCGATACCGGCCGCGGCGATCTGCGGGGTGAACCCGACGAACGTCTCCGTCTCGTTGTTCTCCGAGCTACCCGTCTTGCCGGCGAGCGGCCGGGCGCCGATGATGTGCGCGGCGACGGCACCGGTGCCGCCATCGCAGCCGTGACCGTCGGCGGACTGCTGGCCGACCGGGCAGCGGGCCGCGTCGGTCGCCGCCCGGGCCACATCCGCGTCGAGTACCCGCTTGCAGTTCGGGTTGGCGGCCTTGACCGCGTTGCCGGAGTGGTCGGTGATGGACAGTACCGGGCTCGGCGAGCAGTACATGCCCTCGGCCGCGACCGTCGCGTACGCGTTGGCGAGGTCCAGCGGCGTGGTATCCGCGACGCCCAGCGTGAACGAGCCCCACGATTTCGCGCTGTGCTTCGCGAGTGCGGCGTCGCTCGGGGCCCGGAACGTGATGCCCAGCCGCTGCGCCATCGCCACCGCGTTCTGCGCGCCGACGTGCTCCTCCAGCCAGACGAAGTACGTGTTCACCGAGCGACCGAAGCCGGTCCACATGTTCCGGTGCCCGTCCATCCAATGTGGATTGTCGTTGGTCGGGCACCAGTACCCGCCGCAGCTTCCGTCGCCGCTGGCCGGGTATCGGGTGACCAGCGGGGAGGTGGCGTTGAAGGCGGCCGACAGCGACCAGCCCTGTTCGAGCGCGGCGAGCATCGTGAACATCTTGAACGTGGAGCCGGACGGGTAGCCGTTCGTACCGTCCCCGCCGGCGACCAACTGGTTGACGGTGTTGGGGTACATGCGCTTGTGCGGGTTGGCGGCGAGGCTGTAGTGCCGGTTGACGGCGAGCGCGAGCACCCGGCCGGTACCGGGTTGCACCACGGCGATCGGCAGCGCGCGCTTGCTGCCGTACCCGTACACCGACAGCGACTGGTGCAGCGCGTTCGCCTGTACCGCCGGGTCCAGTGACGTGACGATCCGGTACCCGCCCTCGATGAGCGCCTGCTCGCGCTCCTGTACGGTCGAGCCGAACGCCGGCTGCTCGTCCCACCACTGCCGGAAGTAGTCGCAGAAGAAGCCCCAGTCGTTGTGCTCCGCCGGTACCGCGCCACAGTTGTTCGGCGCGGTCGTCGGGTGCAGGGACAGCGGCTGCCGCTGCGCCTGTGCGGCCTGGGCCGCGGTGATGGCCCCCATCTTCGCCATCGAGTCGAGCACGTACGAGCGGCGGGTCAGCGCGGCGTTCTTGTCACCCGCGACCGGGTTGTCCGAGTCGGGCGACTGCAACACCCCGGCGAGCAGCGCCGCCTCGGACAGCGTGAGTTGGCTCGGTACCTTGCCGAAGTACGTCTGGCTCGCCGCGTAGACGCCGTACGCGCCGTCCCCGAAGTACGCGATGTTCAGGTACCCCTGCAGGATCTGCTGCTTGGAGATCTTCCGCTCCAGCGCGGTCGCGTACCGGATCTCCCGTACCTTTCGTCCGGAGGTGTCGGCGGTCGCCTCCTCGCGCTGCTGGGGGCTCAGGTTCGGGTCGTACTTCAGCACGTTGCGCACGTACTGCATGGTCAGCGTCGACGCACCCTGGGAGATCTGGCCGGAGCGGCCGTTGGAGACCAGCGCGCGCAGGATGCTGCGCAGGTCGGTACCGCCGTGCTGGTAGAAGCGGGCGTCCTCGGCCGCCACGACCGCCTGCTGCATGACCGTGGCCACGTCGGACAGGCGTACGTCCCGCCGGTTCTGGTCGTAGAACGTGGTGAGCAGGGTCTTGCCGTCGTTGGCGTAGATGTATGAGTCCTGCGCGGTGGGCGGGATGCTCAGGTCGGCGGGCAGGCTCAGGTACGCGTCGCTCGCGTCCTTCGCGACCAGGCCGCTGAGGAAGACCCCGGGCGCTGTGACGACGGCGAGCACGGCACCCGCGGCCAGTGCCACGGTCGCCAAAATGAACAGTTTTGTGGTTATCCGGCGTGGTCTCACAACATACAACACTTGTCGCGGGCGGCCGGCCTCGCCAATCGGGCCGGGAACCGATACCAAACTGGCAGCTTGGCCTCAGCCTCTTCTCAGCGACGGCCTTGCGTTATCGCCGGTTCTGCTGCAGCAGGTCGGCGATCGTCATGAGGACGAACAGGTTCGGTATCTGGCTCGCCGGCTTGCTCGACCACGCGAGCCACTTGCCGGCCCGGCGCAGCGCCACGTACCCGCGGTTGACCTGTACCCGCTCGACCTCGGTCCACGGTACGGAGCCGTGGCCGGTACAGACGATCCCGCCCGCGTTGACCGCCAGGTCGCCGAAGGTGAGGGTGTGGCCGTGCTCGATCGCGTCCAGCGCGCGGGGCACCTGCACCCGGCTCACCTCGCGCGCGATCGTCTCGCCCAGCGCGGCGATGCCGTCGTAGAACTGGGTGAGCTTCAGGCACACGCCGTCGTTGCGGGTCACGGTGTACAGGTACACGGTGCCGGTGTAGATGCCGTTCGTGTAGTTCCTGGTGATTCGCTGGCAGACGGACTTGATCTCGTCCCAGCGGAACACCGTGCGCGGCTTGCCGCCATCCGCCTGGATGAACCCGTTGTCGAAGACGTCGACGCGTTTGGTGACCTGACGCCCGGAGAAGCCGGGCGTGCGGGCGAGCAGATACAGGAAGAGCGCGCCGAGGGCCGCGAACGCGAGGCCCGCGGGCCACACTCCGCCAACGACCGAGGACAGCGCGCCGATCAGGCACAGGGCGCCGCACACGCCGAGCGGTACGGCCGCGCGGCGGCGCAGGGTCTTCGGGCGGTACGACGCCGCGTATCCGCCGAGCCCACGAGCCTCGGCGAGGGCACTGACCGCCTCCGGTACCTCACCCTGCGTGGGGAGCATGCTTATCACTTCCTCGGGCCGGCCTCGCTTACCGGAGTACCGCTTACCGGAGTACCCAGAATGCGCTGGCCTACTTCATCTTGCACCGACCGCGGATGCTCCGGAAGGTCGCTGACGCGCCACAGGCCGAGCGCCTTGTCCGCGTAGGCGCCGTCCAGCTCGGTGCAGCCCTCGACGATCAGCGCCTCGGGTTCGGGCAGCCCGAACGGCGGCAGGCAGAGATTCAGCGGGCGCCAGTCGCCGGTGTCCACATCGGCGTTCGCGTCCAGCTCGACGAAGGTGGTGGTGAGCAGGAGGCGCGAGCGGCTGCGGCGCAGGTTGGCGAAGGCCGCGAAGATCTGGGCGTAGTTGAGGTGTACCAGGCAGTCGCGGCACAGGACGACGTCGGCGCGGGGGAGCGGGTCGGCGATGAGGTCGAGGTGGACGAAGCGGCGCTGGGGTCCGCCGTGCAGCCGGGCGTTGCGCTCGACGAGCGAGGCGACGATGTCGGCGCCGGTGTAGTCGATCTGGCCGAGCTCCGCGTGCGCCAGCCAGCCGAAGTCGCCACAGGGCAGATCCAGGAGGGTACGGGCGCGCCGGCGGCGCAGCAGCGCCGGTATCTCCGCGCGCAGCACCGCCGTGGCGTCGAGCTGCGACCCCACCCCCGAGGTGGACTCGTCGCTGCCCCACAGGTTGGTATCGAAGATGTACGTGAAGATGTCGGCCGGATCCCGCCCGGCCAGCCGGTCCACGTGCTCCTTGAAGCGCTCGTTCGCGAGTACGGGCGGCCGCTTCGAGGCCGGGGGTAGCGGCATTTCCACTCCTGCGTCTAGACGACTGACCGGCTAGCGAGTCAGTCCTTGGGAGGAACGCCCCATCAGCGTAATGGCGGCACGCCGGGGGAGTAACCGGGACATCACGGGGGCGGAGAACCTCATCAGCGCGCCCGGTACCACCCGCGGCCCGCGCCCCAGCGCCCGTAGCGCGGTCGTGGCGACCAGATCGGGCGCGACGGTACCGGGTGCGGGGCGGACCATCGCCGTTTCGTACCCGGGTGTACTGACCGCGCCGGCGAGGCAGGCGAGCACGTCCACGCCGTGCGGTCGCAGCTCGGCCCACAGCCCCTCGGCGAGCACCGCGCCGTACGCCTTCGTGGCCGCGTACGTCGTCAGCGACGCCACGCCCTGCATACCGGCGAGCGAGGACATGACGATGAGGCCGCCGCGCCGCCGCCGCGCCATAGCCGGCAGGTACCGGTGCGCGAGTACGAGCGGCGCCCGGCAGTTCACGTCGACGGCGCGCAGGGTCTGCGCCGGGTCGAGTTCCAGGAAGGGGCCCATCGGCACGTGGGCCGCGTTGCACACCACCAGCCCGACCTCGATGTCCGCGGTGGCGTCCCGCACCGCATCCAGTCCCTC
This sequence comes from Rugosimonospora sp., assembly GCA_051986465.1. Lineage (GTDB taxonomy): Bacteria > Actinomycetota > Actinomycetes > Mycobacteriales > Micromonosporaceae > DATEJJ01. The sequence goes on from JBPYFB010000106.1 coordinate 44,181, forward strand.
CATAGTGGACAGATCGGCCGGTACCGCGCGCGCCTGCGTGGGTAGGCGTTGGGCGAGCGCCGCGAGCGGCTCCGCGCGCCTGGCGACCAGTACCACGTTGATGCCCTGTGCGGCGATCGCGTTGGCGAACGCGGCGCCGATACCCTCGGACGCCCCGGCCACCACCGCCCACGGCCCGTACTTCTCCGCGAAGGTCATGGTCATGCGGGCACCTCGCTGGGTTGCGGCGCTTGGGTCGCGGCGGCCGCGCGCGCCTCGAACGGCCGGTCGCGGCGCATCCGCCAGATGACCGCGAGTGGCAGCAACAGCCAGGCGAGGTTGGCGCCGAGCACCATCGGGAAGTGCGGGCTGGCCCACTGCCCGTACCGCTCCTCCATCATGAGGATCAGCACGTTCGCGAGCATGGTGCCCGACCAGACCAGCGCCGGTACCCGGATCCAGTCCCGACCGCGGATGAAGGCGTACGCGGCGGCGAGGTAGAACGGGCCGAAGAAGATGACGTCGATCCAGATCGTCATGCGCCAGAACGGCGGGCGCGCCATCAGCAGCGGGTCGTAGTGGTTGCCGTACCAGTGGACCAGGTCGATCACCGGCGCGGGCGGCCACACCGGATAGCTGAAGTGGTGCGGGTCGGCGACGACGAGCTGCTCAAGATCGATCATGTATGTCACGAGGATCAGGTTGACCAGGAAGAACGCGACGAAGATGAGGTCGGTTCGGCGCTGTCGCAAAGATCGGGGGCCGGGCACGCGATCACTGTAGGTCTTGCCATAGCGGCGTTCCAACCGTAAGGTTTGTTTACTTATTGGCATGCGTCGTTCTGCGCGCGGCGCCCCCCGCGAAGGAGGGGACAGTGAGAAGACGACGGGCCTGGGTGGCCGCGTTGGCTGGCGGCATGGTGGCCGTCGCCGCCGCGGTACCCGCGCTGCTGACGGCTGGCTCGGTGGCGCAGGCGGCGACCAGCGGTGGCGTGAAATTCGCGTACTTCGACCAGTGGTCGATCTACCAGAACGCGTTCTACGTCAAGAACCTCGACACGATGGGTCTCGCCGGCAAGCTCGACTACCTGCTCTACGACTTCGAGAACATCGACCCCACCAACCTCACCTGTTTCGAGGCGACGAAGGCGACCGACCCGGATCCGGCCGGTGAGAACGACCCGAACGCGGGCGACGGCGCCGAGGACCAGTTCGCCGACTACCAGAAGACGTTCGACGCCTCGACAAGCGTCGACGGCGTCGCGGACGCCTTCGGCCAGCCGATCGCGGGCAACTTCAACCAGCTCAAGAAGTTGCGCGCGAAGTACCCCAACCTGAAGATCCTGCTCTCGCTCGGCGGCTGGACCTACTCCAAGTACTTCTCCGACGTGGCGAAGACCGCGGCCAGCCGGCAGAAGTTCGTCAGCTCCTGCATCGACATGTTCCTCAACGGCAACATCCCGGCGTCCGGCGGGTACGGCGGCACGGGCACCGCGGCCGGCATCTTCGACGGCTTCGACATCGACTGGGAGTACCCCGGCTCCGCCGGCGGCCACCTCGGCAACCACTACGACGCGGCCAACGATCCGGCGAACTTCACCGCGCTGCTCGGCGAGTTCCGCACCGAGCTCAACGCGTGGGGCTCCGCGCACAGCGGCAAGAAGACGTACCTGACCGCCGCGCTGCCCTCCGGCCAAGACAAAATCAAGTACATCCAGACCAACCAGATCGGCCAGTATCTGGACTACGGCAACATCATGACGTACGACATGCACGGCGCCTGGGACGCCACCGGTCCCACCAACTTCCAGGACCCGGTCTACACCGCGCCGGGCGACCCGATGACGCCGGTCTCGCCCGGTACCGGCAAGTACAGCATCGACGAGGCGATGCGCGCCTGGACGCAGGGCGCGTCGGCGTACGGGATCCCGGGCGGCTTCCCGGCGAGCAAGGCCACGGTCGGGTTCCCGTTCTACTACCGGGGCTGGACCGGGGTACCGGCCGGTGCCAACCACGGCCTGTACCAGAGCGCGACCGGCCCGTCGCAGGGGTACACGCTGTCCGGCAACGTGCCGGGCGTGGCGATGTACAAGGAGATCACCAACATCGTCGCGAACCCCTCGGACACGTTCTACGACCCGTCGGCACAGGCCGCGTGGTTCTACGACGGCACGAACCTGTACGTCGGCGACTCAGCGCAGTCGATCCAGGCGAAGGCGAACTACATCCACTGCAACGGGTACGGCGGCGCCATGATGTTCTCGCTGTACGACCTCGACCCGTCGGCCACGCTCTTCAACGCGGTCGTCAACGCGGTCAACGGCAGCGCCTCGTCGTGTACGACGCCGACGGGTTCCCCGACGCGCACCTCCGCGCCGCCGGTGTCCCCTTCGGCAACCGCGTCCCGTTCCCCGTCCAGTGCTCCGTCCGCCTCTCCACCCCGCACCTCGCCGCCGGTCACCTCGCCGCCGGCGTCCCCCACCACCTCACCTACGGGTGGCGGCTCCAACGGCGTCGTCAACGGTGGCTTCGAGACCGGCTCGCTGTCGCCGTGGACGTGTAGCAACGGCAGCGTGGTGTCGTCTCCGGTGCACTCCGGTGCGCACGCGGTGTTCGGCGCGGTGGCCAACTTCGACACCGCGCAGTGCTCGCAGACGATCAGCGTGCTGCCCAGCCATACCTACACGCTGTCCGGTTGGGTCAACGGCTCGTACGTGTACATCGGCGTCACGGGTACCGGCACGACGGATACGAGCACGTGGACTCCGGGTACCGGCGGCGCGTACGGGAAGCTGTCGGTCGCCTTCACCACCGGGGCGAGTACCACCTCGGTCAGCATCTGGGTACACGGCTGGTACGCCCAGCCCAGCTACTACGCCGATGACTTCTCGGTGAGCTGACATCCGGGCGCCCGCGCGCCGGGCGTACATCGGGGCCGCATCCTCGTCCTGGGGTGCGGCCCCTTTTTCGGTCTGGTACTCAGGTGTCTAGGGCGGGAGGCGGTGGATGGCCGCGTCCGGCAGCCAGACCAGCCGTTTGACGAAGCGCAGCACCGTGCCGCCGGAGTCGGAGCGCAGGTCGAACCCGTCGGCGAGCATGGTGATCAGGTGCAGCCCGCGCCCCGATTCCTGCTCGGGATCCGGTCGCCGGACGGTTCCCGACGCCAAACCTCGCATACCGGGCCCGGTATCGACGACATCGATGACGCACTGCTCGCTGTCGAAGCACACCTCCACGTGGTACTCGTCGGTCGGCTCGGCGTGGCGTATCACGTTGCTGCACGCTTCGGCAACGGCGAGCTGAATGTCGGCGCGGCACTCCTCGGTCACGCCGAGCGAAGCCAGCGCGGCGACCAGGATGCGGCGGGTGAGTGGGACACTGACGGCGTCGCGCGGCAGATACAACGCAAGTCGTACCTCCATGTCAGGTCCTGCTCAGCGTCATAGGTATGCAGGATCCGAACACCAACTCGCCGTACCCGGCCGCCGGACCAACCAAACTCAAGCCAGGATGCGGGAGCGGGACGGGGTGCTGCGCCCACCCCGCCCCGCCGCCGCGCCACCCGGTGTAACGCGCTACGGGAGCGTGCCCAGGTGTGGCTTGATGGTGTTGGCGAACGCGTACCCGTTCGACGCGTCCCAGTTGATGGACCAGGTCATCGCGCCGCGGATCGCGGGCCAGGTGGCGGGTGGCTTGAAGCCGGCGCAGTTCGTGCCCTTCGCGAGGCAGTCCAGCGCGTTGTTGATGACCGAGGGCGCCAGGTACCCGCCGCCCGCCGCCGAGCCGGACGCGGGCAGGCCCAGCGCCACCTGGTCCGGGCGCAGCGCGCTGCTCAACTGGATGCACGCGAGCGCGGTGAGGAAGTCCTCGGTACCCTGCGAGTACGCGAACGCCTGGTCGCAGCCGAGCATGGAACCGGAGTTGTAGTACTGGGTGTGTACCACGGTCAGGATGTCCTTAATGGACAGTGCCAGCTGGAAGTACTGGGTGCCCGTCGACTGCATGTCGATCGTCTGCGGTGCCATGGTGATGATGAGCCGGGAACCCACCTTGCTCGACAGCGAGCGCAGCGCCTGCGCCATGTAGGTGGCGTTGACGCCGTTCTCCAGGTCGATGTCGATACCGTCGAAGCCGAAGCTGGTCATGATGGCGTAGACGTTGTTGGCGAACGTGGTCGCCGAGCCGGAGTCGGCGACGGAGATGGCGCCGTTCTGGCCGCCGACCGAGAGCACGACATGCTGGCCGCGGCCGTGCACGGTGGCCACGTCGGCCTTGAGGTCGGCGTCGGTGTAACCGCCGAGCGCGCTGGACAGTCCAGAGTCGACACTGAAGCTGACGCCGCCGGGCGTGCCGGTCGAGTTGCCGAAGGCGATCGCGATCAGGTCATAGGTCGTGGGTACGTCGCGCAGCCGCAGTGGCTTGGCGCCGTTGGCAAAGTCTTGCCAGTATCCGGTGAGCTCGTGCTTGGGCAGGCTGCCCGGGTTGGTCGGCGGGCTGCTGCTGGGACTCGTCGGGGGATTGGTCGTGGGGCTCGGGCTCGTCGTCCTTGACTGGCTGGGACTGGCACTGGGGCTGGGGGCCGCCGTCCTCGGCGGACTCGTGGTGGTGATCGGGCTCGGGCTGCTCGTACCGCCGGGGCCGTTCATCACGAAGTCGTCGGCGTAGTACGTGCCCTGGCCGTACCAGCCGTGCACGTACACGGTCAGGCTGGTGGCGCTGCCACTGTTGAACGTCACGGACAACTGGCTGTAGGCGCCGCCGGTGGAGGGTGTCCAGTTGGAGGCGGCCACCGCGCCGGAGACCCCGATGAAGACGTACGCCCCGTTGACGTACGCGGTCAGCGTGTAGCTCGTGTTCGCGGCGACCGGTACGGTCTGCGTGCACTGGGCGTTGTCGGCGGAGCTGGCGGCGCCGGACAGCGCGTGGCTGCCGGAGTGGACCGGGTTCGCCACCACCGAGTCCAGGGTGCTGCATGACCAACTGGAGAGGGTGCCCGTTTCGAAGCCCGGGTTGGCGATCGTGTTCGTGGCCGCGTTGGCCGGTATGGCGAGGGCGATCGCGGCGGCGCCGGCGAGCGCGCTTGCCACGCCCGCGCCCACCAGCGCGAGGCGTCGAGATCTGGTCATGGTGGACTCCTGCCCCTGGATGGTTGGCCATCGATACAAGCCGACGCCCAGGGAAATGTCAAGGTTTCTTAACTGTTGCATAAGGCAGGCGTAACTTCGGCCAATCTGGAAACCCCTTCATTGACTCTGGTCGGTTCGCGTGGTGCTATTTAAGAAAGTTTCCTATTGATGTTGGCTGATGATCAGCTTGTGGTCAAAGGGGGATCGACGTGCGGAGATCTGGGCGCCTCGCGCTCGCGTGTGCCGGTGCCGCCGTTGCGGTGGCGGGCGCCGTAGCCCTCGCCGTACCGGCCGTCTCCGCGGCCACCAACACGATCTCGAATCCGGGCTTCGAGACCGGCGCGCTGTCGCCCTGGAGTTGTGGCTCGCTCGGTTCGGTCGTCGCGAATCCGGTGCACTCGGGGAGCCACGCGCTGTCCGGTGCCGCGAGCCTCTCGGACAACGCCCAGTGCACGCAGGCGGTCCCGGTCACGGCGAACACGAGCTACACGCTGACCGCGTACGTCAACGGGGCGTACGTCTACATTGGAGTGTCGGGTGCGGTATCGGCGTCCAACTGGACACCCTCCACCGGCGGCGCGTACAGCCAGCTGTCCGTGACGTTCAACAGTGGCAGCGCCACCAGCCTCACGGTGTTCGTACACGGCTGGTACGGCCAGGGCACGTACTACGCCGACGACTTCGTGATGAACGGCCCCGGCGGTACCGCCTCGCCTTCCCCTTCTTCCCCAGCTTTCTCTTCTTCCCCACCTACCTCTTCAGCCCCACCTACCTCTTCAGCCCCGGCGTCGCGCGGCCCCTCGCCGTCGGCTCCGGCCGGCGGTGCCTTCCGCGACCCCATCTTCTTCATGCCGCTGGACAACAGCCCGCAGGACATCACCAGCGCCAGCAACGCCTCCGGCGCCAAGAACTTCAACCTCGCCTTCGTGCTCGACTCCGGCGGCTGTACGCCGGCGTGGGGTGGCGATGCCGCGCACAAGGTCGCCGCGGACACCGCCGTCACCGGCGTGGTCAACGCGGTACGGGCGGTCGGCGGCGACGTGGCGGTGTCGTTCGGCGGGTACAACGGCAACGAGCTCGGTGCCTCGTGTGGCGGCGCGGCGGGCCTCGCGAGCGCGTACCAGGCGGTCATCGCCAAGTACAACCTGACCCGCATCGACCTGGACTACGAGGGCGACGACCTGGACGCCAACACCGCGGTACGGTTCGGCGCGATCAGGATCCTGGAAGACAACGCCCGCGCCGCCGGCCGCCAACTGCACGTCTCACTGACGATCCCGATGACCACCGTGGGCCTGCCCGACACCGGAAAGGACGAGATCCGCGCCGCGATCGCCGCCGGGGCCGGCTTTGACATCGTCAACATCATGGCCTTCGACTACGGTCTCACCAACGCGGGCGACCAGGTGACCAGCGTGGAGCTCGTGGCACAGGCGGCGCAGGCGCAACTCAAGACGCTGTATGGCTGGGACGACGCGACCGCCTGGAGCCACCTGGGGCTGCAGCTCATGAACGGCCACACCGACCAGCCGTCCGAACTGTTCACGCAGGCGAGCTTCACGACCCTGCTCGGGTACGCGCGAAGCAAGCACGCCGGCTGGTTCTCGTACTGGTCGCTGAACCGGGATCGGGCCTGCGACCCGAGCGTCCCGCATAACTGGGCCGACGGTACGTGCAGCAGCGTCCCGCAGAACCCGTACGACTTCTCGAAGATCGTGGCTCAGTACAACGGCTGACCCGGCCCCGTACCGGATCTATTGTGGACAGACGACTCTATTGTGGATAGACGACGAGACGACGCCCCGCGGCGTCGTCTCGTCATCTGGTGCCTTCGCCTGTCCGGCCCCCCGCCGGCCCCGTTCAGCGCCCGGCAAGCAGCCGGCTCACGGCCGCGTCGAGGTCGAGGTACTCCGTCTCCCGACCCCTCGGCACCACGACGTAGGTGCGGCGCAGGAAGCGCACGAGGACGCTGCGCGACACTTCGAACAGGGCGTTGCCGTCCGGGGACGACAGCGCGAGCGCGACGAAGTCACCGCGCGGGTTGTTCCACGGCCAGACCCGTACGTCACCCATGCCGGCGGGCTCGTCGAGTCCGGTCATCAACAGCTCGCGCGCGAACGACCAGCCGACCGCCTCGCCCCCGGCGGACTCGGCGTGGAACAGGACGTGCACCGCGTACGGGTCGGCCGGGTCGTAGCGCAGGCTCGCCCGTACCGGCAGCGCTGTCGCGTCTGGTGCGACCAGGCGCAATGATGTCTCGACCTCGACGGTCGTAGGACGTATGGCACTCATGAGTTACTCCCCCCGGCACCGCTGCGGAGCCGCACACCGTGCCCCGCCCATCCCATAGTCAGGTGATACTCCCCGTTACGCCCAGTCATTGCGTGATCTCACCCGGTAGTGGGACGACAAACCAGATGAACAGCTTGCATTGAACTTCAAACACGGCAAACCGGTCTCTTCTGTGCTAGTACTGATTCGGCCCGCTTCCCGTCGCGAGGACGTCGACTCACTCCGCTAACGCCCAGCGGTGCACGATGGTGACGGCCGGACCGGGTGTCCGTGAGGCTGGTGGTACCGGTGTGACGGGAGCTCTCCTGACCCGTGGATGCGCGTACCGGCACCGATCGGGTACAGTCGTCCCTCGTTGCGGGCGATTAGCTCAGCGGGAGAGCGCTTCGTTCACACCGAAGAGGTCACTGGTTCGATCCCAGTATCGCCCACGCAGCTCGGAGCCATATCCCATTGACAGATATGGCTCTTTCGCTGTTTCTGGGGTCCCCGTGCGCCGGCTCGCATCGAGATCTTCGTGAGCTCGCGGAGGAGCTCTGGCCCTGCGGACGTCCAC